>JAJFUJ010000006.1 GCA_021372475.1 Chloroflexota bacterium | reverse complement strand
GGTCGCAAGCCCAGCTTCGGTTGCTGTAGGGGGCGATGCATCCGCGCACAAGCAATACCGTCGCGACCTAAAGGTCGCGAGTCCAGCTTCGGTTGCCGTAGGGGGCGATGCATCCGCGCATAGCAATACGGTCGCGACCTGAAGGTCGCGAGTCCAGCCCTCGGGTTACCGGGGCGTAAGGTGGGGGCGCGCTGCGGCTTCAAAGAGGACATGCGCGAGCCGCGCACAGCAATATGGTCGCGACCTGAAGGTCGCAAGCCCAGCTTCGGTTGCTGTAGGGGGCGATGCATCCGCGCACAAGCAATACGGTCGCGACCTAAAGGTCGCGAGTCCAGCTTCGGTTGCCGTAGGGGGCGATGCATCCGCGATGGCGAGTGAATCGTCCGATGATAGTATGTGCGCGGATGCATCGCGCCCTACAACAAACGGATATTCTCTTTGGAGGTGCGACGCCCCGCCGCGATCACCCCTACACGGATGGCATTTTCAAAGGCGGGACGAGTTATATCGGATAGTTAGGTAGCCGGCTTAAATGCGCCGGCCGCCGGTGATATTCAACTCGCAGCCGATGACATGGCTGGCCTCATCCGAGGCCAGGTAGAGCACGCCGGCGGCGATGTCATCGACCGATTCCAGTTCGCCCAGGGGCGAGCGCGCGGCGGCATCCGCCAGGAACTTTTCGCCATCGCCGTAGGTCTCGGTCTTGAGCGCCACCTCGCCCGGCGTAGCCACCCAGCCCACCATCACCCAGTTGACGCGGATGTGCTCGGGGGCGTAGGTGCGCGCCAGGGTCTTGGTGAGGGTGAGCAACGCGCCCTTGGAGCAGGAATAGGCCAGGCGGCTGGTCGAGCCGACATAGGCCATGCCGGTGCCGATGTTGATGATTGAGCCGCCGCCGGCCGCGCGCATCACGGGGATGGCCTCGCGGCAGCACAGGAAGGCGCCGCGCACGTTGACATCGAACACCGCATCCCACATCGCGGTGCTTACCTGCAGGTCGGGCTCCATCGGCGTGACGGCGGCGTTATTAACGAGGATATCGAGCTTGCCGAAGCGCTCCATGGCGCTTCTGATGAGCGCGACGCAATCCGCCTCCACTGCAACATCGGCGCGCAGGGCATATGCACGCCCGCCCTGGTTGTTGATATCCGCGGCCACCTGCCGGCAGCGTTCGCCGCGCCGGCCGGAGATGACAACCGCGGCGCCTTCCGCGGCCAAGCGACGGGCGATGCCCTCGCCCATCCCGCCGGAAGAACCGGTGATAACCGCCACCTTGCCATCGACTCGTCCCATACAGCCTCCTGCTTAAGTCAATTCATGCAATGTCTTCAGGTGCGCCAGGTCAGCCGGGGACTCGCAGGTGGCCATGGTGCGGCGCAGGGCGCGCTGGCCCTCGGCATCCGGCGTCTCGCCGCTGCAGCAATCGCCCCGCCGCACGGATTCGACACCTCGAATTATTCTTCTGTATCCCTGCTGCGCTGCCCTTGTCTATGCCAGCCAACTCATCCTATAAGCCTTTACTCAACCTCGATGAACTTGACATCCGGCAGAGCGCTGGCGAGCTTTTTGATGACGCCGTTGTTGTGGCCAAGGCAGAGCGAGAGGTGGTGCGTGTTGCCGGCCTTGGCCCAATCCACAACGAACTGGTTGATGGGGCTCTTGACCAGCGCCCGCGTATAGGTGTTGCCATTCTGCGGAACCGGCCCGCGCTGGCTCTCCGCCTCGGCCCCGATGAAGCGGAAGCGCCCGTTGATATCGACCGAAAGTCCCAGCATGGTGATCGGTCCGGTCTTTAAGCTGAACTCGACCGAGATGCCATGGCCGCGTTTGCCGTGATAGAGCCCGAGCCCGCGGATGGTCGGCTTGGCGTCGCTGATGCGGATGTCGTGAGGCCCGTCGTGCCCGACGAGCATGATATTATCGGCCAGGTCGATGCCGTACTCGGCAAAGGAGCCGCCCGCGCCAATGGCCGAGGTGGTGTACATCGCCATGCAGGTCTTCATATCGGATTCGCCTGCCAGCGAGATGCCCTTGGAGACGAGCAGCGAGTTGCCGATGATGAGGTTGGAAGCGACCCGCTCATAGTAGTTATCGAGTCCCTCGTAATAGTAGGCCATGGCGGAGAGGTGATTGGTCGCCACCAGCTTATCCAGGCCGACGGCGCACTGGGCGGCCCAGTCGATATCCTCCTGGTTAATCGGCACCGTCGTCGAGTCGTAGGATGGATCGAGGTAGATAAAGTTCTCGTTCATCTCATCGAGTTTTTCCTTTATCTCGGCCTCGGTTGCTCCCTTCACATATTCGACCAGCTCGCACATCTCGAGCATCTTGACGTGCACGCCAAAGGAGCGCGTGAAGGTGGTCGGGTCAAAGTTCATATCGAGCATGCCTTCATAGGAATGCCCAAGGTGCCCAAAGATGGCGCCTTTATAAGAACGTATGGCATCGGCGACTCGGCACCACTCATTGACCTCTTTTTCAAAGGCTGCGGCGTACCACTTGCCGCTCTGCCGCCCAAAGATGAAATCCTTCGGCTCGATGCCGCAGCGCTCGAGGGCATTATAGGCTTCCGTCACGCAGCAGGGGCCGCCGTAACTTCCCGACTCTGCGACCGGCGTCGACCCCACCTCGTGCTGCACCTGGTGGCCGATGAGGATAATCGGGCAGCAGACTTGCTTCGCGCCAATCATATACCTGCCGGAGGCCACATAGTTGGGCAGGTAGATAAAGCACAGGTCGATATCGTGTTTTTTGAAGAATATCCCGGCCTCAAACGCCTTTTCCGGGGTATCGATCATCTGCGTGCCGTCGTCGGCCACATAGCGGATTACTTCGGCGCCGCAGCGTTCGAGCAGTTCCTCGAAACATTCGCCGGAGGCGATATTATCGGCCCGCTGGTTGGGAAACTGAGGCCAGTACTCCTTGTGCCCGACAATCATCACCCCGACAACGCCCTTTTGTTTAACCTTGCCGATTGCCATTTTCCTTACCTCGTTTTTGATTTTGAAGAGAACCGCGTTGCTGCGCATATTGCTGCGCGTATTCTAGCACAGGAAGGGCGTCAACATACAATCCGATGAGGGTGTTGAAAAAGAGGTTCTTTCCTGATACTTGCCCCCCTGTGTGCCTGCTCGTGGGGGCACGCTGCGCGTGCCCCTTCCGGCGCAGGCTGGAATCCAGTACTAATCTGATATATAATGAAATATATCATATAATAGTAAGAATAAAAGTAAGGCTCAAATGGATTCCCGCTTCCGTGGGAATGATCTGCGAGTTCGCAACTCTGTCTTTCAGACACTGCGGTATCTCCTATTGGATACTTTTTCAACACCCTCTATTCATCTGGCATTGCGCTATTCGAACAAATGGTCTATAATCTACCTTACTTGCAGGAGGGTTTGCCCGCATGGAATATAAACTGGTATCCGATTTTGCCCCTACAGGCGATCAACCTACCGCAATAGCTCAATTGGTCGAAGGGGTGAATCGCGGCGACCGTTATCAGACGCTCAAGGGAGTCACTGGCTCCGGCAAAACGTATGTGATGGCCAACATTATCGCCCAGGCTGCCCGGCCAACCTTGGTCATTGCCCACAATAAGACACTCGCGGCGCAGCTCTACTCTGAGTTCAAGGAATTCTTCCCCCAAAATGCCGTCGAATACTTTGTCAGCTATTATGATTACTATCAACCCGAAGCCTACTTGCCGCGCACAGATACTTATATAGAAAAGGACGCTCAGATAAATGACGAGATTGAACGGCTGCGTCTGTCGGCGACGGCGTCGCTCTTTGCACGGCGAGATGTTGTGATTGTGGCTTCCGTATCATGCATCTACGGCTTGGGAGATCCGGAAGAATACGGCCGTGAAGTGATCAACCTGGTTCAAGGAACAGTGCATTCGCGCGATAGACTGCTACGTCAGCTTGTACAAATATATTATGAGCGTAATGATGTGGCCCTCTCGCCCGGCAAATTCCGAGTGCGAGGGGATACCGTTGAGGTGATGCCGGCCTACGGTACCACTGCCTACCGCGCCGAGTTTTGGGGCGATGAAGTTGACAGGCTGCTGGAGGTCGACGTGTTGACCGGCGAGGTACTGCTCCAGCATAAAGCGCTCGATATCTATCCCGCCAAGCACTTTGTCACCCCCAAAGAAAAGCTGGAATTGGCGCTCAAGAGCATCGAGCAGGAGCTTGACGAACAGCTCGATATCCTGCGCAAGGTTGACAAGCTGTTGGAGGCCCAGCGCCTGGAACAGCGTACGCGGTATGACCTGGAGATGCTGCGTGAGGTCGGCTACTGCTCCGGTATCGAGAACTACTCGCGCCACCTCTCCCAGCGCCAGCCGGGTGAACCGCCTTGGACGCTGCTCGATTACTTCCCCGAGGATTTCCTGATGTTCATCGATGAATCGCACATGTCCGTGCCACAGATCCGCGGGATGTACAACGGTGACCAGGCGCGCAAGCAGGTGCTGGTCGATTTCGGCTTCCGCCTGCCTTCCGCGATGGATAACCGACCGTTAACCTTTGCCGAGTTTGAGGATCATATCAAGCAGTGTATTTTCGTCTCCGCAACGCCGGCCCCTTACGAGCTTTCGGTTAGCACTCAGGCAGTTGAGCAGGTAATCCGCCCGACCGGCCTGGTGGACCCGCAAATATCTGTGCGTCCGACGCATGGGCAGATTGACGACCTCATCGCTGAGCTCAAACAACGGGTGCAGCGCGGCGAACGCGCTCTTGTGACTACACTCACCAAGCGTATGGCTGAAGACCTGTCAGAATACTTGCGGGAGGCCGATATCAATGTGCACTACTTGCATTCCGAAATCGAAACTCTTGAGCGCGTCGATATCCTGCACGATTTGCGTGCAGGCGTCTATGATGTGGTGGTAGGAGTGAACCTGCTCCGTGAAGGTCTGGACCTACCTGAGGTATCGCTCGTGGCGATTGTGGATGCCGATAAAGAAGGCTTCCTGCGCTCCGGCACTTCGCTCATTCAGACGATTGGCCGCGCTGCCCGCCACGTCAACGGGCAGGTGATTATGTACGCTGATACAGTGACCGATTCGATGCAGCGCGCAATTGATGAAACTGACCGGCGCAGGGCAATCCAACAGATTTATAACGCAGAACACGGCATCACGCCCAGTTCTATTGTCAAGCAGATTCGCGATCTGACATCCACCTTGCGGGCCGGCGCTGAGGCTGAGGTGGAGCATCCGGCTGCCCAGGTGCCTAAATATGAGGCGCACCGCCTGATTCAGGAACTGGAGAAGCAGATGAAGACCTTTGCTCAAAATCTAGAGTTCGAAAAGGCATCCCTCATCCGCGACCAGATCCTCGAACTGCGGCGCACCTTGCGTGAGGAAGAGAATGTGCCCGAGTGGGAGCGATTCCGCCGTTTTGAACAGGAGCAAACCCACCGGTGAGCAGCGTTGTTTACCCATCTTACCTGGCACTCTACCACAGCGGGGAGCTGCACCAGCGGGTACGCCGGGCGCAGCAGATTCTGGAGAACTGCACGCTTTGCCCCCGGCAGTGCGGGGTGAATCGAACGCAGGGTGAAAGGGGTTTCTGTGGCGCCCTTGCCTGTGTGCGCGTGGCCAGTTGGAATGTTCACCGCTGGGAGGAGCCGCCCATCAGCGGCACAGAGGGTTCAGGCACGATATTTTTCTCATACTGCACCGGTCGCTGTTCCTTCTGCCAGAATTATCCCATCAGCCAGCTCGGCTCCGGCAAGGATGTGACGCCAGAACGCCTGGGTGGGATGATGCTCGAGCTGCAGCGGCAGGGCTGCCATAATATCAACCTTGTCACCCCCACCCACTATGTGCCGCAGATTCTGGCAGCGGTTGAATCCGCAGCAACGCACGGCCTGCACATCCCGCTGGTATATAACACTAGCGGCTACGATCAGGTGGATACCTTGAGGCTGCTGGAAGGTATTGTGGATATTTACCTGCCTGATTGTAAATATGCGGATGATGCCGTCGCAGCCAGGCTTTCGGGGTACCGCGCATATGCAGCGCATAACCGGCCTGCTTTGCTGGAGATGCTCCGTCAGGTAGGAACGGAGCTGCTCCTGGATGAGCAAGGCTTGGCGCGCCGCGGCATGATTATCCGCCATCTAGTGTTACCGAACGGGCTCGCGCAAACGGCCGAGGTGCTGCGTTGGATTGCCGAAAATATGACAAATCGCGTGCATGTCAGCCTGATGTCGCAGTATTACCCGGCCTGGCGCGCGGTCGACTCACTCGAGTTGAACCGAACCATCACTGTAGAAGAGTATCAAACTGCAGCGGACGCACTGGCGGAGCTTGGATTTGAAAACGGCTGGCAACAAGAGCTCCCTGATGCGTATTTTGGCTGATGGGTCGGCGCACGTTATAATTTAGGATTGCCAATACGCATAAGATGAGGTTACTATGGTGCAGGGCTATATTTCAATTCGAGGTGCCCGCCAACACAACCTAAAAGAAATAGACCTGGATATCCCGCGTGATAAACTGGTGGTTATCACCGGCTTATCCGGTTCGGGCAAGTCCTCCCTGGCTTTCGACACCATCTATGCCGAAGGTCAGCGCCGCTATGTCGAATCGCTCTCCGCCTATGCCCGTCAATTCCTGGGCCAGATGGATAAGCCCGATGTCGACCATATCGATGGGCTTTCGCCGGCCATCAGCATTGACCAGAAGAGCACCAGCCGCAGCCCGCGCTCGACGGTCGGCACTGTTACCGAGATATATGATTATCTCCGTTTGCTATACGCCCGCGTGGGCATCCCGCACTGTCCAAACTGTGGCCGCGAAATCAGCCGTCAGACGGTGCAGGAGATGGTGGATGCTATCGAACGTTTATCGGACGGCACACGCATTATGGTGCTGGGGCCGTTGATTCGCGACCGTAAAGGCGAGCACAAAAAGGTGCTCGATGATCTGCGCAAGGCCGGATACGTCCGCGCGCGTGTAGATGGCGAGATCGTCGGCACGGATGAAGATGTTACCCTCGACCGCTACAAGATGCATACTATCGAAGCTGTCGTGGACCGCCTGGTGGTACGCCGCTATTTGCCTGATGAACAGGAGCAGCTCGATGCCGACCGCAGCCGTTTGAGCGATTCACTTGAGACGGCTCTCAAGCTGGGGGATGGCGTGGTCCAGGTCGTTGAGGTTGATGGCGCTGAACATCTTTTCTCTGAGAAGTACGCCTGCCCAGTCTGCAATATTAGCTTGCCGGATATCGAGCCGCGCACCTTTTCATTCAACAGCCCGCACGGCGCCTGCCCTGCATGCACAGGGCTGGGCATCAAGCAAGAGCTGGATCCGCACCTGATTGTCCCGGACACTAATCTATCTCTAGGAGAAGGAGCGATTGAGCCGTGGGGCAAAGCAGCTAAAAACGACGACAGCTACTTTAACAGCCTGCTCAATGCCGTTGCCCAGCATTATGGGTTTTCTATGGATACCCCATGGCAGGAGCTCAAGGCGGAGGTGCAGCAAGTGCTGCTCTACGGCTCGGGCAGCGAGACGATACAGGTGCACTATGTCAATACTTACGGCCGCGAACATACCCATCAATCTACATATGAGGGGGTAATACCGAACCTCGAACGCCGTTACAGCGAGACGAGTTCGGCTGGAATTCGCGAGTGGATTGAGCAGTATATGACGACCAATCCCTGCCCCCAGTGCCAAGGCAAACGTCTCAAGCCGGAGAGCCTGGCAATTACGATTACGGGTCTTTCGATTTATGAGCTGACACGTAAAGCAGTGAACGATGCAGCCCGCTTTATCACCGGGTTAAGCGCGCAGTTTAGTGAACGCCAGCGTATCATCGCCAAGGATATTATCAAAGAACTGCTGGCGCGCCTGACCTTCCTGGGAAATGTTGGCCTGGACTATCTGACGCTCGACCGCGGCGCAGCCACGCTTTCCGGCGGAGAGGCGCAGCGCATCCGCCTGGCAACCCAGATTGGTTCGCAGCTAATGGGCGTGCTCTATATCCTCGACGAGCCGAGTATCGGCTTGCATGCGCGGGATAACCAAAAGCTGATCGAGACTCTCGTTCAGCTACGCGACCTCGGCAACACAGTGCTGGTGGTGGAGCACGATGAGGATACCATCCGGCATGCCGATTATGTGGTCGACCTAGGCCCCGGAGCCGGCGAGCACGGCGGATATGTCATTTTTCAGGGCACCGTGCCGCAGTTGTTGGAAGATAGAGCATCGCTTACGGGGCGCTACCTTTCCGGCGAGTTATCCATTCCGGTGCCCAGGCGGCGCCGCCCCGGCAGCGGCAAAGCGCTGCTGGTCAAAGGCGCCCGTGCCAACAACCTGAAGAACATCGATGTACGCATCCCTCTGGGCTGCCTGGTGGTGCTGACCGGCGTTTCGGGCTCCGGCAAGTCCAGTTTGCTGATGGATATTGTCCACCGCCGTTTGGCGCAGGAACTGCACCATGCGCAGGACCGCCCCGCAGCGCACGACGACCTGCTGGGCATCCAATATCTGGATAAGGTGATTGATATCGATCAATCGCCCATCGGGCGCACTCCGCGCTCGAATCCGGCTACATATACTGATATCTTTGGGCCGGTGCGCGAGCTCTTTGCCTCTCTTCCAGAGGCCAAGATGCGCGGCTATAAAGCCGGGCGCTTTTCATTCAATATCAAAGGCGGGCGCTGCGAAGCATGTCAGGGCGCCGGCATCATTAAAATCGAGATGCAGTTTTTGCCGGATGTATATGTGCCTTGCGAGGTCTGCCACGGCAAGCGTTACAACCGCGAGGCGCTCGAGGTGCATTACAAAGGGATCACGATCGCCGATGTGTTGGATTTGACGGTGGATGAAGCGCTGCCATTTTTTGAGAATATTCCGGCAATCAAACCGAAACTCGATACCTTGCACGATGTCGGTCTGGGATATGTGCGTTTGGGGCAGCCGGCTACCACACTTTCCGGCGGCGAAGCCCAACGCGTCAAACTCGCACGCGAGCTTTCGCGGCGCGCTACCGGACGCACGCTCTATATCCTGGATGAGCCGACCGTCGGCTTGCATATGGCCGATGTAGAGCGCTTGCTGCAGGTGCTCAACCGTCTGGTGGATAACGGCAATACCGTGGTAATAATCGAGCACAACCTGGATGTCATCAAGAGTGCGGATTGGCTGATTGACCTTGGCCCTGAAGGGGGTGATGCCGGCGGCCGTATCGTCGCTGAGGGCACCCCGGAACAGCTTGCTGAAAACCTCGCCAGCTATACCGGACAGGCTTTGCAGCCGGTCTTGGCGCGCCAGGTCGCTGCAGCCGCCAGGCAGCCCGTTATCGCCTCTGAACAGGAGGCCGATGGACCGCATTCCTAGACATACATACTACTTGTGGACCATCGGCTGCCAGATGAATAAGGCCGATTCCTCGCGTCTGGAAGATGCTCTGGCCCAGCACGGCTATGCTTCTGTGCCCGCGCCTGACCAGGCAAGCCTGTTGATCCTGAATACCTGTGTAGTGCGCCAAAGCGCCGAGGATAAGGTAATCGGCCGTATGCAGTCGCTGCGGCCGTTGGTTAACGACGGCGAAATGCGCGATCTAGTGGTGTTAGGCTGCTTTGTAGAAAATGTAGCCGATTTGCATGCCAGATATCCATTCGTGGCGGGATTCTATGCTCCTTCCGATATCGAGGGAGTGATGCGTTTCGTCGCGGCGCGTGATAACCCTCAGGCTATCCAAACAGCAGCTATCGAGCCCTCCAGCCGTATTGCGGAAATGGTGTCCATCAGTTATGGCTGCGACCATCACTGCACTTATTGTATAGTTCAGTTGCGACGCGGCGCCCAGCGCAGCCGACCAGTGCACGAGATTTGTCAGGATGTCGAACGGCTGGTTGCACGCGGCGCGCGCGAAATCACGCTGTTGGGCCAAAACGTGGACGCCTATGGTCAGGATTTACCCGACAAGCCCGACCTGGCTGATATCCTTTTGAATATCCACGACATCCCAGGATTGCTGCGTATCCGTTTTCTAACTTCGCACCCCCGCGACCTGAGCCAGCGCATCATCGACATAGCTGCCTCTCTGCCCAAGGTATGTGAGGCCTGGGAATTGCCTGTGCAATCCGGAGATGACCAGGTGCTCAAACGTATGGCGCGCGGCTATACTGCAGCGCATTACCGTGAGCTCGTTGCACATATTCGCGCTGCCGAACCGCAAAGCGCGATCAATACGGATATTATCGTTGGATTCCCTGGTGAATCGGATGAACAATTTCTCTGCTCGCTCGAGATGGTGCGCGAGTTGCGATTTGATATGGTGCACGTGGCTGCTTATTCGGTGCGCCCGGGCACTGTGGCCGCTGCCTGGCCTGACGATGTGCAGCCGCAAGTCAAAGAGGCGCGCCGTTCAGCCGTCGAGGAGCTGCAGACAGAGATTGCGCGCGAGCGTAATGCTGTTGAACTCGGTCGGATTGTGCAAGTGCTGGTGGACGGCCGCCAGAAGGGGCGCTGGCGCGGACGTACTCGCACCAACCACCTGGTGTTCTTTGCCGACGAAAGGCAGTGGCTGGGACGTCTGGTTAACGTGCGCATCACCTGGGCCGGTCCCTGGTCATTGATTGGGGATGCAGTAAGTAGCATTGACATCCCTTGTTGCACCGCCTAGAATATCCTCCAGTGCCATCTCGCGGAGAGCTGATTCATGCGTCTGCTACGTTTTATCGTTAATATTGTCCTCGCCGTCATCCTGCTGTGCGCTGCCTCTTTTGTGCTCGCTACTGGATATGGCTATGTCGCGGCGGATGCCTGGGAATATGAGGAACCTATCCAGGCCGATCGCGCCGAGACATGGCTGCAGGTCAACGGCCAACCGGTCCATCTGACGGTTGCCGGCCCGGAAACCGGCCCGGTGATGGTGTTTGTGCATGGCAGCGATGTCGAGGGTGGATTAACTTTTGCGGGCAATATCAAAGCATTGGGGTTATCAGGTTTACGCGTCATCGCCATCGATTTCCCTGGCTTTGGCTATTCGACGCGCGACACTTCGCTTGGCTATATGGCGGCTGACCAGGTGCGGCTGCTCGATCAAGTGCTGACGACGTTGGGAGCCACTCAGGTAACCCTGGTGGGATTTCAACGCGGCTGCGCAGTAGCCTTGGGTTACGCGCTCGAACGTTCGCAAAATGTCAAGCAAATCGTCCTGATTTCGCCACTCGTCTATCACGATGCCAGACCGCTCTCCGATGCGGCAGTCAGTATACCGGCGGTCGGAAAATCGTTGGTATGGGCGCGTAATGCTGGCCCGCTGCTGGGCAGATCACGCCGATCTGGCTATGCCGATCCTACGCGGTTTACGGATTCGCTGCGCGAAACCATTCTATCCACAACCCATATCAGCGGGACAACCAGTTTCCAGCTTACCTGGATGCGCGATGCCCGCAAAGACAGCATCGCCGGTTTATCTGACCTGGGTGATTTGACTATGCCGGTGTTGATTCTAGCCGGCGAGCAAGACAAAACCTCGTCGGCCCAAGAGGCTGAACAACTGGCGCGCACCTTGGCCGATGCCACGCTGGTGAAGCTGCCGAATACCGGCTACTATGTTCATCAGGACGCCTACAGTGAAGTTAATCAGCGCCTGGTACAGCTCGGGTTGCACGGCATACGTTAAAAAGCGGCGCGGCCATTAGCCAGCGCTGCTTTTTGTTTCCCTGCACTATCTAGTTTATGCGGTAATGGCAGCCATGGCTTTCCCTGTTTTCCCAGGCCGCTCGGGCGACGATGGTGGCCGCAGTGGCCGAGTTGCGCAGGTTGATAATCCCTACATCCAGCTTAGTCGTATGGTAAAATGTGTCGATATCCTGGAGTAGATTTGTGAGGTCACGGATCGCGCGTTCCAGGCGACGACGCGAACGCACCAAGCCCACATAAAACCACATCGTGTGTTTGATGGTCGCTAGGTCGTGTTCGATAAGCGCCTGGTCCGGTTCCTCCACAGCGCCTTCATCTCGCCAGGGGGGGATATGCTCGCTGTTGATGTGTTCCCAATCGCTCAGCCTTTGGCTGATATCTTTAGCTGCCCGATAACCCCATACCAATCCTTCCAGCATCGAAGAACTGCCCAAGCGGTTAGCGCCGTGTACCCCCGTGCAGGTTACCTCGCCCACTGCGTAAAGCCGTTTGATGCTGGTACGCCCCCAATCATCCACCCAAACACCGCCACAGAAATAATGTGCGGCTGGAACGACCGGAATAGGTTCCCGTGCCGGGTCAATGCCATATTGCAGGCAGGCTTGGCGGATATTGGGAAAGCGCTCGGCGATTTTCTCGGCTGGCATGACTGAAGCCAAGTCCAGATAGACGAAAGCGCTGCCGGTACGTAGCATTTCCAGGTGAATACTGCGCGCTACGACATCGCGCGGTGCGAGTTCCTTCCATTCGGGTTCGTAGCGGGGCATGAACCGTTCGCCGGCTGTATTGAGCAGTAGTGCTCCATCTCCGCGCAGGGCCTCACTAATGAGGAAAATCGCCTGTCCGCGGTAGTAAAAAGCAGTTGGGTGAAACTGCACATATTCAGCATTGATGATGCGCGCTCCAGCCCGATAGGCCATCGCTAGGCCGTCTCCCGATGCCCCCGGGGGGTTCGTTGTGTTGAGGAATATCTGGCCCAGGCCGCCGGTTGCCAGGATAGTCGCCTTGGCAAGGATTGTCTTAACCTGCCCGGAAGCAATATCGAGGACGTACGCGCCGACGCACCATACGGGTTTGTAAATATCAAGCCGATCCAGCGAATGATGGCTGGGCGTAAGCAAGTCCAACCCGATATGTTGGGTGAGTAGGGTGATATTGGGTTTCTCCAAAAGAGCTTGAACCAGCTTTTCTTGAATAGCTCGCCCGGTGGCATCATCTGCGTGCAAGATGCGGCTGGTTGAATGGGCTGCTTCGCGGATCACCTCATATTCGTGGTTGGGATTGAGGGTGAACGGCACATGATAACGCTCGATGAGCAGGTCGTGTACCAGCTTAGGGCCTTCTTCTGAGAGAATCTGCACAGCCAATGGATTATTGAGCCCATCGCCGGCCCTGACGAGGTCCTCGGCCAGAGCTTGGGGTGAATCATGTTCGCCTTCGTAGATAATACCGCCCTGAGCATAATATGTGTTTGATTCGAGTAAATTGGCATTCTTTGTGATGACCACAACTTTACAATTTGGGTCGCGCGCCAACTCCAGGGCTGCGGTTGCTCCGCCGATGCCCGAACCGATGACAAGAACATCACAGATGATTGGTTCAGTCTGTTCAACCATCAACTTGCCTCCAACATTCTCTCTAATGCCACCCTTGCCCAGTGGGCAGTGGCTTCATCGATGCTAATAATCCCTTGCGGTCGTCCGGCGCTAATGCCATGAAGTGCGTACAGCAGGTTACGAGCATTGGTCATTGCCATGGTTGAACAAACCGAACGGCGCAGCGGAAGCACTAGTTTATCCGGATGCATATAGTGCAACCGGTTAACCAGGTGCCACTCTGTGCCTACATAAATCACTGCACCGGTAGGAGCTTGCTCAACCGCCCTAATTATCCCGCTGGTTGAGCCGACTACATCCGCCAACTCTACCACTTCGTGCCGGCATTCGGGGTGCACTACAACAAGCGCGCCCGGATGCAGCGACTTGCCTCTTGCGACATCCTGCACACTAAAGTGCGTATGTACATGGCAGTAGCCTTTCCAAACCACTACCCGGCAATTCCGGAGGGTTTCAATGGCAGGAGGTTCGAGCGGATCCCACAGGCCAATCTCTTCTCGCTTTATACCATACGCCAAGGCGGTATTGGTGCCCAGATGCTCGTCAGGGATGAATAGAATATGCTTGCGCCGGGCGAATGCCCAACGAAAGAGGCGCTCAGCGTTGGCGCTTGTGCAAACTGCGCCGTCCTTTTGGCCCACAAAGGCTTTGACGTCTGCCGTAGAGTTCTGATACGTAATGGGTATGATATCGTTCGGCCAAAGTGCGGATAGGGCGCCCCAGGCCGCAGAAACGCCTTCGACGTCGGCCATCTGGGCCATCGGGCATAGCGCCGCGGCCGCCGGCTGAATCACAATTGTCCCCGGTTGGCATAGGATGGCTGCCGTCTCGGACATGAAGGTAACGCCGCAGAATACGATATATTTGGCTTGTGTCGCACGGGCTGCCTGGCGCGAAAGCTCCAGCGAGTCACCTTGAAAATCGGCAAAGCGTACAACTTCGTCGCGTTGATAGTAGTGTGCCAGGATGGTGACATCCGAACCTAACTGCCGTTTGGCTTGCTCGATGTGAGCGAACACTTCTTCATCGCTGTAAGCCGATATATAAGCAGGCAAGTTCATAGCGATTGCCCCCTGACTAGGGCTACTTCCAGGCTTATATCCAGCGCGCGCACCGAATGAGTAAGTGCTCCCACGGAAATATAGTCCACTCCCGTCGCGGCTATCTGAGATACCGTTTGTAGTGAGATGCCCCCCGAAGCCTCCAACGGTACCCGGCCGGCCGTCATCTGCACAGCCTGCCGCATCGTGTCGATATCCATGTTGTCCAGCATAATACGCTGCACCGAAAGCTCCAGCGCCTCCTGCAGTTGCTGCAGGTTGGTAACTTCGACCTCTATATCCAGGCCGGCGCAGAACCTTGCGGCGCGCACAGTACGAACCGCAGGGGTGATGCCGCCGACCGCTTCGATATGGTTGTCTTTGATGAGCACCATATCGTACAGGCCGATGCGGTGGTTGGCTCCGCCGCCCAGCCTGACGGCCAGCTTGTCCAACTCACGTAACCCTGGCGCTGTCTTGCGGGTATCCAGGATGATACAGCGTGTTCCTTTGACCGCCTCAACATATGTATGCGTAAGAGTTGCAATGCCCGACATACGCTGCATAAAGTTCAGGGCCGTTCGTTCTCCGGTCAATATGCTCGGGCCGCGCCCCTCGACCTGCGCGACCAGGTCGCCTCTGGCTATCGACCTACCCTCATCCTTCAACGCTGTAAAGCAGATTGACGGATCCACCTGCCTGAACACCTCACCGGCCACCTCAATACCGGCAATAATGCCGTCCGCCTTGGCAATGAACAGCCCCCTTAATGGGGTGTCTGCAGGAATCGTGGCCAGGCTGGTAACATCACCGCTGCCGATATCCTCGCTGAGGGCATTCTGGATAACCTGTTGCATCGTTCGCGTTATCATTGCTGTAGTCCATTGCTGATTGCGTTCAGTATAGCGCTAATGAGCGCTGTTTCAATATGCTACTCTTTGCCTACCACATATGTCCCGGCCAGTCGGTCGCCTAACCGCTGCTTAACCTCACTCCTGGCTACAAGGATTATCCCTACAATATAGCCAATTGGCAGCATATCGACAATCCTGAGTAGATTGCGTATCAGCGCTCTGCCCAAGCCCGGTTTGTTACCGCTGGCATCAATGATGCGCAGCCCCAGGATGCGCTTGCCGGGAGTCCCGCCGGCGCTCTCCATCGCGATGGCGATGATGCCCAGGATGCCTATAAGCACGAGCGCGACAGCGATGAGTACAGACTGTTCGGTCTGCGCGAAATTACTTGCAGCGTATACCATCACCCAGCCCAGCAGATAGGCGGGCACACCCAAAATAAAGCCGTCCAGTATTGTGGCAAGAAAGCGCGGGAACACGCCCTTGTATACATACACATCCGCGGGATGAGCGGTGGTCGGTTTGAGCCAGGCTTGTTTTTGCGGCACGTTTATACGGCTCTGTACGTGATATCCTGGCGTGGACGGCGCCTTGGGAGCTACAGCAGGGCTAAGAGGTGACCGAGCGGCTGTTATCCGGGGCGAATCCGTCTCAGTTACGGGTATGAAAGCCTTCGCAGGCGGTATCTCAGATACAGCAGGAGGGGGATTGCTGATATCCTCAAGTGCGGGAACGCTTAACGTGCTATCAGCCGCCGCGGTCTGCTCAACTGCTGAGGTTCGCTCAGTGTTCATCTCATTCGCGGGCGTCCCGCAGTTCCGGCAAAAATTATCCTCCGGGCCCAGGGGGGCGCGGCAGTGGGCGCAGGTGCGAGCCACCCTGGTGCCGCACTGCGGGCAAAACAAGTCTGTCACTCGCAATTCATATTTGCAATGCGCACATTGCATAAGTTGTCTCCTGGAGGCTTACTGCAGTAAACCTGGTCGGCAGGACTAACCTCAACCGCTGATTAGCTGTAGTTTCCTCGGGATAACTTCAATCTCAACGCAGTGGGCAGCTCCGCCCAGGATCTCGCCGTCCGCGTGCATATACATCGGGTCATCTGACTTGATGGTAATGCGTTCAGCCTGCTTGCTCTTGATAGCGGGATGCCCCAGATGCGTTCCTTTGAGGAACAAGGGAATCATCCTGAGTACACCTAGATGGGATAACACGGCCGTATAAACGAGATCCAGAAGGCCGTCATCCTGTTTGGCCAAAGGTGCAATCAGGAATCCACCCCCTTCACGCCGGCCGTTGGCTATCGATACCATTAGCGTAGATTGTGTAATGGTAACACCATCCACCATCATATCGATGTGAAATGGCTTGAGGCTGATAAATACAGTTTTGAGCAACGCCACGAAATAAAGGAGTAACCCGCGCAGCCGGGGTAGTTTGCGCGCCTCAATGTTTACCATGCCGTCCAGGCCGATGCCAACTGTGTTACTAAAATATCGATCGATTGTGTCATCAATACGCAGGTGGCCAATATCTACTAATCGCGCGTTTCCCTGGATCACTACCTTGCAAGCTTGCTCGATGTCGAACGGGACGTTGTTGACGGCAGCAAAGTCATTTCCCGAACCTACCGGAATAATAGCCAGGCGGCAATCCTTCCCATCGCAACTGGACATGAGCCCATTGATTATCTCATGCGTCGTGCCGTCTCCTCCGACGGCTACCAACACATCATAGCCTTCGGCGACAGCTTGTTGCGCGATAACAATTGCCTCGCCAGGTTGGCTGGTTTCGACTAGATCATAGGTTGTCTCAAGGGTATCGAATACGCGTTTGATTTCATTAGCGGCATGGGCCGCGCGGCCTTTTCCCGCAACAGGATTCACAATTATTTTGTATTGCGTCATTTTACCTCTAGTTTTCTGTCCCGCATGGCCAGTACCTTAGTATAAACAAATGCCTGTTGACCTCAAGTTTCGATTGACAACTATAGTGACCTGCCTAGAATCACATAGCAGGATTTTAGGCAAGGCTAGATGTTATGCAGTCGCGACCAGTCCGAGCGTGTTACCAGGTTCCCAGGGGGGAGGCCGAGTCCACTCAGGTAGTTAAAAACTCGCGTTTCATCGGTACCTGCGGATATGCTGCTTCTGTCGCCGACGCTCAGCTTGCAATCGCAGCGCTGCGTGCACGTTATCCGGATGCCAGCCATCACGCCTGGGCTTATATAGTAGATACACTTTCCGGCACAATTGGTTCCGGCGACGATGGTGAGCCAGGCGGTACAGCCGGGCGGCCGATGCTGGCTGTCCTGCAAGGCTCCGGTTTGCTCGATGTGGTGGTGGTGGGCACACGCTATTTTGGAGGCATCAAACTTGGGCCCGGCGGGTTGGCGCGCGCCTATAGTGATGCAGCTCGCCAGGCACTCGAACATTTGCAACGCGTTGAGTATAGGCTGCATGGTGTGGCGAAACTGCGGATAGAGTATCCTCTCCATCAAAAGATACTCTACCTGGCTAACCAATCGCATTGCCGTATCTTGAGCAGTGATTTCGGCACGGATGTATTGCTGCATATTGCTATCCCGTATGATTCAATAGATTCTTTTGGCCGCGGGTTGGCAGATATGAGTAGCGGCCAGGTGGATCTAGCCAAGTCGCTGGTCGGTGAACAGTATCTAGCAGAGGGCTGAGGTCGATGCCTAGGCGATATGTGCTCAGCGCGTTATGCTTCGTCTTGCTGTTGGTGTGTGGCTGCAAATCCAGGGAGCCGATTGGCTACGTAGTTGTTGGCAGCGGCAGCGATTCCTTCACCCTACTTGCGGGTAAACTGCTGATATCGGCGCTGCAACAGGAGGGCTACCAGGTCGAGGACCGCACAGGCTATCCCTCGGCTTTAGAAGCGCGCGCGGCATTAACGAGCAATGCGGTGGATCTATGTTGGTTCAATACGTCTGAAACCTGGCATAAACTGCTGGGGCACGACCAGCCCATCGACGATCCCGAAGAACTGGCGAACGCCGTTGCCGGCTCTGATATTAAGCAAAATATCAATTGGCAAAGCCCTGCTCCATATGTCTTGCGTCCCGGATTGGTTATGCGCGCCTCGGAAGCGGGCAAATTGGCTAAAATCAGCGAACTGGCGGATTATGCAGCTCGGCACACTCCGCTGACTCTGTGCGCAGATGAAGAGGTGGCCGGTTCTGCCTCGAAACTGCGCCTGTTTCAGGTGGCCTATCAGTTGCATATCCCTGATGAAAGAGTTGTCCCATATGGCCCAAGGGAGGCTCTGCAAGCGCTCAGCGCTGGCGAATGCAACTGTGCGCTGAGCTATGAGGTATATATAGCGGATAATGAGGAGTTCTTTTTCCTGGAAGATGACCGCAACATATTATTTTCGTCTGGGTATGCCCTTGCGGCGCGCCAGGAGGTGATTTCAAGGTATCCGGATATTCAGTATATACTGGAGCGCGTGGATAGTTGGCTGACGCCGGCTAATGTCAATGCTTTGCTGCAAAAAATAGATGCTGGTGAACCGATCGAGAGTGTTATCCAGCAATTCGTACAGTCTCAATCGAAATAAACACCCTGGAGAAAGGAAGATACCTATGGAGACGCGTGTTCATAGTAGTAAGCAGGAAGTCGTCATTAGTCCTGATAGCGCCACCGTGCTGATTGGCGAGCGCATTAACCCAACCGGGAAAAAGCTGCTGGCCGCCGCCCTGGTTGAGCGCGATATGAGCCGTGTACGCAAGCTGGCAGAAAGCCAGATCGCGGACGGCGCCGCGATGCTCGATGTGAATGTGGGCGCCGCCGGTGTGAATGAGGTCGAAGTATTGCCTATGGCCGTCAAGGCAGTTATGGAGGTTACCGACGTACCGCTCTGCATCGATTCTGCCAACGCTCAAGCCCTGCGGGCGGCCTTGCAAGTATATCCAGGCAAAGCGCTGATTAACTCAGTGAACGGCGAAGAGGCTTCGCTCAAGCGCGTGCTGCCGCTGGTTAAAGAGTTCGGTGCAGCGGTGATTGGGCTGACAATGGACGATAGCGGCATTCCGTGCGATGCTTCGTCGCGCCTGGCGATCGCTCACAAGATAGTTGCGCGCGCCGAGGAACTGGGTATCCCGCGCGAGGATGTCTTGATTGATTGCCTGGCCATGGCGGTCAGTGCCGATATGACCGCTGCTCAGGTGACGCTCGAATCGATACGTCGGGTGCGCGCAGAGCTGGGCGCCAATATGACCCTCGGCGCCAGCAACGTTTCCTTCGGTCTTCCCGACCGTGAGGCGATCAACGATATCTTCCTGGCGATGACCATTACCGCTGGGGTAAATGCCCCGATCGTGAATCCCGGCAGCTCGCATAAGGCAATCCTCATTTCCGATCTGCTCCTGGGGCATGACGAGTTCGGCATGAACTATGTCACGTATTTCCGTTCGCAGAACAAGGGTGCCTGAGCAGGGAGCATAAGTTTCGGTGCTAATAAACTTATCATGTTGGAGCGATAATGGCGCTGGCGTTGGGCATAGATACGGGCGGTACGTATACGGATGCTGTACTTGTAGATTACGCTGCAAACCAGATTCTGGCGTGCGATAAAGCACTGACCACCCATTATGACCTGGCTATCGGCATACGCGAGGCGATGTCGAGTGTGCTGGGTACCCGTGCGGATGAAGTGTGCCTCGTATCCATCTCAACCACGTTGGCTACCAATGCTATCGTGGAGGGCAACGGCGCCCCGGTGTGCTCGCTTTTGATTGGTTACGACCAGGTGTTTGATAGTAAGGCGGACCTCACTAGCGTTCTCGGCACACCGTATTATGCCCTTATTGACGGCGGACACGAGTCGAACGGGGAGGAACGTTCTCCCCTGGATGTTGCCGCAGCCAGCAAAGCCATCCTTGAACACGCGAGGCACGTTGCAGGATATGCAGTCTCTGGGTATTTTGGCACACGCAACCCCGCTCATGAGCTTGCTGTGCGCGATCTTGTCAGGGAACTGACCGGCAAGCCGGTTACCTGCGGCCACGAGCTGACCAACCAACTCGACGCCGTGCGCCGGTCGGTCACGGCCACGTTGAATGCCAGCCTGGTTCCCCTTTTACGCGACTTGATCGCCTCCGTCCAAAACGAGCTGGAAAGATACGGCGTCCATGCACCGTTAATGGTAGTCAAAGGCGATGGCTCGCTGGTTAGCGCTGCCTTTGCGGAGCAGCGGCCGATCGAGACGGTACTCTCCGGCCCCGCTGCCAGCGTAGTTGGCGCCCAGCATATGGGCGGAAGCGGCAGCGCAGTCGTGGTCGATATGGGCGGTACTACGACCGATATTGCGGTGCTGCAGGCCGGCCGGCCGCATCTGAATAAAGAAGGGGCGCAGGTTGGGCACTGGCGCACGATGGTCGAAGCGATTGATGTGCATACTGTCGGATTGGGCGGCGACAGTCGAGTTTGGCTTGACTCGGAGAACGACCTGCAAATTGGCCCGCGCAGGGTGATCCCGCTCAGTCTGCTGGGCAAGGATTACCCGCACATTAAAATTGAGCTGGACGAGCAGGCTGCCTGCCAACGCCTCGGGCCAGATGCCGGCGAGTTCCTGTTATTGCAGCGCAGCGATTGGGCTGATCCGAGCGAGCTGCCCACTCCGCTTGCGGAGCTGCTCCGCGTTCTGCGCGATGGCCCCCGTAGTGTGACTTGGGCCAATAAACTGCTGCAGCATCCGGAATTGTACGCCCGATATTTGGAGCGCTTGGAACGCACCGGTATTGTGGCACGCAGCGGATTTACGCCCAGCGATGCTGCTCATTGCCTGGGTCTGTATCAGGCTTGGGATGTGGAGACAGCGCGCTCAGGAGCTGCGGTGCTCGGTCGGCGCTGCAAAATGGATCCGCTGCAGTTGTGCCAGGCTATCCGCCAGCACACCTCGCGGCTCATCGCAGCCCAAATTGTGGCAAAGCTTTTACACGATGAGGGCATAAATGGCGAGCATGATATGCTGCAGGATGCGCTCGTCAGGCGCGCCCTGGCTCCCGATAATTCCAGCCAGGTGCAGTGTGCTTTGACATTAACCCCGGATATCGTAGCCATCGGCGCACCGGTTAGTACCTACTTCCCTATGGTAGGTGAATTGCTGCACAGCCGGGTGAATATCCCGGCGTATACCGGCGTAGCTAACGCGATTGGCGCCGTGGTCGGTGGTGTGGTGATGCCGGTGCGCATGCTGGTGCTGCCTGAGCAAGAGTCGGCCGGCTATCGAGTGCACACGCCTAACGAGATGCGTCACCTGGAGAGCCTGGGAGCCGCACTGGAGTATGCTGAAGACCAGGGACGCGCTCTGGCCTTGGCGCTCGCTCGCCAGGCTGGCGCAGAAGATATCCGCCTGCAGGTTCAGCGTCAGGACCACAAAGCGCCGGTCGGTGACGGCTGGGGTGACGACCTGTACATCGGCACGGATTTGACGGTGACGGCTATCGGCCGCCCGCGCCTTGCTGAGGAGTAGCGATGTGGAATGAGGTGGTCCTGCTGGCCAGCGGGTTGGCCTGTGGCTGGTCGCTTGTCAACCTCCTGGCTGCCCCGCGCGAACAGGTGCGCGGGATCTGGGTTCGCCTGTTACTCGGAGCGGCCGCGGGCTTGGGCATGGTAATTTGGCTGGCTGTGAGTTCCCTGAGCAGCGGGCTGGCCGGGCTGATTATCGTGGCAGGCACCGCTCTGATTGCCTACGCAGCCAACGCGAAGCAAGTCAATCGTCAGCCTATCGTCTTTCCACCACACCAGCCAAACGTTGCTGCGGATGCGGCGGGTTCGGCAGTGCTGCTGGTCACTGTCGCAGAGCCCTCCCAATATAACGGGCCGGCATACTGGTCTCAAGCCTTGCTGCTGGAGGATAAGGTGCCGCACTGGATGACTCGGCCGCGCGCATATGCCCATATCCGCCAGGCGTATGCTTTGATGGGCGACTCCTTTCCCCTGGACGCAGAGTTGGCTGCCCTGACGCATCGGTTGTCCGCTACCTTGCCCGAAGTGCATATCGACTACGCTTAACTGGGGGAACAACGCGAGTTCCTTGCGAGATTGGTCAAGGTGGCCGAGTCCTGCGTGCATCGGCTGGTTATCGTACCGTTGGAAGAAGAACCGCGGCTTCATGAGACGCTACTGGGCTTGGTGCAGCGATCGGGTATAAACGAAACA
>JAJFUJ010000246.1 GCA_021372475.1 Chloroflexota bacterium | reverse complement strand
TGCCGGCATGCACCCGCATATGGAAGATATTGGCAAGTATGACGTGCGCCAGGCTATGGCAGCTCGTTTGTGGCACAGCGCCGAATACGCCCGCAGACTGCGCGATGAGATCGAAGCGGAAGGAAAGTAGTTACAGGGATGGTTTTCTCTCTGCAGCGTGTACACTAGTGGAGGAAACTCACTCGCCCTCGCTGTTTTAGCGAGGGCGAGTGAAGCGCCTGCGAAATAACCAAACTACCAGATAAGCCTGGATAAGGCCGTCTGATTACCTTATGAAAGGGATCAACTATGAAAGTCGGTCTGGACACGATTAGCTTTAATCCGATGAACCTCGATCCGATGGGCTTTTTGGATAAAACGATCGAGTACGGCCTTGAAGGTTTACAGTTGCTCGGGACGCGCACCTTTATCGAGAAGCCCGCCGAGTATACGGAAGAGTTTCTCGCCAAGCTGCACGCGCACAATTTATATCTGGAGCTTTACGGCGCCAGAGTCAATCCGCGCGACAGCGGCAAGTCAGTGGCAGAGATGGTCGAAGACTGGAAACCGCTCTTCCCGGTGGCAGCCAGGATGGGCGCGCACTGCTTGAACACGAGCTTTGGATTGATCAAGGAGCGCACGATGACCGCTCCCACTTTTGCAGAGCAGTATGAGCGCTCTATCCAGGTGCTCAAGGCGCTGGCGCCGATGGCAGCGGATTATAAAGTGTACGTGACGATGGAGCTGCACGTCGACCTGACCTTTAACGAGATGGCACGCCTGATTGAGACGGTGAACAGCCCATGGATTCGGGTGAATTTCGATACCGCCAACCCTCTGGGCTTGATGGAAGATCCGGTTGAGGCCGCCGAAAGGCTGGCGCCCTATACTCAAACGACGCATTACAAAGACACGATTGTATTCTTGACCGATGATGGCTTTACCTGGCTGGGGGGGGCAGCGTTAGGTACCGGCCTGGTCAACCTTCCTCAAGTGACAGAGATACTCTACAAAGCAAACCCCGATCTCCATCTCAATATAGAGGATGGCTGGGGATATATCCATGTGCCCAGTTACGATGAGGCATTCCTGCGTACCTTTCCCGAATATGACGCGGTGCATATGATGCAGTTCATGAAAGAGCTGCGCCGCGGCCAGGGGATGCTGGAGGCAGGCATGCAGATACGCCCTGAGCAATATAAAGACCACGACGCTGCTCAGATGATGGCGGCTCATATGTGGCACAGCGCGGAATATGCCCGCAAACTGCGTGATGAAATCGAGGCGAAGGCCAAGTAAACGGTCTGCGAACATAGGCTCGGCTTAACTACACGCAACAATATACGACTCGCCCATATTCACACGGATTTGGGCGAGTCGCCTTGTGTTACATTATTTTTACATGTATGATATAGACCAGATTATTGGTTCTTAACTCTTCTGAAGCAAGGAGTGAGAAAATGGCTTATCGAGCTGCTATTATCGGATGCGGTCGTATGGCACACGGCCATGCGCACGCCTTTCAGGAAGCGGGAATCCCACTGGTGGCAGGCGCGGATATTTCGGAGCAATCGTTAGCCAAGTGGAAGGCTGATTTCGGCAACGGCCAGAAGCTGTACACTGATATGTATCAGATGCTTGCCGAGACCAAGCCCGATCTCGTCGCCGTGGTGACGCCCGAACAAGCCCACTGTGCAGCCGTCGTTGCGGCAGCAGAAGCCGGTGCCAAAGGCATCATCTGTGAAAAACCACTGGCGATGAACCTGGCGGAAACGAATCTGATGATCGAAACCTGCAAGCGCACCGGAACTGTGCTGACGGTGAGTCACCAACGGCACTATACCCCGCAGTATGAGGTTGCACGACAGCGCATCGAGGCAGGTGCAATTGGCCAAGTGCTGTCGTGTATGGCCATCTCGCAGTATATGTGCCTGATGACCGACGCTTGTCATACCATCCACATGATGCTGGACCTGATGGGTTGGCCCAAGCCCACGCACTTGATCGGCAATATCGACGGCAACTCCGACTATGTATATTTTGGCCACCGCGCCGAGGAAGGCGGCACAGCCTATATCGGTTTTGAGGGAGGACTATTCAGCCACTTTACCTGGGGACGCTGTGCTCGCAACCCGGATGTGCGCATGTTCTCGGCGTGGGATAACGCACTGATGAACTACCAGTATATCGTTGTCCAGGGAGAGACCGGCCAAATCCAGGTTTCGGGAGATTATTACGAAGGCTTGGGGCCCTTGGGCGACCGATGGCTGGCGCGTGAGGTACATGGTGATAAAGCGCAAGTCCTACCAGTGGTTTTCCCCGGTCCGCGGGGTGATATTACCCGCGAGGTCGATGACGTTATCGCGGCGATTGAGACGGGCAAGCCTCATCCGCTGGATGCGATGACGCACGGCAAGACGATCATGGAGATACTGATCGCCATGTATGAGTCGTCACGACGTCGCGGTGTAGTGCACTTCCCGGTAACCGTGCAGGATAATCCCTTCCTGGCGATGGTAGATTCCGGGGTGTTTCCCAAGTAACCGTCTTAAATAGGCCGGATTTCGATTGCCATGGTGCAGGGATCTCGGCTGAAAGGAGATATGGTGATGACCGTCGCATGTGCAACAACCGCATTTAGCAAACTGCCCCTCGAAGCCGCGCTGGCAGGTGTGCACGACTTGGGCTTTACCAGAGTGGATTTGTTGGCCGTAGAAGGCTGGGCGCACCTGATGCCCTCCGACCTGGTGCGGAACTATGATACGGCGGTTGCCCGCGTCGATTCCGCGCTTAGAGCAAATCACCTGAGTTTAGCGGCAATCAATGTTGGCTTCACGCCGGCACTGCATGACCGTTCAAATGAGGCGATTGTCATGCGCTGCAATCAAACGCGTGCGCTGGTCCGGTTTATGCTGCAACACCATATAACTGTTGCCGCGCTGCAACCACGTGAGCGAGACCATAGCCGCCCGTTTGAGACGGTGCTGGCGGATTCGGCTGAAAGCCTCAAGGAGATCGTCGATATCGCTGAAGGAACCGGCGTCACTTTCGCGCTCGAGTGCCATAGCGGTTCAGTTGCCGAGTCGCTCATAACAGCACTGGAATTGCTACATATGGTGCCGGGGCTTAAAGTCGATTATGATCCTTCGCATCTAGTGATGCACGAGGTCGAGTTGGAGGATTCGGAACCGCTGCTGAGTAAGGCGGCAATCATTCACCTGCGGGATTCGGCCCCAGGCAAAATGCAAACCGCCTTTGGTGAAGGCATTATCGATTTCGATTGGCTGCTAAAGCGTAGCAAGGCTATGCGCTTTCACGGGGATGTCGTCGTCGAATACCTTGACGGCGAGGGTCAGGAGGACGTGAAGCCCGATATCCTGGCGACGCGTCACAAAATCGAGCAGTATTTCCCTGGTTGAGTAGTATATCCACAGTCACGAGCCCCCAGAAGGGGCTCGTGTTATTTTCGCAGATTGACGCGCGGCTTGCAGATAATTTCCAGCACTCTCAAATCAAAGAAATCCTGCGCAGTGGCGGCGCGGATTACCGCCGCGGTATCAAGGCCGCTGCCTGTTCCGGCGATAGCGATCACCTCCTCGCTGGATGAAATCAACCCGGCATCGGCGCTCATTAGCGTGATTTCGCAGGCCACCTTGGTCCCTTCGGAAAAGGTGCGCAGCACATTGGCAATGAGCTCGTCCACCTGTAAAGTAGAGAACTTGCGCCGCACCGCGCGGCCGACTCCCCCAAAGGCGTGGGCAGCAGTCACAATGCTGGCGCCGGCCGCTTCAATCCGCTGCCGATTTTCGGGCAGCAATTCCTGAGTGTTTGCCTGTGCGAATCCGCTGGAATGGGTCACAATCACAAGTTTAGCAGGATCAAGCAGCTCACAGGCCTGCACCCCGCTACGTCCGCTGGTCGTCGCGACCAGGATATGCTGCGCAGCGCTGTCTGCTACATACTGTTTGACGAGTTCAAGCGTCTTGAGGGTGTTGGCTGCACCACTCGCAGTAAAATAGGTGCAGGAAACTAGCTTATCCATCATCAGCCACTCCTTCAACGTGCTCAACCGCTCTAAAGATATGCCTTTTGACCTGATGGCATTCCCGCTCAACCTCGCGCAGCATGCGTCGGACCGTGGTGCGCCGCGAGTTCTGGGCATAGGGACAGGGGGCGCCTTGAATCGGGAAACCGCTCGCCTGGACAAAGGGGATGATTTCGCGCTCCTCGACCAGAGCCAGTGGGCGGATAATCACCAGACGTCCAGCGAACAACTTTACCTTGGGGGCCATGCGCCTAAAGCTGGAGTTATAAAAAAGGTTCATCAGAACCGTCTCGACGATATCATCTGCATGGTGGCCGAAAGCCAGTGTGCTGCAGCCCAGACTATCCGCCAGGTTAAAAAGCGCCTTACGGCGCTGCCAGGCACAGCGAAAGCACGGCGAAAGCTCCGTCTCCTGCAGCTCACGCGCAATAGTAATATGCTCAATATGCAGCGGGATGTGGCGCTCCAGGCAATAATCGCCCAGCCATTCCACGGGCACAGCGTGCCCGCATGAGGAATCCGTCTCAATGTGCGCG
>JAJFUJ010000228.1 GCA_021372475.1 Chloroflexota bacterium | reverse complement strand
TAGAGTTTGTCTGTTAGGGGATGTGCAGCGTCATCAGGCCAAGTACCCTGCAGGCGGTTTCGCCGCATACGACGCCGTACCAGGACAACGCAACGCGTTGCCCCCTCCCTGTACCACGCGCGTTGGAATCCAGTCGCGTATTGGATTTTCGGGAGGGGCGTCAGAAGCTCGTGGAGTGCGCCAGCTTGCTTGCGCATTATATGACGATCGAACAACTACGCGGCGGCAAGCCGCCGCACTCCATATACTAGAGTGGAGTGCGCCAGCCTGCTTGCGCAGTATATGACGATCGAACAACCACGCGGCGGCAAGCCGCCGCACTCTATATACTAGAGTGGAGTGCGCAAGCTTGCTTGCGCATTATGGCGCAGCGCCCGGCAGCCCCTAGATAAATGCCGAGACAGCCTGTCAGCGCTCTGCCCGGCTCCCTAATCCCAGCGTTCCCTCGGTAAATCCTCTGTCCCAGAAGCGCGCAAGTTGGACATATTCCAGTAAATCGGTAGACTATTCACTACTGTGTTGGCTGCAGGCCGGGCTGGTTAGTCTTCGGCATCTTTAGCTATATCTCTGGCCTGAGGAAAAGCAAAGGGAACATGCTCAAGTTTAACTTTTTAGCTGCTCTTTTGCTGATTATCTTTTCGCCGCTCCTTTTGCTGGCCTATGGTCTGCTGAGGCTCTTTGCACGCACGCACGAATACAAAGGGTCTTTCCCCAGGACGCACCGCTGGTATGTGATAAAGCTCCCCGCCGATGCCGCCCGCTGCTCGGATGGCTCCCCCTACAGCATCTATGTGAAAAAGGGGACGACCAACAAACTCATCGTGTATTTTTCAGGCGGCGGGTTGGCCTGGGACGAATACACCGCCGCGCGTCCCCAGAATCTGTTCAGTGCCGTCTTCGGCGGAGATTCGTATTACTTTCCGGTGGTCAACGTTAATCTCGAGTTCATCAACGGCGGCATCCTGGCGCCTGGCGATCCGAGCAATCCGTTCAACGATTGGAACTGCGTGTTTATCCCCTATGCCACCGGCGATTGTCACGTTGGCGACAACGAATTCCCCTATCACGACAGAAAAGGGCGCAAACATATCCTGTATCACCATGGCGCCAAGAACGTGCAGGCGGCCCTCGCGGCCGTCAAGCCCATCTTTGGCAGCCCCGAGCAGTTGATCGTCGCCGGCGAAAGCGCGGGCGCCATCGGCTGCGTGGCGCAGGCACAGCGCGTGGCTGAATACCTGGGTTGCCCGCGGGTCGCCGTCTATTCCGACAGCGGCGTGATTTACACGCCCAAATGGCAAACCATCCTGCGCGATGTCTGGAAGGTGGAAAGCAGCCTGGCGGATTGCGTCACGGACGGGAACCTGCTCATCGATTGGTTTCGGCTGCTGTATCAGCGCATGGGCGATAAGGTGGTATACCTGCAGTACAGCTCGAGCCACGACGGCACTCTAAGCGCCTACCAGAGTAAGATGAATGACGGCGTCTTTTGTTATGACGGCCGTGACCTGACCGAGTTCCACCAGCATCTTCAGGAGACCGTCACAACGCTTGCACGTGAGATCCCTACTTACCGCTTTTTCATGAGCGAACTAGGCAAAAAGCGGAGCGACGGCTCAACCTTCCACACTGCCGTGCGCTACCCCTGGTATTACAGTAAAAACGCACAGGGGATCTCCCTGGCTGCCTGGCTGAATGATGCTGTGAACGCCGGCAACCTCTATAACGTCGGCGAAAGCCTATTGGCGGATTCTGCAGGAGATATCCAGTAGAACGCATGCTTCCGTTCGGCTGGGCAAACCGGCTAACCCTCGACCCATACATCTGAACCGTGGAACACGACTACTTACCTGTCTACTGCCTTCGTTTGCTGTGAAGTCGCTGTGCCCGGCGAATATCAATCCAACCGGCTCCGTTGTGTGAGTGAAACCCAAAACCTGCACAATAGGAATCGGTGAAATGCAATCGACAACAACTCTGGATTTACCCAGCGTCCCTCAATCCTGGCTGGAACGGCCGCTCATCGGCAAACTCTCTCCAGCAACTCTCATCCTCATCCTGATCTGCGCACTCTCCCTGGGCCTGCACCTGATCAACCTGCAGGCCGTAGGCGATGGCAACATTTACTATACCGCCGCGGTCAAGAGCATGCTGCAATCGTGGCACAACTTTTTCTACGTCGCGGCAGAGCCGGGCGGCTCCGTCTCGGTCGATAAACCGCCGCTGGGGTTGTGGATTGAGACGGTTTTCGCTGCCGTTTTTGGTGTCAGCGGTGTGTCCGTAGTGATGCCCAACATCCTGGCCGGTGTGGCCAGTGTGGCGGTGCTGTATATACTCGTCAAGCGCTACTGGGGGGCGTTGCCCGGATTGGTGGCGGCGCTGGTCCTGGCGCTGACGCCGGTCTCTCTGGCAGTCGACCGCAACAACACTGTGGACGGCATGCTAGTGCTGACACTGCTCCTGGCGGCCTGGGCCTTTCTTTCGGCGACTGAATCCGGCAAGCTGCGCGCCTTGCTCCTGGGCGGGGTGGTGGTCGGGCTCGGATTCAACATCAAGATGATGGAGGTGCTGCTGCCGGCTCCCGCCTTTATGCTGCTCTACTTGTTGGGCGCCAAGGTCCGTTGGGGCCGCAAGGTTCTCAGCCTGCTCCTCACCGGGCTGGTCATCGCAGTGGTATCGCTTTCCTGGGCGCTGGTTGTCGACTTGACGCCGGTCGACCAGCATCCCTATGTCGGTTCGAGCGACTCCAACACCGAGTTGGGCCTGGTGTTCGGGCACAACGGTATCGAGAGGCTGCTTGGGCGCGGCTCAACTGGCACATCCAACACTGCAAGTATGATTACTACTGGCGCTGCGAATGAGGCAGGCGCAACGACACGGCCTGCCCAACCGAGTGGAGGCAGCAGAACCGCGGCCGATACGCCGTCAGGTGCTGGCAGAGATGATGCGGCCTCCTCCAGAGGTGGTTCGCCCACCGGCGGCGAGACGGGCAACGTAGGCGTGTTGCGCTTTTTCGAGCGCCCGCTGGCCAAGGAGATGAGCTGGCTATTGCCCTTTGGCCTGCTGGCTCTCCTTGGGTTGGTTGTTTCCGCCAGACCCAGGCTGCCGTTGGATTCGCCGGCGCACAAAGGCGCCGTGTTGTTCGGCGGTTGGCTGCTTACTTGTGTAGTGTTCTTTAGTATGGCCAGTTACTTCCATGCCTATTACCTGACGGTTGCGGCACCGGCGCTGGCTGCTCTGGTGGGTGCTGGCGTGGCGCTCTTCCACAAATTAAGTCAGCGCAACCGCCTGGCGGCCTTTCTTGCGCTAACCGCTGCGGCAGTGCTCACGCTGGCCTTCCAGTGGCGGTTGGCTTCAGCTTATAATTTATCCTCGAATTGGCTCATAGTCTGCCTAGTGCTGCTGGGGCTTGGCGTCGGTGGTTTGGCCGCCGCGCTGGTGCTCAAGCGCCGCGGACGGTTCCTGTACAACCTGGCATCGGCTGTAGTATTGGCGGCGCTGCTGCTGATCCCGGCTGAGTGGAGTTGGCTGACGGTGGGCAACCCAGCACCTTCGAGCAAGCTGCCGGAGGCCTGGGCGGGCAGCAGCGGGCAGGGCGGCATGTCGAGTTCAGGCAGCATAGTGGACGAGTCGGTGGTGGAATACCTGGAGGCGAACACAATCGATACGACTTACCTGGCGGCGGTCTCCAGCGCCCAAGCGGGAGGCGCCAGCCTGGTGCTGCAGACGGGCCGGCCGGTGCTGTATGTGGGCGGTTACTCGGGTTCGGATGATGTCATCGATGAGCAGGGGTTGGCCGACCTGGCGGCCGCGGGCGAACTGCGTTATGTGTTGGTGAGTGGCAGCGGGCGCTCCGGGACACTAGCGAGCTTTGCATCCGACTACTGCCAGCCGGCGAGCGACCTGAACTCAAAGAGCGGCACACTGTATGTCTGCAGTGCACCGGCAGGGCGGTAAAAGATACGCGGCGGAGAAATCCGCCGCGCGCCCACTGCTTGCGCGGGGCACGGCTTCTGGGCTACTATGGGGGTACAAGATAAAGGGGTGTATCCACAATGGCCTTACATACCGTTTTACATAATATGAACACTGCCTGGGGGAATCTGCAGACAAGCTGGGCAGGCCTCAATGAGGAACAGCTTCTCGAGCTCGGCGTCACCGGCGCCTGGTCGGTGCGCGATATCCTGGCCCATGTGACAACCTGGGAACAGGAGGCGCTGGCAGGGTTGGCTGTCATCCGACGCGGCGAACGTTTGCCGCGCTACCGCGCCGTGTACGGCGGCATCGACGCCTTTAACGCGTTGACGACCGAGCGTAAACGGGAGCTGACATTGGCCGAAGTGCTGGCTCAGCTCGAGGCCACCCACGCCGAGTTGCTCGCATTGCTCAATACCCTCAGCGATGCAGAGACCGCCTCCGATACGCGCCTGTACCGCCGGCTGCGCAACGATACCTGGGCGCATTACCCCGAGCACGCCCGCGCTATCCGCGCCTGGCGCGAAAAGCGCTGTCTATGACCATACCCAGCGCCGCGTCTGGCGCCGCAATGGCCTATCTGAGTGAGCGTGACCTGCTTTTAGGGCAAGCCATCGCGCGCATCGGTCCGCTCGAACAGCCGCGCACAGCCGATGTCTTTAGCTCGCTGCTGGAATCGATTGCCAGCCAGCAGATTTCAGGCAAGGCGGCCGTCTCCATCTGGCGCAGGTTCACTGCGCTGGTGGGTGAGGTCGCGCCGGCTGCGGTGGCCGCGCATACGGTCGAGGAGCTGCGCGGCTGCGGGTTCTCGCAGCGCAAGGCCGAGTATATCCTGGGGATTGCTGCGGCTGCGCAGGGCGGCGCGCTCGACCTGGAAGAGCTGCAAGCCCTGCCCGATGATGAGGTCATCAAGCGCCTCTCGGCTTTACGCGGGGTGGGCGTGTGGACGGCCGAGATGCTGCTCATTTTCAGCCTGGGGCGCGCCGATGTGCTCAGTTGGGGCGACCTGGGCATCCGCCACGGCATGCAGCGCCTGTACGGCTATGCTGAGCTGACGCAACCCCTTTTTGAAGAGCACCGTAAGGTATACTCGCCCTACGGTTCGACGGCCTCACTCTACCTGTGGCACATCGCCGGAGATGATGAGTGGAACCAGGTGCAATCGTGTGCTGGATGAAAGCTTGTAGCGGATGGGCACGCGCAGCGTGTCCATCCCATGCAGCCGCGACCTGAAGGTTGCGAGCTCAAATGCGGTTGCTGGATGTGCGGCGTCCGCGCCCGACTTTGACTGCGCATTATGGAGCTGTGCTGGGAACAACACGGTCTTTACGTTATTCCCGCCATTCTTCCACAGCCGGGCGGTCGCCCTCGCTCTCGGCCAGCATATTCAGCGCCAGGTAATTCCAGTTCATAAATCCCGGGTTGATGATGGGTGCACACGTCTCAGGGGCGTAATACTCGTGCATCACGCCGGTCTCGCGCACATCATGCGCCAGCAGATTTACCGTCTTGCGGTAGATATCATCGGCCTCGGCCGTATAGCCGTAACGCCGCAGGCCGCGCCAGGTCATATAGTTGGCAATCAGCCAGATCGGCCCCAGCCAGTTGGAAGGATTGCCCGAGGCGGCCAGGTTATACATCGGCTCATTGGCCGCCAGCGACCGCACGCCGCCCGCGCTCGCGAACTCGGCCGGATTAACAAGGTGCGCGTGCACCATCCGTTCGGCCTGCGCGGGCGTGGCCACGCCCGCCCACAGCGCCATAAAACCTGTCCACCCCAGGATACGCACCGGCAGGCAGGGCCACATGTGCTCCTGGTTCTTGTGCAGCCCCGGAATGACCGGCTCGATTTTGCACTGCAGGTCAACGTTGTAGTAAAAGCCATCGCGCTCATCCCACAGGTAGCGACGCATAGCCTGCACCAGGGCAGCGCGTTTGGCCAGGTAATCGGCGCGCTCGAACGCTTTGTTCAGCCTGCCCGCCAGATAAGCCCCTGCCTCGAGCTCGCGCACCATCAGGGCATTCATATAGATGGTGGCGGCCGAGTTACGCGGCCGGCCGAAGACCGCCGGCTCGTTATCCACGCCGATGGCCAGGTCCGAGTGCCAGTAGTAAAGGCCGGTGGCGGCATGCAGGTAAGCCTCGTGATAATGTTGGTGAAAGCGCCCAAGCGCCGCCAGGCCGGCCTCGCCCAGCCAGGCCGGGTCGCCCCCCAGCTCGCGGGTAATCAGCGCCGCGAACTGCGCCAGCACCGGCTTGGCCTGGTTGACCTCGTCGCCCTCGGCGCGCTTACGCTCGCCTTCGCGCAAAAGCCACGGCTCGATGCAAATCGGCAGGTAGCCATCGTCGGCCTGGTAGTGTAAAAAGTTGCGCACACAGCCCTGCATGTGGGCAAGGAGCTGCTCGCGCGCAATGCTGCAACCTGGCTCATACAGCGCCTGCAGCAGCGCCACCGAACACAGCCACGAATCCCAATCCCACAGCACCTCGGAATATACCGAGCCCGGCACCAGGTAAGGCTCGGGCAGCAGGTCGGTGGGAGCGTGCAGCATCTTGTTGCAGTTGGCGGCGATGTGCGCCCTGAGCAGGACGATATCCTCTGACATTACAAAGACCTCCGGAATATGGAAATAGCCAGCCTATTCAGTATAAAAGGCAGGGATGGAGCGGTCAACCTATTATACCTGCTTATCGAGGGAATATCATGAAATGGCGTTTGCAGTGAGTCGGCCAAGGCCAGGTGCTCGGGCTCAGCGCGCCGGACATTGTGCCGAGGGCGGCCGAGCAAATGGCCAAATCACCTTAGCGTGCCTGCGCCGCGCTGGGCGTTATAGGAGCAATGCCCGCAGATGCTGCGCGCGTCAAGCGGCCAGGTTACGGAGGTGTGGAAAAAGTATCCAGTTGGAGACACCATAGTGTCTGAAAAGACCGACTTGAACTCGCAGATCATTCCCGGCAAGCAGGAATCCATTTGAGTCTTGCTTTTATTGCTGTTATGATATGATATATTCCATTATATATCAGATTGACGCTTCCTGTTCCCCAGTGGGCAAGTATCAGGAACAGAACCTCTTTTTCAACACCCTCCAGGTTACACAGGCGCAAGTAATCTTCAGGACGCCCGCATTGCGTCGCGCAGCCCCCGGCCTGCGCAAGGAAGCTAACGCGGGCCGTTGTGTCTTGCGAGCCAGATCAATGGCCCGGCTTATCCACCGCCAGCATGCGTCTGGCGGTACGCCCTTTGGGTTAGTCCTGGCAATCCTCAATGCGCTGCAACAACACCCTA
>JAJFUJ010000240.1 GCA_021372475.1 Chloroflexota bacterium | reverse complement strand
CATTTTTACCTCTGACTTTAAGTATTCGCAGTGCAAATCTGTTATTAGTATACTACTATACTCAAGAATAAGCAAATAGGAGGCGGGTTTTGCAGCACAATCCGCCTGCGAGTAATATGTCTAGCCGAGGAAAGTAGATTGGCCGCTGACAAAACGATTACACTGGGGCACCCAAGCTATATCTGGCGCGCCGGCCAGGAACGCCGGCTGCGTCTTATACAACAATATACGCAACTCGAGAACGCCACCATACTGGACGACGGATGCGGCGTGGGAGTATATGTGGCGCGTTTCAGGGCGTTTAGTTCCGAAGTGTACGGTGTGGATATCGATCCTGAGCGTGTCCGCGAAGCCAGCGAGCATCTCCCCAATATCCGCCAGGCAAGCGTAGAGGCGCTGCCGTATCCCGACCGTATGTTTGATGTTGTGCTTTCGCATGAGGTGTTAGAGCACGTTCCCAATGACCGCGCTGCCGTCAGCGAGGCACATCGCGTACTAAAACCAGGGGGGCGTTTGGTCGTCTTTGTCCCCAACAGATGGTACCCTTTTGAGACTCATGGCATCATCTGGCGTGGCAAATACCATTTTGGTAACATTCCCTTGGTCAATTATTTACCAGATGTCTGGCGCAACAAGCTGTGTCCGCACGTGCGCGCTTACACAGGTCGAGGATTATGCGCCTTGTTTGCCGAGCTAGACGGACATATCGTGTTGCGGCGGCGGATTTATGCAGGGTATGATAATATTATCGCCAGGCACCCGGGCTATGGGCACGTATTACGTTCGGTGACATATGCTTTTGAGCACACGCCGCTTCAGGTGTTTGGGCTTTCACATTTTCTCGTTTATCAGAGGGATTCATGAGGATTCGTTTCGAACCATTTGGCATCACCACTCAGGCTGAAGCAGGCATGAATCTGCTGCAGGCCGCCCAAGCTGCAGGAGTTGAGATTGAGAGCGTCTGCGGTGGGAAAGGGACATGCGGTAAGTGCAAGGTGCTTGCCAGCCGCGGCCTGGCAGAGCCTACCAGGCTGGAACTGCGCAGCCTGAGCGAAGCCGAACTAGCTCAAGGATACCGCCTCGCCTGCCAGGCAATTATTAGCGGCGATGTCGAGGTTGTGGTGCCGGAGGAATCACGCCGTTCGCGAGTCAGCATCCTCGCGGAAGGCATACAGGGCGAGCTGGTGAATGATCCTTGGATTCGGACTATCGTGATGAAGGTTGATCCTCCATCGCTCGATTACCAATTAGGGGATACCGAGCGTGTCACGGCACAATTCGCGGCAATGAACTACGGCCAGTTTAATCCAACCTTGAATGCTTTGCAGCAACTGCCCAATGCCATTCGCGAACAGGATGGCGTAATCAACCTGGTAATGATAGATGACCAGGTAGTCGAAATCCATGCCGGCAGCATACCCCCGCGCATTTTGGGGATGGCCTTCGATATCGGCACCACCACCGTCGTCGGCTACCTCATCGATATGGCAACCCGAAAGCAGGTCGCGATTGCATCTTTACTGAACCCCCAGACGCGCTACGGCGATGATGTCGTCTCGCGGATAGAGTTCTCAGGAAAGGAATCCGGGCTAGCCACCCTTCAGGCTGAGATTATCAATGCCATCAACACCATTATCAATGAAACCACATCAACGGCTGGAGTCAGTAAGCAGGATATCTACGGATTGACTCTGGTGGGCAACACTACTATGCAGCACCTGTTGCTGGGCGTTAGTCCAGCAGCAATGGCACACTCGCCTTATGTGCCGGCATTCGTCGAGATGCGCTGCCTGAAAGCCGCTGAGTTAGGGATTCGCGTGCATCCCGAAGCACACACCTGGATATTGCCTAACATCGCCGGCTGGGTCGGCGCGGATACAACGGCAGTCATATTGGCCACAAACCTGCAGCACCACGATGGGATTGCCCTGGCGATCGATATCGGCACCAACGGTGAGATGGCGCTCGGTTCCAGGGAGCGGCTGCTGGCTTGTTCCACAGCAGCCGGCCCGGCGTTTGAGGGCGCCCACCTGAGCTGCGGGATGCGCGCCGCCGACGGTGCAGTGGATATGGTGCAAGTTAACGGCGACCTGCACTGGCATACGATAGGCAACGCTCCACCGCGCGGGATATGCGGTTCCGGGCTGGTTGATTTGGTTGCGGAGATGCTGAGAAACGGCGTCCTCTCCGAAAACGGAACTATGGTCAGCGCAGATGAGCTTAACAATGCACCATCCAAAGCCCTGCTTGCCCAGCGCTTAAGCGGCGACGGCCGGCAGCGCGCTTTTATGATTGCGGATCCCAGCCAGGGTGCAGGGGGGAGAGCTCTGGCCATCACGCAGCGCGATATCCGCGAACTGCAGTTGGCCAAAGGCGCGATTCGCGCGGGAATAGAAATACTGATGCGCGAACTGGGAGTTACCGCTACAGACGTGAAACGGGTATATCTGGCAGGCGCTTTCGGCAACTATATTAAGCCTGCCAGCGCCCTGGCAATCGGCTTGATTCCGCACTTTCCGAACGCCGAAATCGTGCCGGTAGGCAATGCTGCCGGTTCAGGAGCTAGGATGGCGCTTTTGTCGGCCTCCGCCAGACAGGAAGCTGCCGACCTCGTCCGACGCGTCGAATACCTCGAGCTTTCGGGACGCCCTGATTTTCAGGAGCAATTCGCCGAAGCGATGCTTTTTTAGCTTTGACGAACATCCTGCTATCGGTTATACTACTTGGGTGTAGGCAATGTTTCGTATCTACTGAGGTATATCCTCGTTATTTAGAAAGGGGTTTCAGATGACAATCAAAGTAGGTATTAACGGTTTTGGGCGTATCGGTCGTCAGGCCTTTAAGGCGATGATCGAGAACTATGCCGACGACATCGAAGTTGTGGCAATCAACGATATCTTTCCGGCCGAGAGCTTTTTGCTCCTGCTCAAATACGACTCGATTTACGGGCACTTTAAGGGTACCATCGAGGTAACAGATGGCGGGCTGATTATCAACGGCAAAAAGATTCGCTTCTTTATGGCCAAGTCCCCGGCCGAGATTCCCTGGAAAGAGTGCGGCGTGGATGTCGTAGTCGAAGCTTCCGGCGTCTTCACTGACGCAGATAAGGCCGCCGGTCATATCCAGGCTGGCGCCAAGAAGGTAATCATCAGCGCACCGGCCAAGGGCGAGGATCTGACGATTGTGCTCGGCGTGAACGAAAATGCCTACGATCCCGCCAAGCACCATATCCTGTCGAACGCCTCCTGCACCACCAACTGTCTGGCGCCAGCCGCCAAAGTCGTGAACGACCGCTGGGGTATTATCAAAGGTTTGATGACAACCTGCCATTCTTACACCCAAGACCAGCGCCTGCATGACTCACCGCATCGCGATCCGCGGCGTTCGCGCGCAGCCAACCTGAGCATCATCCCGACAACTACCGGGGCAGCCAAGGCTGTCGCGCTGGTTATTCCCTCGCTAAAGGGTAAATTCGACGGCTTTTCGCTGCGTGTGCCGACGCCGACCGTTTCGATTGTGGACTTTGTCGCCGACGTTGAGAAACCCCTCACCGCTAAAGAATTGATTGCCGCTTTTGACGAAGCCGCCGCCGGCCCCATGAAAGGTATCTTGGGCGTAAGCCACGAGCCGTTGGTATCCATCGATTTTAAAGGCGATACCCGCTCGAGCATCATCGATGCCGATTCCTGCATGGTTATCGATGGTACCATGGTTAAAGTAATTAGCTGGTACGACAATGAATGGGGTTACTCGAACCGCGTTGCCGATTTGATCAAGTTCCTTGGGGAAAAGGGCTTGTAATCTTAACCGTTTGAGACTCTCCAAGGGGAGATGAAATACCCTAATTTCATCTCCCTTTTTCATGCGAGGCTAAAATGAAACCACGGATTGCGATGCTTAGCGTGCATACTTCTCCGCTCGCAGCGTTGGGGGGCAAAGAGACGGGCGGTATGAATGTGTATATACGCGAGGTATGCCGTGCATTGGCGAAGCAAGGCTGGCTAATTGACATTTTCACCCGCTCACAGGATAACAGCCCTCAGGTTATGGTTGACCAGCCTGCCCCAGGATGCCGCACGATAAATATTGAAGCAGGGCCGCGTGGTTCAATGGACCGGCGCGAAGTTTTTAGTGTGCTGCCCGAGTTCACGCAAGGGGTGCGCGCATTTTGTCAGGAGCAGCAGCTCAACTATGCTTTGATTCACAGCCATTACTGGCTTTCTGGATGGGTAGCCATGGAGCTCGCGCGCGACTGGCATATCCCCATCATTCAGATGTTCCACACATTAGGCCGCATGAAAGATGCTGCAGCGCAGGACCCCGCGCAGCGCGAAGCCAGCAACCGCGCCAGGGCTGAACAAACCATCATGGATATAGCCGACCGGATTGTGGCCGCCACACCCCTGGACCGTTTGCAGATGGTGAACAACTATCAAGTGAACGAAGCCAAGATCGCGGTAATCCCCTGCGGAGTAAACCTCGAGCTATTTCATCCAATGCCCAAGCAGTTGGCATATGCGGAGGTGGGCGTGCCTCCCAACAAAAAGCTGCTCGTATTCATCGGCCGGCTAGATCCGGTTAAGGGACTAAAATATCTCCTGCAGGCTCTTTGCGAGCTGAGCAAGATGAACCCAAAGCTTGTACAGGAGCTTTGCCTGGCTATCATCGGCGGCGACCGCGAGAGCCATCTGCAGGCGCTGCGCGAGGATATAGATTGCATTACCCAGATAAAGGACATCGGGCTGGACGATATGGTATTTTTCTACGGCCCACAAGCACAGGAGAGGCTGCCCGCGTACTATTCAGCGGCTGAAATCTGCGTGATGCCTTCGCTGTATGAATCCTTTGGGATGGTCGCGCTAGAGGCAATGGCCTGCGGAACACCGGTAATTGCCAGCCGCGTGGGCGGGCTAACGTTCACCATCCGCGACGGCGAAACCGGCTTTTTAGTGCCTGAACGCAACCCTAAAGCGCTGGCTGAAAAAATAAGCCTGGTGATGGAAGACGCATGCCTGCGTCACCGGCTGAGCCACCGCGCCCAACAGGTAGCTCAGAGCTACAGTTGGGAAACTGTCGCTGACCAATTGGTGAACCTGTACGGCGAACTGGGGGTATCGTTAGCCTCCAATGCCTGAAGCGCTGAATGCGGCTTTCCTGGAGCGCCAGTAACGTTCCCAAGCGCGATATGCTGGCACACAATACACCTTATCGTATGCGCCCATATACTGCACGGTACGTCCGCCAAAACCTGATTTGAATTGTCCCACTCCCTTAAGCTGGTCAGCCGAGTCGTTATCACTGCCCGCGATGCCCCATAGGTCATACTGATGGCAGCCCTGACTTTTAGCCCACTGCATGGCTCGCCACTGCAGCAGATGGTTCGCCATAAGTTCGCGATGTTGGTTGGACGAAGCGCCGTAGAGATACCAGGCCTGCCCATTAAAGGCGAACACCATCAGCCCAGCCAAAGGCTCTCCCTCATATTTCGCTATTAGCAACTGTACCCGCCGCTGTGTGGCGAAGCAAGCGTATGCCCGTTGATAATAGGCAAGGCTGTGGATGCCGAAATGATCGCGTTCTGCAGTGATACGCATCAAGTCATAGAATGTCTGCATGCCATCCGCGTCTGCCTCGTGCGCCATCACGCCGCGGCGCTCGGATAGGCTAATGTTGTAGCGCCACTTGGACTTCATCCGGGCTAAAATGTCGCTCTCGCCTTGCTGTAAGTCCACGATAATGGTACGCCGAGGCTGTATCGTAATTGGGCTGACTTGGAAACCGTTCGTCTGCAGCCAATCCACCTTGGCAGTATCACCATTTTCCCACTCCGGCTCTATCTTTAAGCTGATAGCCAGACGCTGCCGACAGCGCTGATGAAGTTTACGCCATAGAGCCCCCAACGCGGCAGAGTCGTCGTGGACAACGAAAGGGCCTTTGGGGAGATAAGCGAACTGCAGCGGCCCTTTATGCTGATACAACACCTGGGCACCGCACACGACTTGTCCATCGCGCTCCACATACCAGCGTTCTGCTTGCCAACCAGCCAGGCGTTTGAGGTCAGCCCAAGACCAGGTTTGCAACAGATGACCGCCGGGGTCCTCAGCAACCATCGAATCCCAGCGTTCAGGTGTGCAGTTTCCTTCGGACGCCCGGATAATATGCATCGAAATCACCTCAGCAATAATTCGATTGTGCTTATTATAACACCAGAGCTCGAAGCCGCATGCACGCTGATATCAATCTGCTTAAAACTTGTCAGAGTTAGGTTGTCTGGGTACAATGGATACGATACTAGCCTTCTGCTTGGTGAAAACTAATGATGACAGCAACTACCGCAATCAAACATGGAATCCCGCTGACATATCATACCAGCCCGTTTGTATATAGCGTTTTGAAGGTCGTTATTTCCAGCTTGATGCGCACGGCATATCGATATCGTGCCACCGGCACAGAAAATGTACCCGCCAGCGGACGGGTTATCCTGGCAGTCAACCACTTGCATCTCTTTGATCCAGGGGCAGTGATGCCCGCAGTGTGCCGGAAAATAGTGACGATGGCGAAATATGAGTACCGAACGAATATGTTGTGGGGCCTCGTGCTGCGTATGGCCGGCGTCATTTTTGTAAAGCGTGGTGAGGCTGACCGCGATGCCTTACGCGCCAGTTACGATGTCCTCGAACACGAGGGCTGCCTGGCGATTGCCCCCGAAGGCACACGCAGCAAAACGGGAGCCTTGCAGCAAGCCAAGTCGGGCATCGCTTATATTGCCACACGTATGCAAGCGCCAGTCGTGCCTATCGCAATATGGGGGACCGAGAATTTGAGCAAGTGGCGCTCGTTAAAGAGGCCAGAGTGTATGGTAGCAATCGGTCGACCGTTCTATATGCCTTCTTGGCATAGTAAAATGACCGCCGAGGATCTGCAGCAGCTCGCAGACCAGACTATGATTCGCATTGGGCTGCTTTTACCCGAGAAATACCGGGGAGTTTATGCTGAGCGGATTGCCGCGATCGAGAACGGCGAAAGCAGCGAATTATCTCTAGTTTTGGAGAGTTAGGTAATTGCAGTGGTAAACTATCCGAATATCGAAATCACTATTGAGCTTGCATTACCATCAGAAATAACCACTGACAAGATTCGAAGTTGGCTGGGCGCAGCCATGGCGCATGTAGGCTCTTTCCCTGACTCTGCTTTAACCTGTGTCATCACCGATGACGAGCAAGTGCGTATGCTCAACCAACAGTATCGGCATATAGACGAACCTACAGACGTCTTGTCATTCAGCGCAATGGAAGGTGCTGACTTTATCACCCCGGATGAATATCCTCCGTATCTCGGCGATATCATTATTTCCCTACCGACCGCGGAACGCCAAGCCCTGGAGGCTGGGCATACGCTGGAAAAGGAGCTGGCTCTTTTGGCAGTACACGGCTGCCTGCATTTACTGGGATTCGATCACACCGACGAGTTCGATCAGACCCGCATGTGGCAGGTGCAGGAGCAAATCCTCCGCGAGCTGGAGGAATTCGATTGAGAAGACTGATGCAGGGCAATGAGGCAGTAGCCCTGGGAGCATGGGAAGCTGGAGTAATGGTAGCTGCCGGCTATCCCGGGACACCCAGCACCGAGATACTGGAATATCTGGCGCCGATGCCCAGTGTGTATGCTGAATGGTCGCCCAATGAAAAGGTTGCGTTGGACGTAGCTATCGGCGCAGCCTACGCGGGCAAGCGTGCGATGGCAGTGATGAAACATGTTGGCCTGAACGTCGCTGCGGATTCCATCTTTTATGCAGCGCTAACTGGATTGCAGGCCGGCCTGGTATTGGTGGTGGCCGATGATCCCGGCATGCATAGCTCGCAGGGAGAGCAGGACAGCCGACGGTATGCACAATTTGCGCGTGTGCCATGCCTGGATCCCAGCGATTCACAGGAAGCCAAGGACATGGTAGCTGAAGCTCTACGTCTTTCGGAAGCATACGATACTCCTGTGATGCTGCGCCTCAGCACGCGCATCTCGCACTCACATTCGCTGGTAGAGCCGGGTATCGAACGCCAGGCGCAAGCTGCAGCCAAGGAGCAACCTGAATACCATATCGATACTGCGAAATATGTGATGGTACCTGCCAATGCGCGTAAACGCCATCCAGTCATGGAAGAGCGTATCGAACGCATCGCCCGGGATGCCAACCAATTTACCATCAATCAGGAAATGTTAGCGGATCCGGAACTAGGCATCGTTACCAGCGGAGTCGCTTATCAATATGCCAAGGAAGTGTTCTCGAATGCCTCCTATTTTAAGCTGGGAATGTCATTCCCACTCCCAACAGAGGCAGTAGAGCAATTCAGCCGTAAAGTGAAGCGGTTGCTAGTTGTCGAAGAGCTGGACCCGGTAATCGAGGAAGGCCTCAAGCTGCAAGGCATCCCGTGTGAGGGCAAGGAACTCTTCCCCCTGATCGGCGAGTTGAACCCCGAGTTGGTTCGGGCAGGCGCCCGCCAAGCCGGATTAGCAGTAGAACCTCTCCCCCTTTCGGTTCAACCGGTCGCCGGTTTACCAATCCGCCAGCCAGTGATGTGCCCCGGCTGCCCGCATCGGGGAGTATTTGCCATATTGCGCAAGCTGAAAGTGGTGGTGAATGGCGATATCGGCTGTTATTCGTTAGGGTATTCTGCGCCGCTCGGTGCACTGCACACCTGCGGCTGTATGGGCGCCAGCATCGGTCAGGCTCATGGAGTGAAAAAGGCAGGTATCAAGCAAGCAAACGTTGCTATTCTTGGTGATTCTACTTTTTTCCATTCTGGCATACCCGCTCTATTGAATGCCGTTTACAACCACGGGAGCTTTATCACCATCATATTGGATAATCGCACGACGGCGATGACAGGGCATCAAGCCAATCCCGGCACAGGCAAGACGCTGCAGAACCAGGATACCCCGGCTATAGAGCTTGAGCCCCTAGTGCTCGCTCTCGGCATTCGCGCTGTCTATACGATTGACTCTTACAATCTAGATGAAATAGAAGGGGCAATCCGGAATTGCTTGAAGCTTGATGGGCCATCGGTTATCATCGCGCAGCGACCATGTGCCCTTTTGCCAGAGGCGCGCAAAAGATACCAACCCTTGAGGGTTGATGCTGACAAGTGTATCGCATGTGGCACCTGCCGGCGTATCGGCTGCCCTGCGCTCACCCTCAGCGATGAAGCCTACCTCCGAACCGGCAAATA
>JAJFUJ010000206.1 GCA_021372475.1 Chloroflexota bacterium | reverse complement strand
ACGCCCGTATGGGGCTCGGTTTTGTGCGATAATCATGCTATTTTAGAGTGCCTGGTACGCTACGGCCGCGCGGATGATCCGGCGGTGCAGCGCGGTCTCGCACGGATGGGCGCCGACATGACGATGACCTCCCAGGGATACGCCTGGCCATGCGTGCCGCACTCGGTCAACGGCTGGCGCGGTCCGGGGCGCAAAGGCGAGTTTTGTCCGCAGGTGACGCTCGAGGCGCTGCGGGTATATGCTCATCTGCCAGGAGCGCAACGGCCGGAACGCTTGCTGGAAGCGGCCGAAACCAGTTTGAATGCCTGGCGCTGCCGTGGCGAGGCCAAGCCGTACATGTTCGGCCATGGACGTCAGTTCAAGACGGTCAAGTGGCCTCCCACTTGGTACAACGCTTCTAGCTTGTTAGGCGCGTTGAGCAGCTACACCGAGCTGCAGGAGCAGCCGCTACACCGCACGGCGCTGGCTGAATTGGTGGCCTGCCTGGCGGCCTACAACTTTAGCCCCGACGGCACCGTCACGCCGCGTTCATGCTATCAGGGGTTCGAGGCTTATTCGTTCGGCCAAAAGAAGCGCCCGTCGGCCTGGGCTACGGCATATCTCTGTGTTATATTGAAAAGGTATACCGATTTGGCAGGTCTGGCTAGAAAGGTAGATGTGCGTCAACTATCGAGTTCCAAAGGCGGGCGCGGTACAGCGCTGCCGCCTAAATAAACTAACTGGAGGACGAACATATGTACAATGGCTTGGGGCTCTCATTAGGGAACCTTTCGCGGCTTGCGCACGCGCAGACGCGCTCCATCAGCGCGGAGAATATCGACGGTGCCAAAGGCAAAGGCGGGATGGCCACCGAGGGATTGGGCGCCAATGCTGCCCGTGAGCTTGGGCAGGGTTGGAAAGTATCACCATGTATCCAGATACAGCCGGGTGAGACGCGCCTGCTGGCCGATATCGACGGCTCCGGCGCCATCCAGCATATCTGGATGACCCCCACCGGCCACTGGCGGTTCAGCATCCTGCGCTTTTACTGGGATAATTCGCCGATGCCGGCCATTGAGGTCCCCGTGGGCGATTTCTTTGCCAGCGCGTATCAGCAATATGCCCAGATTTCCTCGCTGGCGGTGTGCGTCAACCCGCGCAGCGGGCTCAACTGCTATTGGGAGATGCCCTTCCGCAAACACTGCCGTATCACGATGACGAATATCGCCGAGGAAGCGATGGTGCTCTATTATCAGATCGATTATACCCTTACGGATGTGCCTGAGGATGCGGCCTACCTGCATGCTCAGTTCCGACGCACCAATCCACTGCCATACAAGACGGATTATACTCTCCTGGAGGGTGTACGCGGGCAAGGCCATTATGTCGGCACCTACCTGGCGTGGGGCGTCAACAACAACGGTTGGTGGGGTGAAGGCGAAATCAAGTTCTTTATCGATGGGGACGGCGATTTTCCGACCATCTGCGGTACGGGCACCGAGGATTATTTCTGCGGTTCCTACGACTTTGACCTGGGTAAGGAAAACGGCGGATATCACGAGTTTACCACGCCGTATACCGGCCTGGCACAGGTCATGCGGCCGGACGGCTTATATGCCTCGCAGACGCGCTTCGGCATGTACCGCTGGCATATTATGGATCCCATCCGCTTTGAAAAGGATCTGCGGGTGACGATTCAAGCCCTCGGTTGGCGCAGCAGAGGCCGTTACCTGCCGATGCAGGATGATATTGCATCCGTCGCCTTTTGGTATCAAACGCTTCCGACCAGCCCATTCCCGGCGCTGCCCGGCAAGGACGAACTCGAAATAATCTAGCTTAGAGGATTAACTAAGAAAAACAGGGATACCGGGAATGGTATCCCTGTTGTGTATGTAGTCCTACATCTCGATCTTGAACCCGTAGAACGCCAGCATCGGCATCAACCGTTCCATATCCATCGGCATCGGGGGAGGATTGAGCCCGGCTGCGCCGTCAACCCAGGCTTCGCCAATTCAGTGTTCGCTTAGCGCAATATCAGTCGTGCCGCTCGATTCACGGGCTATAATCGTCTCCGAGATAAATTACGCTATGCGTCCGGCGGAACAACGCCGATGGTGAGCAGGATATTGGCATAAACACGCTGCTCGCCCGTGGCGACGACCAGGGCGACATCGCGCGAGCGCGCTGCCTCATAGAAGCTGTAACGCTCTAGAAGACCTAGTTCCATCCCAGCAGGGAGCCGTCTGCGGAAGTCGCTGAATATGGGCGCTTCAACGCCATCGGCCGGCATCATCACCTGGGCGCTCTCGATCGGGACGGCGCTCACCAGTACCTCCAACACCTGATCCACCGGTGCAAAACCGCGCGTCAGGTTCAGGTACACGTGTTCGGCTTCAGGATTGG
>JAJFUJ010000191.1 GCA_021372475.1 Chloroflexota bacterium | reverse complement strand
TTCTGCTCTGGCCTGATCTCGTAGAGGAGTGAGTTTATGCATGCGATGTTGCTGACTGAGTTGGGGTCATTGTCCGCCATCCCGGATCCCCTGCATCCAGCGGAGTTGCCTGTGCCCACGCCGGCCGCGGATGAGCTCCTGCTCAGGGTGGCAGTCTGTGGGGTATGCCATACCGAGCTGGACGAAATCGAGGGGCGCACGCCGCCGCATCACCTGCCGGTTATCCCCGGGCACCAGGTGGTCGGCCGCGTTGCAGCTTGCGGCGCCAAGGTGAAAGGCTGGAAACTCGGCGAACGCGCCGGCGCTGCCTGGATCCACCATGCCTGCGAGACCTGCAGCTACTGCAAAGAAGGCCGCGAGAATCTGTGCTATACCTTTACCGCCACTGGCCGCGACCGGAACGGCGGCTACGCCGAGTATATGACCATCCCAGCCGACTATAGTTTTCGCATCCCTGAAGCGTTGAGCGATGCCGAGGCTGCGCCGCTCTTGTGCGCCGGCGCGGTGGGCCGCCGCGCGCTGACCCTCACAGCCATACGCGACGGCCAGCGCCTGGGCCTGGCGGGGTTCGGCACCTCAGCACACCTCGTCTTGCAGATGTCCCGGCATCTCTACCCGCACTCGCCGGTGTATGTGTTTACTCGCAGCGCCGAATCTCAGGCTTTTGCGCGCAAGCTGGGCGCCGCCTGGGCCGGCAGTTATAGCCATATCCCGCCCGCCGCGGTGGATGCCTTCATCGACACCACGCCTGCCTGGCGGCCGGTGGTAACGGCGCTCGAACTGCTCGCCCCCGGCGGCAGACTGGTGATCAACGCCAGGAGCAAGGAGGATGCGGATAAGGAGGCGCTGTTTGAGCTTGATTACCAGGTGCACCTATGGCGCGAAAAATCGTTGCTGAGCGTGGCCAACGTTACCCGCGCCGACGTGCGCGCCTGCATGGAGTTGGCGGTCGAGGCGGGCATCCGCCCGACTGTGCGCGAGTACCCGCTGGCAGAGGCCAACCAGGCCCTGCAGACGCTGCACGCCGGCGGGCTCACCGGCGCGCTGGTGCTGCGCGTGGGGTGAGGGAGAAGGAGGCATTGTGAAACGGGCGGCGCTCCTGGTTGCGCGGATCTCGATGGCGCTGCAAGGTGCGCTGTACCTGGGATTCGCCATCGACCGCCTGCTGGGCGCATCCTCGGCCGGCGGGATGGGCAGATTGGTGCTGGCGCTCCTGCTGTTCGCGAACAGCGCCGCTTTTTGTGTGCTGGCGTACCTTGCCCCTAGGTATGCGCGCTGGCTGCAGATACTCACGCTCGCCTTCTTGGCCGTAAACCTGGCGCTCTCGCTCACCGACCAGGTCGGCTTTTGGGATTACCTCGTGTTCGCGCTAAATTTCGTGGGGATGGGAGGGTATGTTGGGTATCAGAGAGCGGCGGGGCGCGAAGATAGAATGAAGTAGAGAACTAGAACACCTTGTTACTCAATCAACGACATATCTATAAGGTATATTGTATAGATGATTAGTAGACTCTGAGATTGGGAGATAAAAATGACCGTTAAGCTGGGGAAAATAACAAAGGCGGATCCTAAAATTGTTTGGCCCAACGAAGCCCGGCATTTTACGCCTTGGTTGGCAGAGAATATCTCTTATCTGGCACGTAGGAATGCATTCTCGCCCCAATCCATGCTAGATAAGTATCACCAGGCAGTTCATAGGTAATCCTTGGTAGTAAAGGTTCGAACGGTACTGAGGCTCTAGTTTCTCCTACCTATATATTAACATGCCCGAGGGATTACCTTTCTGTCTCCCCCCGCACGTTCACAACAAAAAAAGGCCGCCTTTTGCAGGCGGCCTTGACGTTCATTGCTTTAGTGGATAAAGAATGGCACGAACAGTAGATACTCGTGTTCGCCAGTCAGGGCATATTCCTGCGCGCCGACATTCTGCATAGTAAAGCCGGTCGCCTGCTCGTCAGGGTTGTTGCTGGTGATGGCGAGCCCGTTCGCGCTCCAGGCGCTCCCATCCCATCCTAGCGCCATAAAGCTGTCGGTATCCCAGTTGTCGGGGATATAGCTCATCGTGATGCTGATGGGCGTCGTGAAGGTGTACGCTGATTGCAGGGCGCTTTCGATATACACATCGAGCGTAAAGCTCGACACAAAATCGGTTCCAGCCGGCGGAGCGAGCAGCGATCCGTCGAGCCGGTTGTAAACTAGCGTAACCTTGCTTGCCACTGCTCCGGCAGGGATCTCGATGGTAGTGGTTACCGGTAGGCCGTTATTGACGTTATCCCCGAGCGAAACGTTCTGTGTGCCCGTGCAGATGAGCAGTCCGCCGGCTTCCGGCGTTGCTGTGCCGAGGCAGCCCTCGACGATGCGTTGTGGTAACTGTGCAGAATCGCTTTCCAGGTATCCGCTGCTGCCCAGGTAGTGCGCCGTGACGGTATGGAGGCCTGTTGCCAGATCAGTTATGCTCTCGCTGGCTGCACTGCCGTTGATCAGCGTCACCGGCGATCCCAGCTCGACATCGTCAACCTTGAACTGCACCATTCCATCCGGCACACCGCCGCCAGGCGCTTCAGCCTGTACCGCCGCCGTAAAGCTAACCGGCAGCCCCAGGCCTTGCGGGTTTACGCCCGTTACGACGGTTACGGCGGTAGCTGCCTTATCGTATGTCGGTCCTTCCACGGGAGCGGCCGTTGACGAGCTGTTAAAGCTGCCGTCGCCGCTGTAGACAGCCGTCAACTGCTGGACGCCGCTGAACGTTGGCGAAAGCTGGCAGCTCCCGTCTGCCAGGCTGGCAAAGCAGCTATCGATACCGTTGCTGACCGTGACGGCGCCCGTCGGGGCGCCGGCGCCCGGGGCGGTCACGCTGACATCAAAGGTAACGGTCAGCGCCTGCCCGACGACGAGGCCGCTATCCGGCAACCAGCCGGTGATGGCGATGCTGGTATCGGCCTTGAGCACGGCGATAGCCGAGGGGATATCGATGACGGCGGCGGCATACGTATCGTCTCCGCTGTAGGAGAGAGTCACAGCGTGCGCGCCGACCGCGAGGCTGTCGATCAAGTCGCTGATGGCCGTGGCCGCGGCGTCCAAGTCTATGGGTACGCCCAGGTCGGCGCCGTCGATGCTGAACTGCAGGGTACCTGTCGGCAGGGGAACATTTGGACCATCACCGGTAAAGGTAGCGGTCATGCCGAAGGCCTGGCCGAAGACAGGCGCATCCGCGGTAAAGTCGAGCAGTACCGTCAGACTGCCCTTCTCGACCACCTGCATCAACGGATCGGCGGTATTATCGCTCCCGTTAAAATTGGCGTCCCCGCTATACACGGCCGTGACGGAGTGGGTCCCCACCCATAGGGCGGTGTAGGGCAGCAGTTTGCTGGCGCTGCCGTCCGAGCCGACCTTGACCGGCGCACCGTAGGCAACACCATCGATATAGAACTGAACCGTCCCGCTTACCGGCACAGCGGTGCTCGGGTCGTTGCCGGTTACATAGGCCGTAGCCAGCACCGGGATACCGTAAGGCGAGGGGTTCTGGTTGGTTATCAGGCTCAGCGTCGTATCTGCTTTAGC
>JAJFUJ010000188.1 GCA_021372475.1 Chloroflexota bacterium | reverse complement strand
TGAGGATTGGCCGATGGGCATCGAGCTGCTCGGGCCGTATTTGACGCACGTGCATCTCAAGAACAGCCGGTGGGTCGTGCAGGGCAAGCGTGAAACCGGCGAGGCTATCTGGAAAACCGAGGCAGCAGCCACTGACCAGGGTGTAATCGATATGCGTCGTTTTATGGATTCGCTGCGCGCCGCGGATTACACCGGCTACTGCTCCTTTGAGGATTTCTCGGATACCGGCGCAACCCGCGAAAAGCTGGAGCGCAATATCCGCTATATTCGCTCGATCTGACCAAACACAAACAAGGGGCTCGTGGCATTAGGATGAGCGGTGAGATTCGGCCTTCCAGAGCGCTGGATGGTTTGGAGCTGTATCACGTACGCCAGCGTTGGCAGCAGCCTTGTGTGTTGGATATCGAGCGCTCAGTCAATGAGCAGCTCAGTGGCGCCGGCTTTTTAGATAACTTGAAGCCTGGCGGCGAGGTGGCGATCACCGCGGGCAGCCGCGGGATTGCTGATATTGCTCTGGTGTTGCGCGCAGTTGTGCGCGCTGTGCGCGCGCGAGGTGGCTCTCCCTTTATCTTTCCGGCGATGGGCAGCCACGGCGGCGGCACCGCGCAAGGGCAGCGAGCCATGCTTGCTGAACTTGGGATTACCGAGCAGATAGTTGAAGCACCTATCCGCGCCACAATGGATGTTGTGCAGCTCGGCTGCACCAACTCGGGCACGCCGGTTTACCTGGACGCGCTGGCTGCGCGAGCTGGCGGCATCATCGTCGTTAACCGTATCAAGAAGCATACTAACCTGGATGGCGCCGTCGAGAGCGGCCTATGCAAGATGATGGCGGTCGGCATGGGCAAGCATGCCGGCGCGGCAGCGATTCACCGCCTGAGCACCTCTGCGATGGCTGTGGAAATTATCCCCTGTGCGCAGGTGATGCTCGCACACGCGCCCATCCTGGGTGGGCTGGCCGTTCTGGAAGGTGCGGCTGGCCAAATCGCCGAGTTGGCTGCGCTGCGCCGCGATGAAATAATCGAGCGCGAGCCGGCGCTGCTTGCCAGGGCCAAAACGCTTGCCGCAGCGATCCCGTTTAAGCATATCGACATCGCCCTGGTGGAGCGGATGGGCAAGGAAATCAGCGGAACGGGCATGGATTGCCACGTCATCGGCCGCCGGCGGATTATCGGCGAACCAGAATGGAACGATGCGCCGCAAATTCACTCCCTGGTGCTCCTGGACCTGACTGCAGCCAGCCACGGCAATGCTGTCGGCGTTGGCCTGGCTGATTTCACCACCCAGCGCCTGGCCGATAGCATCGATTGGGAGGTGACCAAAGCCAATGTGCTGACCAGCGGCAACCTGGAACGGGTCAAGCTGCCTTTGGTATATACATGCGACCGCGATGCGCTTGAAGCTGCCGCGTTTCGCGAGCGGGCGTTACCGCTGGGAGATTTGCGTTTTGTGAATATCCGCGATACGCTTCATCTACGAGATTTGGTGATATCCACTCCGCTGCTGAGGGAATCTAATGGCCTCGAGGTTATAACCGGCCCCTTTTCACCGCGCTTTGAATCCTCGGGGAACTGGCTTTCCCGACTTGGTTGAGCGATGTTCGTTAACCAGTCAGCCGGCGATGCGCTGGAGCTTGTAAAATCGATCCTTGGCCCTGTGTTGCTCGCTCAGGTTGGGCGCCAAAGGCGTACCACTGGGGATTTGATGGGGTGTACTATCATCTTCCTCAAACGCTTATCATGCGCCAAGCATGCCAGGCCGGTGCTATCCAAGTTGGACGACGGCTTAGTGTTGGTGGCGAACGGCTGGCGTATTCGCGGCACCGGTGGATTTACGCTGGGCAGCTATGTGTTTCCACATGATATGCCCCCCGAACGCCTTTTCATTATCCATGAATATGTGCATGTGCTGCAGTGGCGCGCAGAAGGGGTTAAGTTTATGTGGCGCTATATCCGTGCGGGTTTGTGGAATTGGCCGCCGTATGATGAGGACGGCTGGCCATATGAACCCCAGGGACGCAACCCTTATGAGACGCAGGCTCTGCAGATTGAAGCCATCTACCGCAGGACCCCGGGTTTGCCTGAACCATGGTTGTTGGGGCCCTGCTTAACATATCGTGACATGGGCTCGAACTAGTATGTCCGGCAGACGTTGACGGACCTGCGGCTAGTAATGCTCAAACTCTGTTACACTGAGCACAAAGACCGTTGCGCGGCGCGGCGGATGGGTGCTGTCGCTGGTCGCATCCGTAATTTCAGGGCCGGCATTGGCATTGATGATATCAAGGGTCCGGTCTACAACCGGGTCTTCTACACCGATCATCAGGGTCGCATAGCCGCGCCGCCAGAAACCGCCGGTGGAGCTGATACGCGTTGCGCTTAAGCCTTCTTCAGTCAAAGCCGCGAGCACATCGGCGGCATAATCATCGCGGATAATCGCCAGGATAAGTTTCATGGTCCCCTCCTTAGGAGATGACGTGGAACAATTGTTGTTCAGACACGATTTCGATGGACGCTTCGCCAGCGCCTGGCGGCTCTTGACGTGCCCAGCTTAACGTCACAGGAACGGATTTGCTCGGCTTAATTTCGAAAATGCTACGGTTGAGCTCCAGTGCATCCGGGCTGGCGCTCAGCGAGACATGCGCTGTAACCTTGCCGATATTCTGCAGGGTGAACTTGGCCAGCCATCTGCCGTCCTCGGTGGGTTTAAACTCGAGTTTCCCCGCCGGCGGCTTGAGCTCCGCGCACAGAATCACATTCAGCAGCACATCGACCCTGCTTGCGCCGCCGTTGGAGGTTATCTGTAATGCCCCAATTGCGCGCGCTGCGGTTGGAGGCAGCTCCGTTGGATCAGTATGTACGGCTACCTCTATCGAGCGCCCGGTAGGGCAGCTAAAGGATATGCGTTCGGGCACCAGCCAGATTTGCTCCGAGCTGATTGTGCCGTTCAAATCTCCCAAGCCGTGGTTAAAGATGCGCAGCGAGCCGACGGCCGGTGCATCGTTAATGCTGCTCAACTCCAGCAGGGTGGTATCCGTAGCCAGTAATGGCTGGGCGATGCCGGCATGCAGCTCTACTTTGGCGCGTCCGCCGTCGCTGTTGATGATGAGCGTGCCGGTGATGTCGTTTTCGTTCTGGTCAAAGGCCAGGCTGTAGGCGGTCAGTGTAATAACCTGGGTATCTCCTGCGGGGCAGTTGCCGGCGGAAGGGGAACTCTCCAGCCAGACCGCGCTGCTTTGCGCCTGCCAAGCGAGATTACCGCTACCCTGATTGCTGAGCACGAGTTGGCGAACGACCGATTGTGTGCGCTCAAGGTATCCAAAGTCGATGCGTTCCTGATCGAGGCTCAGGATAGGCTGCAGCACTGCAAGTGAAGCCGGGATATCCGTGATGGTCCCGCTATCCTCGGTAAAGCGCAGCCCAATTGGCACTGTAGTCTGAATCCCGCGGCCGATGCGGTTGGTATCCGCGGTAACCTGAACGGTTTGTACAGCGCCGGGCTGCAATTCAAGGGTGCGCGGAGAGACGTCGAGCCAGTCTATCGCGGGCTGCACCTGAGCCTTCAGGAGTGCCGAACCTTCGTTGCGCACGATCAGGGCTCGCGTGGTAACCTGCCCGAGCGGCGTCTGACCAAAATCGAGGGCAGCGCTGCTCAGCTTGAGGCGCGGCGCGAGGATCTCTAGCCGCAGGCCAAGGCTGCGTGTCCCTGCATTGGATTGAAGCCGCAGGGCCTGGTCGATACGCAACAATCCCTCGGTCATCTCCACGCAATCGACCGTCACGGTCAACTTACATGAAACGCCTGGTGGGCATGAAAACTGCTGCGGCTGGACGTGCAAAAATGGTACCAGGCTGCGCGCCGACCCGTTCAGGGCGCCGTCGCCCCTGTTGCCCACCACTAGCACATGCTCGATTACTTTGCCCTTGACTGTGCTGCCGAGATCGATGACGGATGACTCGAGGTCATATTCCGGGCGTTGACGCCAGGCGCACACCGTGACCTTGCTCTGCCCGCCATCGGAATCCACCACCAGCGCACCGACAGCATTCTGTTGGCCAGCCGGCAATTTATCCGGCTGCAGCCCGATGACGACCTGGGCGCTGGCGTTGGCATTGCAGTGAAATTCGGGCTTGTTAATGTTTAGCCATGGGACTAGTGCAGAAACGCGGCCGTTCAACGTGCTGGAGCCATTGTTTTCAATGACGAGCGGAAGGTTCTGCGGCGAATCATCGTTGAGAATCCCGTAATCCAGCAAAGGCTGCGTGATGCTCAGCACCGGCGCTGAGGCGATATCGCTGGCTAAGGCAATCCAAATGCGCCCCGCGTTCGTCTCGACGGCTAGCGCCTGAGGTTCGCTGCGTTTGCCGGCAGCAATCTGTGAAGTATCGACCGTAACGATAGCTCTGGCAGTCTGTCCGCCTTGCAGGGTAAAGGCCTTTGAAGGGGCGCTAATCAGAGGCAAGTTGCTGCGCAGCCGGCCCTCGATACTGCCTTCACCGCGATTGCGCAGGGTTATCACCACGCGTTTTTTATCCATCGGCGAGGGTTCTGTAATCGAAATGGTTTTTGGAGAGATAGATAACATGGGTTCGGGATGAACCGTGGGTGTGCGTGAGGCAGCTTCAACGGCTTTACTGGGTGCCGTCGTCTTGCTTGATGCCTGCCGCCCAAAACGCGGGTCGGCCTCAAAGCCCAGGTCTGCCATCGATTCGCTGCTGATAGCAGCAGGATGCGCCGTAGAGGCCCGGGTGTTGGCTGTGTGCTGGGAACGCAGCGCACGCACCATCCAATCGGCAATAGGCGGGTCATCAGGGTTAATGCTGGCTAGAATCAGCGCTTGGAGCAGCTCGCGGCCAGTGGCAAAACGTTTAGCCAAATCGCGTTGGGCAGCTCGGACTAACACCCGGGCAAACCCTTCGGTAATTTCCGGCGCAACCTGACGCAGCGGGATGCTGGTTTTACCGCCCTGGTTAAGTTGTTGGCCCGTCAGCAAAGCGTATGCCAGCCTGCCGATACTAAAAATGTCGCTGGCGCATGACGGCGGCTGCTGCTGCAGCTCGGGCGCCGCATAGCCTGCCACACTGCCATAAGGGCCGTATTGATTGGGCGCAAACAGAGCTTTGAGGCCGTAATCCACTAGCTGAATCTGCCCGCTCATGGTCACCATCACGTGCTGAGGCGCCAGGAACGGCAGATGCAGAGGTTCATTTTGGCCTTCGAGATAGACCAGTAGTTGACATAATTGTGCAACCCAGTTCGCCGCGAGGGAAGGCGCGATTCGCCAGCGGTCATCGGCGATTAACACTTGCCAGCTCAAGCCATTGAGGTAGGGCATGACCATATAGTAACGGTCACCCTCCGCGAACATCTCCAGGATAGGCGTCAGGGTAGGGTGAGCGGCAGCCTGCCAGCGATTGCCCAGCGCCCAGAAAGCCTGCTCTGCGCTGCGCCGTTCCTGTGCTCTGAAAAGCACGGTAGCCTGGAACTCTTTAATCGCGACGGTTGCGCCGGGTTGAGCGCTATCCTGGCAGCGATAAAGCGCGCTGACCGCCCCCTGGTTCATCACCTCGAGGATAGTGTAGCGTTTGTTGAGCTGCCCTTTGGGAGGGTCGCGGAACAGCTTGGCGAATTCACCTTCATCCTCGGTGCGATTTGTGCAATTGGGGCAGGTCGGCACATACCAACGCCGCGGCGCACCGCAGCGCGGGCATATCTGAACTAGAGGAGCCCGGCAGTTGGCGCAACTTGGCGCACTTGGATCATTACTGAATCCGCATTTGGGGCAGCGTTGTTTGCTGAAAGATGCAGTGGGTATGTTATCAGCAGTATTCCTTATCATAATCTCATTATAGCCGAACAAGAAGTCGGGTCAAGGATTATTCCGTTAACTAATTTGACATAAATACTAGATTACGACATTAAGTCGTAAATTACCTGAAGCTCGGGTAAGTATATCTACAATGCTAGCTACACGATGACGGATGAATAAAAAATATGTATATCTTCACCAATATATATTATGGCTAAATCGCTAGCGAATCGTTAATCGCTCCAAACGGTGTAAAATGGCTCATAACAGCCATAAGAGTGGGGCTTGACACCAGTTCAAGAATGATATATAATATGATTTATTAAACATTAAATCATATTAAAATATTATAAGATGCTGGAGGCTAGGTATGGACGCTGTTTCGCTCCCCCCCACCCCGCAAAACATTACCACGGTAAACCAGGCCAGTGAACTCATGCTGGAACAGCTCGAATTGAGCCCGCTCAGCAAATGCACGTATCACTACG
>JAJFUJ010000239.1 GCA_021372475.1 Chloroflexota bacterium | reverse complement strand
ATACTTGCCCACTGGGGAACAGGAAGCGTCATTCCGGCGCAAGCGCTTACGTCATTCCTACGGCTCAGCCGGAATCCATCCTCCTAAACGTCATTCCGGCGTACTCAGCCGGAATCCATCCTCCTCAACGTCATTCTGGCGTACTCAGCCGGAATCCAGTATTAAGGCAAGTGCTAACTCGCAGGCTCAATATCTAGTTGTGTTTAGGATGTTACGGTCTCCTTCGAGCGCTTGCAAGGTGCCCAAACAGGTATCCAGGCGGCACCCTCGCCCACTGGGAGAGGGTGGAATCTTCGCCCTCTGACTAGTCAAGACATAGTTAAGCCCTATTTTAGGATTCTTGTCGGCGATACTGGCAAAAATAGCCACGGTGGAATGGATTTGCGGGATTACTTGTCATTGGTATCGGAGGTGACTTGTTGCTTGCCGTTCCGTCCGTTTTCGGCCACAATAGGGCTGCCCAGGCTGCTGGCCAAATCCACGGCCTGGCGATGGAGGCACGATGGTGAAACGTACAGCTCTTTATGAGCGCCACTTGGCTTTGGGCGGGCGCATGGTCGAGTTCGCCGGTTGGGAGCTGCCTGTGCAGTACACCGCCGGCCCCAAGGAGGAACACCTCGCTACCCGCCGCGCAGCCGGCTTGTTCGATATCGACCATATGGGGCAGGTGGAAATCAGCGGCGAGGATGCCCTGCCGTTCCTGGATTACGTGCTGACCGCCGATATCGCCAAATTTGCACCCGGCAGCGCCAACTATGGGCTGCTGTGCTATGCCGATGGCGGTATTGTGGACGATGTCTTTATCTACACGCTCCCCGGGCGCTATCTCATGGTGATCAATGCTGCCAACCGCGCAAAGGATGTCAAATGGCTGCAGGCCCACGCCGTCGGCGCTGAGGTGCTGGTGCGCGATATCTCGTCTGAAACCTATATGCTCGCGCTGCAGGGGCCGCAGGCGCAGGCCGTGCTGCAGCCGCTGTGCCCCGCTGACCTGGGTCAGCTCGAGCGCCATCACGCCCTGGAGACCAGCTTGCTCGATACGCCGGCGCTGGTCGGGCGCACCGGCTATACCGGCGAAGACGGCTTCGAGCTCTATATCCACCAGGAGAACGCCCCGGCAGTGTGGGACGCGCTGCTTGCCCGCGGTCAACCCCTGGGATTGCTGCCCGTTGGGCTGGCCGCACGCGATTCGCTGCGCTTCGAGGCCTGTATGCCGCTCTACGGCCAGGAAATATCCGCTGTACGCGGGCCGGTGGGCGCCGGCCTGGGATGGGCCGTCGCCTGGGACAAGGGCGATTTCATCGGCAGCGACGCTTTGCTCAAGGAGCGCCTGGAGGGCGCGCGCGAACGCTTGGTTGGGTTGAGGTTGCTCGAACACGGCGTGCCGCGCCACGGCTACCGCGTGCTGACCGGCGAGGCGCCCTGCGGCGAGGTCACCAGCGGCATGTATGCCCCCACGCTGGACGGCTTTTATGCCATGGCCTATGTGGTTGCCGAATACGCTGCCATCGGCACCGAGTTGGCGGTCGAAATCCGCGGTAAACCCCTCAAGGCGATGGTGGTAAAGAGGCCGTTTTACAAGCTTCACGAAAACGGTAGGTAAACGGGATGGCCGAAGCTTGCCAAACACGCTCATAGTAATTACGATGTTATATCACCGGACGAAATGAATGCTTATATCGCTACGGTTATTGTTGCGCCGCTGACGACCCACGGGCAGGGTTATCCTAGCCGGGTGAGCTGCCAGTTCGCAGGCAAAGATGGGCGGATTGTCCTGGATCAGATATGCACCGTAGATAAAGACCGTCTGGTGAAAAAGCTTGGCAAAATCAATCCTGCTGCCACAAGCCAGGTTATGGACACTCTGGCGGAGATGTTTGCTGCATAAGGTGTTGTTGTTGACATAAATCCGAACACAAGGAGATAATATGACTGCCATACCTGACCTCAACCTCACGCACAGCCGCGAACTATGGGAGCGCGCCCGTCAGGTGCTGCCCGGCGGAGTCAACGCTTCGGCGCGCTACAATGCTGCTCTCGGGCATGCCATGTTTTTTGAGCGCGGCGAGGGTGCCTACCTCTATGATGTCGACGGCAACCGCTACATCGATTTCCTTACCTCGCACGGCGCGAGCCTGCTTGGGCACGGCCATCCGGCGGTGGCGGCGGCCGTACAGGAAGTGCTCTCCCGCGGCGTGATGGCCGCCTACGAGACCCAACTGCAGGTTGAGGTGGCCGAGCGCGTGCTCAAGCTCTTCCCGGGCGCCGAGATGATGCGTTACACCTGTTCCGGCACTGAGACAACGTGGCATGCCCTGCGCATCGCCCGCGCCTACACCGGCAAATTGGGCGTGGTCAAGTTCGAGGGACACTATCACGGCGTCAACGACACGGTCGGGTTCTCGCACTGGCCCAAGCTGGCCGAGGCCGGCGCCGCTGATTCGCCCGTGCCGGTGCCGGATTCGGCCGGCATCCCGCCGTATGCCAGCGACCTGCTCACCATCCTGCCCTTCAATGACGTAACCGCGCTCGAACGCACCCTGCGCGCCGAGCAAGATACCCTGGCGGCGGTGATTATGGAGCCCGTCAACTATGATTCGTGCGCCATCCGCGCCACGCCCGAGTTTCTGCAGGCGGTGCGCGCCCTCACGAGCGAGCTGGGCATCGTGCTCATCTTTGACGAGATTCTCTCCGGCTTCCGCGTGTGCGCCGGCGGTGCCGTCAGCGCCTCGGGCATCTACCCGGATATGACCTGCCTGGGCAAGGCTTTCGGGGGCGGGCTGCCCCTCTCGGCCATATTGGGCAAGCGCGCCATCATGGAGATGTGTACGCCCGTCGGCCCTGCCCTGCAGAGCGGCACCTACAACGCCCCGCCCATTCTGGTAGCGGGCGCCAATGCCTTTTTGCGGGAGGTCACCAAGCCCGATTTCTACCCGACCCTCGATGCCCTCGGGCAACGCCTCTATAACGGCATGCGCGAGATATTCGCCCGCCGTGGCGTCAAAGCCTGGGTGCAGGGCGTGGGCGCGCGCTTCGGCCTGCTCTTTGGGCTGGATAGTGAGCCGCGCAACTATCGCGATATCGCCGGCCAGGATTGGGAGCTTGCGCGGCGCTTTCACCTGGGCTGCCTCAAACGCGGCGTCTATCTGATGTATAAATCGCCGCACCACGGCTATTCCATCGCCCACTCGCTGGCGGATATCGAGGAGACGCTGGACGTGATGGATAGCGCCGCAGCGGAGCTCGTTCAATAAAGGAGGATTGCAATGCTCTACACCAAACTGCCTTCCGGCATCCGCGTCTCGCGCCTGGGTTTCGGTGCGATGCGCCTGCCGACGCTCACCATCGGCGATAAAGAATTTGTCGATGTGGAACGCGCCACCGCGATGTTCCACCGCGCGTTTGAACTTGGCGTGAACTATGTCGATACCGGCTTCATGTACAACAACGACGAGTCCGAATTCGTGGTTGGCTCGGCTATCGAGCAGTGGCCGCGTAAAGACGAGATCACCGTCACGGCCAAATGCACCAAATTTCGTATGGCGCGCCCGGGCGACCTGCGCCGGATGCTCGAACACCAGCTCTGGAAGCAGCGCCGCAGCTATTTCGATTATTACCTCTTCCACGGCGTTGGCTGGGAGAACTGGCACGAGATCGATGCGCGCACCGGCTGGATCGACGAGATGGCACAAGCCAAGAGCGAGGGACTGGTGCACCGCGTCGGGCTCTCCTTCCACGACAAGCCCGAGGCGCTGCTCAAGCTGCTTGATACTGGCCTGATGGAGCTGGTGACCCTGCAGTATAACTACCTTGACCGTGCTAACGAAGAGGTGATCGCCGCGGCGCACGCCCGCGGCCTGGCGGTGGTGGTGATGGGCCCTGTCGGCGGCGGTCGGCTGGCGGTCATCCCCAAAGGCTTGCGTGAAGCAGGGACGCTCTCCACCGCCAATGCCGCCGAACTGGCGCTGCGCTTTGTGTTGGCCAATCCCAACGTGGATATCGCCCTCTCGGGCATGTCTGCCCTTGAACAGGTGGAGCAGAACTGCGCGGCCGTGGATAAAGGCCCGCTCAACGCTGCGGAGGTCGGCCAGGTGAACCAGCTCATGGCCCAAAATCGCGCTCTGGCTGACCTCTACTGCACCGGCTGCGAGTATTGCCTGCCTTGTGAGCACGGCGTGGCCATCCCGCGCGTGTTCGAGGCGGTCAACTACTTGAAGGTATACGGCATGGAGGAACACGCCCGCGCGCTCTACAAGCGCCTGGTGGAGAACAGCTCGGATGCCAGCCAGTGTGTTGCCTGCAATACCTGCCTGGTGCGCTGCCCGCAGCACATCCCGATTCCCGACCAGATGGAGGAGGCGCGCGCCCTGTTCGGCTGAGCCGCTGACGGCTATCCTACACGCGAGGTGATTATCATGAGCAGCACTCTGGCTACTGAGCGTCTGGCTATCGAGATCGCCTTGCCCGGCGAGGCGCCCAACACGACCTTCCGTTTCGACCGGGCTGGCTTTATCACCCGGGTGACGCTGGACGGCGTACACAACTTTTGTACGCGTGAGCCCGCCAACCTGGCACACCCCTGCTCTGGCGGCGTCGGCCTGTGCAGCGAATATCAGGCCAATGCCCTGGCGCAAGAGGCGCAGATTGGCGAGCAGTTCTTAAAGCCGGGGATCGGCCTCCTGACCAAGACCGAAGCTGTCGATTACATCTTTTATAAGCAATACCAGGCCGAGTTATCTCGGATAAGCATTGAACGCCACCCCGACGCGGTTACCTTTGTGGCCGAGCCGCTCCCTTGCCGCGGTTATGCGTTGCGTCTGACCAAGCAAGTCAAGGTGGAGGGCACCGCGCTCACAATGACGATGCAGGCTGATAATGTCGGCGAGTGGGATATCGAGCTCAACGAGTATTGCCACAACTTTATCACCATCGACGGTCTGCCCATCGGTCCGGGTTACTGCCTGGAGTTCAATCACATCGCCCCGCAGGACGGCAAGCTTACGCCCGAGGAAAACGGCACCTTTACCACGTGCGGCAGAGTCTTTTCGTTTTCGGCCTACAATCCCAAGGCAGCGATGGCATACCTTGCGCCGGAGGACATCCTGACCGACACACCTTTTTACTGGGAACTGTCGCACACTGCCAGCCCGGCGCGCGTCCGCGAATCCGACTCTTTCCACCCGTCCGCAGCAGCGATTTGGGCGATCGACCATATCATCTCGCCGGAGGTGTTTTACCGCGTTGCGCTGCGGCCGCGTGAGAACAGCACCTGGGCACGCACCTGGGTGTTTAGCGCCTAACGCCCGCAGTCTCGAATATAACCCGCAGGTGCTCACCGTTCACCTCAGCAAAGGTGGGCTGCAGGCCGGCCAAATACTGAGGCAATGTTAGTGTACGCCGATAATTGCTCAAACGCACTTGCAGTTCATCGCCCTGCCTGTTGAGCTCCACCTCACCGGATGTGATGCCGCTCACGCGCAGCATCAGCGTGTAGCGTCCCTGTTCCAGGCTGTAGCTGACGGGTTGCTCCTCCGCGAGGGGCGGCAGCGGGTCGATATCGCCGTAGAGCGCCTCGGCCAGCGCCAGCAACTGCGCGCTGCCCAGCACCTCGCGGCGCTGCAGCGGCACCTCGAACAGTGGTAAAGGTGCAAAGAGTTCGGCTGCCTCCTGGCGATAGTGCGCCTGGTCGGCAATCCAATTTTGCAGGTAAGGGTCGGCAATCTCGCTAGGGTACAACCGGTTGAGGTATAGCGCATCCACTGTGAGGCCGAACAGGCTAAAATAGGTATAGGCGCGTTGGGTTTCACGCAGCGAGAGGTTATCGGGATTGAGCACCAACCGCACGGTGGTGACCGTGTTATCCGTCAGCAGAGCGCGCAGCGCTTGCAGTTCATCGATGAGCTCCTGCAGCCGTTCCTGTATGGCGCCAGCGCTAATCGGCAGCTTGAACGCTCCCTGTAGTTTGGGGAGCAGTAGCTTAACAGCGCTGTGTGTCAATCCCGTCAGGTAGCGCGTGTACCAGTTTGTCAGGTCGGGGGCAGCCAGCAGGCGCATGGCCGCGCCTGTGGGCGCCGAGTCGATGATCAGCCCGTCATAGCAGCCGGCGTTATAAATGCGCTTGATGCGCACCAGGGCGATGATCTCGTCCAGCCCCGGCAGCACCGCCAGTTCGCCTGCGGCGGTCGCGTCCACGCCTTCGGCTACCAGCAGTGCGGTGATGCGTTGTTTGATCTCTCCCCAGTAGTGCTCCAGTTCGCTGGCGCTGTCGAGCTCAGCCGCATCTAGGCCGCTTGCGCCGACGGCGCGCGGATCGTTCCCAAGCGGGAGCTGCAGCGCGTCAGCCAGGGAATGAGCGGTATCGGTGCTGACCGCCAGGGTGCGGTGCCCCAGGTGCGCCGAATATAGGGCGGTCGCGGCTGCCAGGGTGGTCTTGCCCGCCCCGCCCTTGCCTGTATAGAGGATGATGCGCACTCAGGCGCCCGTGAGCTGATTATCGATGGCGGTTAGCACGGCCGGCCGATTTAGGTGGCTGATCTCATAGGTACGTACGATATCCAGTTGCGCAGCATCCAGGTTCGCCAGCCGGTCGATCACCTCGGCCTCGCTCAGGCCGGAGTAGTCGGCGATAGGCATAACCGGCACTTTACGGATAATAGTCTTGGATTCCGCTTCCGCCGCCTTGGGTTTACGTACCCAACTGACCAGCATCTCGGCCAAAGACCCGGTGTGTTCGGCCTCTTCACTGCCGGCTTTGTAAGCCGCTCCGACTGCCTGGCGCAGGCCGCGCGCAGCCAGCACCCCTATGCCGATGCCGGTAAGCAGGGTTTGCTCGGTTAACTGCCGCACTGGCTCCATATCCACCTTGGGGAACCTGACTTTGCTCCAATCGAGCGGCCCTATCTCAGCTTCAACTATACGTGCGGTACGTGTTGATTCACTCATTTCCTACTCCTTTAGGAGACATATACATCCTATACGATAGTCAGGTCGGGCAGTTGCAGCAAATACACGCTGGCCGCAGGTTGAATGTGCCGGCTGCCTGTGGTAGAATCCGACACAGGATAAAGGAGACTCGGTTTGGCAAAACAGGCGCCCCCCGAATTGAGCGAGCGTGAGAGCGAGCTGCTTGCCCTGCTTGCGACAGGCGCCACCAATCAGCAGATTGCCTTCGCCTTGCACATCAGCATCAACACCGTCAAGACGCACCTGCGCAATATTTTTGAAAAGCTGGGGGTGGAATCGCGCACAGAGGCCGCGCTGTATGCCATCCAGCATAACCTGGTGAGCGGGGTGGCGGGCGCGCAAGGGCTTGAATCCGCCGCGCCGCCCGCCGCTGTACTGCCCGAGATACCCTCGCCCGCTGCGTTGCCCTGGGCGCCGGCCTGGGTTGTGCTCTGTGCAGTGGCGCTACTCCTGGCCGCAGGCGTGGGTGCATTCCTCTGGCCGCTCGAGGCTGCTCCAAGCGCTGCCCCCGCCAATCCTTTTGTGGATGATACGGCTGTTCAAAGCCAGCCGCTGCCGGCGAGCGTTAGCGGCCGCTGGCAGCGCCAGGCCGGCCTGAGCCAGGCGCGGGCGCGCTTCGCCCAGGCGGTCGTATCCGACACCATTTTGGTCATCGGCGGGTTGACGGCCGACGGTTGGAGCGGCGCCGTTGAAGCGTACACCGCGGCAGGTGGCGCTTGGCTGCGCCGCGCGGATAAGCCGACTCCTGTCGCCAATATCGGCGCAGCGGTGGTAAACGGCCTCGTTTACGTCCCCGGCGGGCTCGATGCTTCCGGCCAGGCCGTGAATACCCATGAAGTGTATGATCCGGCGGCCGACGCCTGGCATACGGCCGCACCGCTGCCGCGGCCGGCCTGTGCCTACGCCATCGTCCCGGCGCCTGGCGGCTATTACCTGTTGGGCGGCTGGGACGGCTCCGCTTATCTTTCCACTGTTTACCGTTACGATGCTGCCAGCGATAGCTGGAGTGAGGCCGGCGCCCTCACCAGCGCGCGCGGCTTTGCTGCCGCCGTGACCGAGGGCGGGCGCATCTACCTGGTAGGCGGTTATGATGGCCGCCGCGTGCTCGACCTGGTCGAGTCGTTTGACCCTGCCGCATCCGGCGCATTCACCTGGCAGGAGCACGCCCAACTCACCATCCCGCGCGCCGGCCTCGGATTGGTGGCGCTCAACGGTGCGTTGTATGCGGTTGGCGGGGGCTGGCAGCGGCCGGTGGCGACCAGTGAGCGCTACGATATCGCCGGTAACAACTGGACAAGTTTTGACGCGCCGCTGACCGGCTCCTGGCGCAGCCTCGGGTTTTCGGTGCTCGATACCCCGGCAGGCTCCTTCTTGGCGGCTGTCGGCGGTTGGAGCGATGGTTATCTGGCGGCGGTCTGGCTGTACCAGGCGCAGTACCGTGTGTTTGTCCCGTAATAGAGGAGGTAAGCGATGGCTGAGGAAAATATGATGCGCATCCAGGCAACCTGGGTCGAGGGTATGCAGTTCGTGGCGTTCGGTGAAGCCTCAGGCGCGACGGCGCCTATCGATACCGCGCACGCCGACGGCTCCCCCCGCCGCGGCGTCAGCCCGATGGAGATGCTGTTAATGGGAGTAGCCGGCTGCACTGGCATGGATGTCATCGCAGTGCTCACCAAAAAACGTCAGCGGGTCACCCATTTCTATCTCAACGTCCAGGGCTACCGTAACGAGGAGCACCCGAAAAGCTACAACAAGATTGAGGTCGAATATGTCGTGCGCGGATACGATATCGACCCTAAAGCGGTCGAGCGCGCGATCTGGCTCTCGCAGACCAAATACTGCTCGGTAATCAACAGCCTGAAGGCCGAGGTGGCCTCCAGCTACCGCGTTGAGCAGGAAGCTCAGGAGCCGGCGGAATGAGCAGCACCGCCTATGATATCGCCATTATCGGCGGCGGCATGGGCGGCTATGCGGCGGCCATCCGCGCCGCGCAGCGGGGCGCCAGCGTAGTTTTGGTCGAACGTGACCGCGTCGGCGGAACCTGCCTGAACTATGGCTGCATCCCCACCAAGGCGATGCTGCGCGATGCCGAACTCTACCGCGACGCCGCTTCTGGACAATATGCGCTGCAGGCCGATGCGTTTAGTTTTGATTACCAGCGGATGCTGGAACGCAAAAAAGCCGTGGTGGACTCCCTGGTGGGCGGAGTCGAGCATCTGCTGGCTAACTATGGCATACGCATTATGCGCGGCTCTGGTTTTATCCCCGCGCTCGGCCGGCTGAGCGTGCGCTCAGCCGAGGGCGAGGAGACGCTCGCAGCGCGCAATATCATCATCGCCAGCGGTGCACAGCCTGTCGCCCTGCGGGTGCCCGGCGCCGACCTGCCCGGCGTGCTCGATACCTCGGGCATACTTGCTTATCCGCGCCAGCCGCGCAGCATCGTCATTATCGGCGCTAGCGTCTCCGGCATGGAGTTCGCCTGCCTGTATCAGGCACTCGGGGCGCGCGTGGTGGTGCTCGATCGCGAGTTCTTTATGATGGGCGCGGAACAGCAGTTGGCCAAGCGCCTACAGGCTCAGCTCAGGCAGACCGGCATGCAGATCAGCATCGGGGTGGAGGTGGAGCGCATCGAACAGAGCCCAGAGGGGCTGCACGTCACCTACCATCAGGGCGCTCAGGCGCTCAACGTCGAGGGTGAGGTGGTGTTGGTGGCCATCGGTCGCGCACCGTATAGTGCCGGACTCGGGTTGGAGGCACTCGGCGCGGCCTACAAAGGGCATGCGCTGGCGGTGGATGCCTATATGCGCACCAATCTGAAAGGCATCTATGCTATCGGCGATTGCATCGGTGGGTTGATGCTGGCGCATGTCGCCGCGTATGAGGGCGAGGTGGCCGTCGGCAATATCCTGGGCGGCGGGCTTGCCGCGGATTATAGCGTGGTACCGAGCTGCATCTTTACCATGCCGGAGATTGCCGGCGTGGGACTGACGGAGGCTGAAGCCAAGATGCGCGGCATCGCGGTGAGCGTTTCACGTTTCCCCTTTTCCGCCAGCGGGCGTGCTCTGACCATAGGCGAGGCAGAAGGCCAGGTGCGTCTGGTTTGTGAGCGCACCGCGGACGGCCGGGGCGGGCGTGTGCTGGGGGCGCATATCATGGGCCCGCATGCCAGCGACTTGATTGCCGAGGCCGCCCTGGCCATGCGCCTCGGCGCCAGCGCTGCCGATATCGCTGGCACTATCCATGCCCATCCGACCCTCTCCGAGGCGCTCAGCGAGGCGGCCATGGCTCAGGGAGCGGGGGCGCTGCATTTTGCGCAGCGCTAAGTTTGTGTAAAAAAGCACAGTTTGTATATAATAGTGTGCCGGAGGCCGGGGATGGTGATTGGCCTGTGCACCTTACAATTGCAGATTCCGGCAGCCGGCTCGCTCAAAGACAAGCGCCAAGTGTTGCGTTCCGTAACCGTGCGGTTGCACAATGAGTTCAACGTCTCGGTGGCAGAGGTGGCTCAGCAGAATTCGCACCAGTTGGCCACGCTGGCGTTGGTGTGCGTCTCGGCGGATAGTGCCTACACGCAAGGCTTGATGGAGCGCGCCGTCCAGTTTATCCGCACCGCGCACGCCGAACTCGTGCTGTTGGATTATGAGACGGAACTGCTGTAATATAGGGGGCGGGAGGCAGCATGTCTGAACCAATCCTGAATATCGCCCGCAACGTGTCCGTCATCCTGCTCTCGATCGAAGCGATTGCGGTGAGCGCGGTCGTACTGGTGCTGTTTGTACGCCTGTTGCAATACTGGCGCAAGACGCGGCCCAAGGCAAAGAACGGCATCCATGAGGTATCTCAGACGGTGCTCAAGTATAGCCTCAAGACCCGTCAGGTGGCTCAGCAAGTTTCCTTTACTACAGCCAAGGTGCGCAGTGTGCCGCAGGGTATGCGCGCCGGGTTGCGGTCCATACTGCGCAGCAAGCACAAGGAGGCTCCGCGTGTCTAAAACTTGGCGTTATGTCCTGGGGGGAGCTGTAATAGGCGCTGTATTGGGCGCCGCTCTGGGAGTTGGCGCATCTAAAATGGCAGAGAAGCTGCCTGCAGAAAACAACGCCGGCGTTGCCAAGCGCCCTATGGATATGAATCAAGCCTTTCAACTCGGGATGTCCGTATTTGGCTTAGTCCGCCAGATTATCGAGTTGGGCCGTTGAACCGCTAAACCCAAGCTGATACCGCTCGCGCCGTGATGAGCTGGACGTATCAGCCGGCGGCAGAGAGCGGATGTTTGTGTGTGCGCACAGTGCGTTTGTTCCGCTTGCAGACTTCTTTTCAGGAGGATAGCTGTGTATCGTATCGTGACTAAAAAGGTCCTTGGACCGGTGACCAAGATGTATGTCATCGAGGCGCCCGAGGTGGCCCGCAAGGCGCAGGCAGGCCAGTTTATTATCCTGCGCGTGAGCGATAAAGGCGAGCGCATCCCTCTGACCATCGCGGATTACGACCGCGTTGCCGGTACCATCACTATCGTGGTGCAGGAAATCGGCAAGTCCACCCGCGAGCTGGGCTTTATGGAAGCCGGCGACGAGCTCGCCAGCTTTACCGGGCCGCTCGGCCGGCCGACCGAGATTGAAAACTTTGGTACCGTCGTGCTGGTGGGCGGCGGCCTGGGCATCGCGCCGATTTACCCCATCTGCCGTTCGTTGCGCGCCGCCGGCAACCACGTCATTGCCATTATCGGCGCCCGCACCAAGGATCTGCTCTTTTGGGAAGACGAGATGCGCACTGTATGCGATGAGCTCATCGTCGGCACCGATGACGGCTCTTACGGCCGCAAGGCGCTGGTGACGGTGCCCCTCAAGGAGCTGCTCGATGCTGGACGCAAAATTGACCGCATTTGGGCTATTGGCCCGGCTATTATGATGAAGTTCTGCGCCTTGACCTCGCAACCTTATGGGGTGATGACCCTCGTCAGCCTGAACTCGATTATGGTGGACGGAACGGGTATGTGCGGTGCTTGCCGTGTTTCGGTTGGCGGACGCACGCGCTTTGCCTGTGTGGATGGTCCCGAGTTCGACGCGCATCAGGTGGATTGGAACCTGTTGCTGAGCCGTCAGCGCTTCTATCTCGATCTTGAAAAGACCGCCCTCGAGGCGTACGAGCGTTCGCTCGCGCCGGCCGCGGCCAACAATTAGGAGAGTAAACCCTTATGGCTAAAGGAAATAATACGCCGCGTCACGAGATGCCCACGCGCGATGCAGAGGAACGCAGGCACATCTTTGGTGAAGTGGCGCTCGGATATACGCTGGAGATGGCCGTCGAAGAGGCTGGCCGCTGCCTGAATTGCAAGAAGCCCTCCTGTGTGCCGGGATGCCCCGTCAATGTGCGCATCCCCGAGTTCATTGCCGCCCTGGCCCAGCAGGACCTGTGGCAGGCTGTGGCGATGCTCAAGGACAAGAACTCGCTGCCGGCCATCTGCGGCCGCGTTTGCCCGCAGGAAACGCAGTGCGAGGTGGTCTGTATCCTTGGTAAAAAGGGACAGCCGGTGGCCATCGGCCGACTGGAGCGCTTTGTGGCCGATTGGGAGCGCATGCAGGGCATGCGTGCGCCTGAACTGCCGGCCAAGACGGGCAAGAAGGTGGTCGTTATCGGCTCCGGCCCGGCCGGCCTTACGGCTGCCGGCGACCTGGCCAAAGCCGGCCACGAGGTCACCATTCTCGAATCGCTGCACACCCCGGGCGGCGTGCTGATGTACGGCATCCCCGAGTTCCGTCTGCCCAAGGATGTGGTCAACGCAGAGATCGACTATGTGCGTAAACTGGGCGTTAAAATCGAGTGCAACGCCGTGGTGGGCAAGCTCTATACGTTGGAGGAGCTGCTGGCCGAGAATGATGCCGTCTTCCTGGGCACCGGCGCTGGTTTGCCGATGATGCTCAACATTCCCGGCGAGAACTTTAACGGGGTGCTATCCGCCAACGAGCTGCTGACGCGCACCAACCTGATGAAAGGCTACCTCTTCCCCGCTTGGGATACGCCCGTCAAGGTGGGCAAGCGCGTGGCCGTGGTGGGCGCCGGCAACGTGGCGATGGATTCCGCGCGCTGCTCGCTGCGCCTGGGCGCCGAGGAAGTGCATATCGTTTACCGCCGCTCGCGCGATGAGGTGCCCGCCCGCGCCGAGGAAGTGCATCATGCCGAGGAAGAGGGCATTATCTTTGACTTCCTCACCAATCCGGTAGAAGTCCTGGGCGATGACAAGGGCTGGGTCACGGGCATCCGTTGCATCAGGATGCAGTTGGGTGAGCCGGATGCCTCCGGACGCCGCCGCCCCATCCCGATCGAAGGTTCCGAGTTCGAGATGCCGATGGATACCGTCGTGATGGCCCTGGGCACGCGCCCCAACCCGCTCGTCTTTACCGATGCCGCCGCACTGGAGCGCAGCCGCACGGGCACAGCCGTCACCAACCAGGAGAACGGACGCACGCGCATGGAGCGCGTCTGGGCGGGCGGTGATATCGTCACCGGCGCCGCCACTGTCATCAGCGCCATGGGCGCCGGGCGCATCGCCGCCAACGATATCAATACCTACTTCCAGGACTCCTCGGGGCCCTGGTGGATTGAACCGACTGCAGCGCCGGCAGCAGTCAGCGATTAGCGTCAGACTCCTCAAGCCCCTGGCTTGAGGAGTTTTTATATAGGAGGATTCCCATATGGATAATACCTGGAACGAGATTCACGAACAACCCGAAGCGCTCGAGCGGTTGCTTACCGCCGAATGGCGCAATGTCCAGACTATCGCGGCCGCTATCCGCTCAGGGGGCGTGCGCTGGGTTTTGTTCGCGGCGCGCGGCACCTCGGACCACGCGGCCATCTATGCCCAGTATCTGTTCGGGTGGTGCCACCACCTACCGTCTGCCCTGGCAACTCCCTCGCTGTACACACTCTACCAGGCGCCGCCCAGGTTGGTGGACGTGCTGGTCATCGGCGTCTCGCAATCCGGGCGCTCGCCCGATGTCGTCGCCGTGGTGGATGCCGCCCGCCAGCAGGGACAGCTCACCCTGGCCATCACCAACGAGACCAATTCGCCCCTGGCCAAGGCCGCGCGCTTTGTCATCCCGCTGCACGCCGGGCCGGAGCACAGCGTGGCCGCTACCAAGACCTACACCGCCGAACTGCTGGCGGCTGCCATGCTTTCAGCGGCGCTCAGCGCAGATCCTGTTCGGCTCGAAGAGCTGCGCGCCCTGCCCGGGCAAACCGCCCGGACGCTCGAACTCAATGCCAGTATCATCGCCCAGGCCGAACGCTACCGCTATATGACCCAAACCGTTGCGCTTGGGCGCGGGTTGACCTACTCCACGGCGCTGGAAGCTGGCCTCAAGCTCAAAGAAATGACCTACATCTCCGCCAATGCCTATTCGACGGCCGACTTTATGCACGGGCCGATTGCTATCCTCGAGCCGGGGTTCCCGCTACTGGCTGTGGCTCCCAGCGGTACGACCTATCCGGATTTGCTCGCTGCCCTGGGCGAGTGCCGCAGGCGCGGCGCGGAGCCGATCGTTATCTCGGATATGCCGCAAGCCCTGGAGCTGGCCCAGACGCAGCTCCCGCTGCCGGCCGGCGTGCCCGAATGGCTGACGCCGATTCCGGCCATCATCCCGGCGCAGTTGCTGGCGCGCAGCGTGGCGCTGGTCAAAGGGCTGAATCCCGATACGCCGCGGGGCTTGCATAAAATAACTGAAACGCGCTGATAATGAGGGTGTTGAAAAAGAGGTTCTTTCCTTATACTTGCCCACTGGAAAACAGGAAACGTCATTCCGGCGCAGGCCGGAATCCAGTATTGATCTGATATATGGTGCAATATATCATATAATAACAAGAATAAAAGCAAGACTTGGATGGATTCCTGCTTGCGCGGGAATGATCTGCGAGTTCGCAACCCTGTCTTTCAGACACTACGGTGTCTCCAGTTGGATACTTTTTCAATACCCTCCTGATAATAACCATTGAGACTGAATATCCCTTGTGTTATAATCAAAGGGTGTCGGTCAGCCCATGTGAGGTATTTATAGAGAAGGAGTGCACCGTGGTCGAGAAAAAATTCAAGGCTTTGCGTTTCGCTTCGAGCTTGTTCAAAGTGCTGGCCTGGATTGCATTGGTTTGCGGCATCATTGGCGCGTTCGCCGTGCTCGTTCTCGGCATCGCCGGCGGGGCGCTGCTTAGCAATAACCCCGATCTGGTGGAGGCGGCTCCCTCCCTGAGCACCCTGACTGGTGTTTTCGGTGGTGTCGTTGGAGGCGTAATCGGTTTTATCGGCATCATCATCGTAACGCTCATTGTGTTTGTGGTGCTCAAGGCTACCAGCGAGTTGTGGGAAGTGTACATCTCGGTGGAGCACAACACACGTTTGACGGCCTATTATGTTAGCGGCGGGCAAGCTCCTGCCGAGCCCGGCGCGATGGCCCCTCCGCCAATCCAATAGTTCGCAACAGGCAAACAGCCCTGCCACGCGCAGGGCTGTTTGTTTGCCTGCGATATCTACGCTGACCAGGGGTAGCTGTCACCGATGAAATTGCCGCGTATTGTGCGCGTTCTGCTGGCCATGCTTTGCCTTTCGGCCTGTCTGCTGGGCGGCTGCGCCAATAGCGTGCCCGCGGGCGAGTCCGGCCGTGTGGTAGATGTGGTGGATGGCGATACCATCTGGGTGAATATGAGCGGTGAGGAGTTCAAGGTGCGCTATATCGGCATCAACGCGCCCGAGTTGGCGCACGACGAGGTGGAGGAGCAGCCCTATGCCCGCGCCGCCGAGGAGGCCAACCGCCGTCTGGTGGAAGGCCAGATTGTCACCCTGGTGAAGGACGTCTCCGAGACAGACCGCTACGGCCGCCTGCTGCGCTATGTATATGTGGGCGATACCCTGATCAACGCCGAGTTGGTGCGCCAGGGGATGGCGCACGCCAAAGCATATCCGCCGGATACCGGCCTGCAGGAGGAACTCGACGCTGCTCAGGATGAGGCGCGGGCTGCCCGGCGCGGCATCTGGGCGACCGATTGAACGCATGAATGGGAGAATCGCCGCTCCCCCGCTTTCATATCACCGAATTCGGAAGCCGCGAGCGATGTCGCTGCGCTGCGGAGGCTCCATAAAACGCGCACAAAACCATCCGCTCAGGTCAGCGATTCGCCCAGTTTCAACGCTTCAAAGACCCTGATGCGCGACAGGAAGTAAATGACGCCCGCATTGGTCAGCAGCGACGTGACCAGAATCGCCGCTACAGCCTCGATGATATCTCCCCAGGCGATGTTGACCATATATGGCGGGACCAAATCCGTTGCGGTATAGCCAACCTGCAGGAAGGGGATAAAGAGACGGCTCGTAACTAGACCGCCGACCAAACCAACGCCAACTCCCATAATAGTTATCAAGGCCAGTTCGGTGCTTAGCGACACAGCCAATTGTCTAGATGTTAACCCGATGGCGCGAATCATGCCGAACTGGATAAAGCGCTGGCGGAATGAGAGCAGCGCATAGATGATCTGCGCCAGCATCGATAGTGCGATGGTAAAGATAAAACCGACTGAGAGGAAGCCGAACAAACCGGTGCGCTCCGGACGGCGCTGCGCCTCATCCAACTGCGCGCGTGCGTCCGTTCCGCCGATGATGACATAGCCCAGGTTTTCTACCGAGGCGGATAGCGCCTCATAATCTACGCTGTCATCCACCTCCAGCCAGACCTCCCACGGTTTTACCCCGCCGGTCTGCTCAAAGATATATTCCAGGTTGGCAACAAAAAAAGATCCGTCGGCTGGATACGCTGTCGCCCAGTAATCCATGACCCCCACAATCGTGAACAATACCGCCTGGCTAGAGGAGCTGATGAGTCCCTGGATGGGCAGTGTATCGCCAATCTGCAGCCCGCTCTTGTCGAGCACATCGCGCGAGACGATGATGCCGTCATACTGCATCGCCAGGCGATTCATCAAGTCACCCAGCGAGTTGGGCGTGAAATCTCGTCGATAATAGCCCACTTTGGGGTAATCCAGGCGGTCTATGCCCAGCACAGTACCCGTGCCAAAGGAGCTGCCCAGGCGCGCCGAACCCTTAAAGCGCCCGACGCGAGCCACGGCTGTAACGCCATCGGCATTGAGGTGTTCCTCCACTGGCTGCACGAGATAGACCGGCTCCGGGGTTGCTGCGGTGGTGGTGCCTTCTTCCTTAGCGGCAGGTTCAGCTTCAACCTGCGAGAGCAGGCCGGATGCCTCGCTGAGCACTACATCCGCGCCTACCTTGTAACGAATCTGGCTTTCCACATTATCGTCCATTGTGCGCGCTGCCGAGGCCGTAAAGGTGCCCAGGCTGGTCGTAAGCAGCAGAATCAAAAGCAGCCCGGTATGGGCATAGCCCGAGTTAGTCAGGTTGCGCAGCGCCAGCAAGAGTGAAACGCCATTCATCTGCGAGCTTATCCAGGCTGGCAGGCGGATGAGCAGCGGGAACAGGCGCACCGCCAGCAGCGAGAACGCGACGATAAAGAGCGAAGGCGCCAGGAACAGGAGCGGATTGGTAAAGGGCGATTGAGTGTCGCCCATCTGCATCAGGCCGACCAGGAATCCCTGCTGCTTGAGCACATAGTAGGCATATATAGCCAGGCCCATCAGGATGAGATCGAGGTAGAAGCGCTGCCAGAAGGGCGCGCGTGCGCGGCGCGAGGTATCATGCCTGGCCCCCACGACCGTCTGGCGCGAGGCGCTCAACGCTGGCAGCACCGTTGCCAGCATTGCGATCACCAGGCCGACTACCGCGTACTCGATGGCTGTCGGGGTGATAGCTACGTTGAGCGATTCGCGTGTACGGAAGGAGAGAAAAGCGTAGGTAGCTCCAATCCCCTTGGCGATCAGGCGCCCTAGTATAGGACCTAATATCAGCGCGATGATGGCCATGAGCAGTGCTTGCAACACATACAATCCAAAGACCTGGGAGGAACTCGACCCACGGCTCTTGAGCATGGCAATTTCCAGGCGCTGGCGCTGCACCGCCCCGCTGGCTACCAATACAATAAAGTAAATCACCAGCCCGATGAATGGTATCAAAAAGAGCACCAACTGCACGGCCTGCGATGATGCCACGCGTTGGTAGCGCACTAGCGCGGCAACCGGTGAGACGTCCAGGTTGGTGCCGCTCAGCAGCGAGCTCACCCGTGCCTGGGCGGCGCTGATGCGCCCCAGGAACCCCGGCACATTCTGTGAACGAATGCGCGCGCCGTCATAGGTTTGATACCAGCCGATGTTGTAGAGCAGGGTCGGCAGCCGGTTGCTTGAGGCGAGCGCGCTGTAGGCGCCTTCGGGTAAAAGCAGCACTTCATCGAACGCGGAGGGTGAAATATACCAGAACGGGTCCTGGGCATCATTGACATCCCAGATACCGACAATTACAACCAACTGCTCAACGCGCGGTCGGGGGACGGCAGCCGTTGAGCTGCCGGCATCAAAAAGTTTCAGACGGTCGCCTACCTGTAAACCGAGCTTGGAGGCTTGCGAGAGTGAAACCAATACCTGCAATCCGTCCTCAGCGCTCTGGTTGACGGACGGCATTTCGCCTTCGATGATATGCACGCGCTGATCGAGGTCGCGTACAAAACCCAGCGCAAACCGGCCCAGCATCTGGCGCTGGGAGTATTCCGAGTTTTCAGGGAAAAGCTGAAAGGTGCTGCTGTTGGCAAAGTGCATATTCACCTGCCGCGGTAGGCCGAGCTGTCCTGGCAGGTTGTTCGCCATATACTCGTTAAGCGCCGTGTAATTTTCCCAACTCGCACCAGTGGAAGAACCGCCCGCATAATGGAAATAAAACCCGTACGATGGCGCACGCCCGGGCTGATTGGAGAGTTCCTTGGCCAGGAGCTTTTGGTTAACCGCATCAGAATAGATGGGGATAGCCGAGATAAAAGCTACAAACACAACCCAGCCAAACAACAGGCTTAAAGTAAGAGCAGCATCATTTACTAACCGTGCATATACCAGGCGCCATAAACCGGTAAATCGGGCGATAAATTTCACGTCGCATTCCTCTTGCGGGCGGGTAGATTGCTGAGCTGTTCTTAAAACAAAGGCCCTACCATACAGGCAGGGCCCTAACCTTACGCGGACTCAGCCGACACTGGCGGCTTATTTTACATCTTGAGAGCGCCGGATGCCAAACCTTCCACAAATAGATTGCTAGTGAAAGCGAACAGGATAATCATTGGGATGGAGGCGATGGTGTAACCGGCCATCAGGCTGCCCCACTGAGTATACATCTCGTTGCGGAAGGCATACAGTCCGACGGTCATCGTCATCAGGCGCCTAGTGCTGACAGTAATTGTCGGCCAAATCAGGTCGTTCCAGGTGCCGGTGACATTCATAATCGCTACGACGCCGATGATCGAGCTGGACATCGGCAGGGCGATCCTTGTAAATGACTGCAATTCGGATGCACCGTCAATGCGCGCTGCCTCGAACAATTCTTCGGGCAGTCCCTCAAAGAACGAGCGCAGCACAAAGATGGCAAACACCTGGCCGCCCGCTATATAGGGCAAGATCAGCACCCAGCGGGTGTTGAGCAGGCCGAGGCCCTTCACAAGCAGGAACTGCGGCACCAGGGTTAGCTCCCCCGGCACCATCATCAGCGCCAGGATCAGATAATACAGGATGTCGCGGCCCGGGAACGGGTAGCGCGCGAAGGCCCAGGCTGCTATCGTAGCAAGACTTATCACGCCAAGCACACTGATGCCGCTGACAATGATGCTATTCAGGATATAACGCCAGATGACAGTAAAAGCGCGCTCATAGTTCTCGGGGTGCAGCGGGAAAGTCGGAAAGAACGGGTCCATCGAGAATTGGGCGACCGTCTTGAACGAGATGATGAGCATCATAATAATCGGGATGAACATCAATATGAGCAAAATGATGAGCAGGATATGATGCCACCAGTCGCCCGTATGCCAGAATACATGCCAGGCGTCGCCTGAGCGTTTCTTGGGCTTGGTTACATAACTCCCCTTTGTAACTGCTTCAGCCACTGGAATCCTCCTCACTTAGCTTTCGGACGTCTTGATGAACTTCATGTTAACGATGGTCAGGGTCATGATGATGACAAACATAAACAGACCAATCGCCGAGGCATAGCCCATTTTGTTCCATTGGAAGGCGTTGTTGTAAAGCCACATACCGGGCACCATGGTCGCGGTTCCCGGGCCTCCTTTGGTCATCACGAATATCGTGCTCCAGCCCTGCAGGCCGCCCATGATGGAGAGGACGATCAGCAGCTTGAACTGGCCGCGAATGAGCGGGATATCGATATACCACACGCGGCGAAACCCCGTACAGCCGTCGATTTTAGCCGAATCAACAATCTCATTGGTGATACCTTGCAAACCGGCCAGGTAAATGAGCACGTTGGTGCCGCCGACCCATGGAAAGCCCATTAGGGTGACAGCTCCCAGGGCAACACTTGGGTCGCCTAACCAGGCGTGCTGCAGGGAAGCCAACCCCACAGCACCGAGCAGTGCGTTCAACAGGCCGTTCACGCCGTCATAAATGAACTGCCATAGCAGAATACTGACCATACCCGGCACCACAATCGGGATAATCATGGCCAGGCGATAGCCATATTTGTGTTTAGCGTTGGTCAGCCCAAAGATGAGCTCCGCCGCCAGGAAGGGGAATATCATAGCGCTGATAACGCGCCAGATAGTAAAGATGGCCACATTTCCCAGCGATTTGATAAAGGTCTTGTCAACGGTAAATAGCTTGACAAAATTACCAAACCCGATAAATTCCGGCTTGAGGCCGACATCGTAATTAAAAAATGCACGGTAAAGCCCCATGAAGGCTGGGTAGTAGTTAAAGAACATCAACAGGATAAAAGTGATAGCAATCATCGCATAAGCATGCTTGTAGCGGACTATACGTCTCCAAAGGGTTTCTTTCTTGGGGGCTCGGACTACGGCCGTGGTGCTTGCCGTTGCAGTGGCCATGATTCCCTCCGATGTACAGCGCCAGCTCTGGCGGGTCAGAACTGGCGCCGTTGTTTTGTGATATCACCCAGATGGCTGTAGCCCGCAGTTTACAGCCTCGACATGCAGATTAGCAGGTCCAGCCGTTCTTTTCGATGGCCGCTTTAGCGTAACTCGTCATAATCTCAGCGAGCTGCGCTTGAGCATCCTCGAGCGAGATCTGGCCGAGTTTCCAGTCCGTCACAATAGGCGTCATCTTTTCGCGGTTCTCGGTGTCGATCTTGTCGGGGTAGACAAACATAGCGGCTTCGCCCAAGCCCGTGGAGATGGCCTCAAGCGGGGCCTTGAGATCCGGGTTGACATCTGCACCCTTCAAGTTCGGCAGGAAGGAAGCGAGCTCACCGATCATGCGGCCGCCGTTCTGCGGTGCCGAGTACCAGTGCAGCACGTCCACGGCGGTGGCCAGGACGCCTTCCTTCTCCGCGCGGGTCGAGACAGACCACTGCGCTGCGGTCGGGCCGCCGATGGGGATAGCCTTCCCGCCGGTGGCAAACGGGCTGTCCTCAGCGGTGATGACCGGGGCGTAGAAAGTGCCCCACTCGAACTCGAGCAGCGGGTTGGCGCGCAGCGAGCCGAAACGCCAGGAGCCGTCTTCATAGGTGGCGATCTGTTGGTTGTTGAACTTGTAGGCGGATTGCGGGTCGGCGGCTGCCCAGTCAGGCGCGCAGAACGGTATGTACTTTTTGATGAACTCGAGCCAGGTCTTGTACTCTTCGTTAGTGGCCAGATAGTCGCCACGGTTGATAGCGCAGGCCACCTCTTGCAGCGTGGCGATGCCGCCGTCCGGGTTGACTACCTTTTCCTTCTTGGCGTAGAGCATGTTGCCGATCTGCGATTCGTACCAGCCCAGGTGGGTCACGGGAATCGTGCCCGAATCAGCCAATTTCTGATAGTTAGCCAGTAACTCGCCCCAGGTCTCAGGGGGGGTGGTGATGCCGGCCTTCTCATACAGGTTCTTGTTATAGAAGAAGAAAGTGGTAACGAGGTCGAGCGGGACGGTGTAGAAATGGCCGTCAACGGCTACCGTCGCGCCAAAGGGCACCTCATAAAAGACTTCCTTCCACACCGCAGAGCCTGGCTGGCCGGAAGCGATGTACGGGTTCGGGGCATTGAAGTAAGAGTCAAGGGGCACCCACCAGCCCTTGTCCACTTCACCGTCAACCCAGAAACGATGCGTCCAGCAGATGTGCGGGATCGTGCCGCCGGCCTGACCGGTGGTGATCCATTCATGGTCGGCTACCTGCGCAGGCTTTTCAATGATAGTCAGTGTGACCTCGGTGTTCTTGGCCATATACTCATCGGCCAACACTTTGATCATGTTGTGGGGCAGGGGGTTATCCTCTGAGAACTCCATGCTCGTGGTGGGCGTGTAGGTTTGACCCCAGAGCTCGATCTTGCCCTTGAAGGTAGTTGCGGTGCCGCCGGAGGTTTCGCCACCTTCGGCGGGGGCTGTTGTGGGGGTCGCTGTCGGTGCGCATGCGGCCAATGCTACACCAGCGGCGGCCAAGGCGGATAGTTGCAGAAACTGACGACGAGTGTGCTTCATGGTCCTCCTCCTGAATCCATATGCGAGCCTGTAGAGGGTCTACCCATTGGACCCTCCCTTGTGGCCCAAAGCGTAAGCGAAGCACCATACTACGTTAGTATAGCAGCAAAGCGCTATGGGGTCAAGCGTAAAGTTGGCAGGTGAAACTGTCCCGCGTCATCATCTTGAGACTTGAAACCTATGCGATATTGGGTAGAATAAAGCAGAGGAAAATCTGGCGCTGCTGGGAGTGAGTATGCCGACGAATGTCGCTCAGCGCAAGCTGGTAGTTTTCTTTTCCTACAATGGGAGCACCCGCGTGCTTGCGGAGGCAGTCGCGTTAGCCGTGGATGCTGACCTGACCGAGATCCTTCCTGCCAAACCTTACTCATCCTTTAGGCCCTGGGTGTTGTTTTGGGGCGGTTTTCAGGCCTGGTCGCGGCGGATTATCCCGCTCCAGCCGACTGAACGAAACCCTGAAGCCTATGCGATGCTCTTCATCGGCACGCCCATCTGGGCCGGTAATATGGCGCCGCCTGTGCGCAGTTGGCTTGCCGGGCAGCGCCTGAAGGGCAAACGCATCGCCTGTTTTGCCTCCAGCGGTGGCGGTGAGGCTGGCCGCGCCTTTAGCGAAATCCGCGCAGCGCTGCCTGATAACACCTTTATGCACGATCTCGTAAGCCAGGCACAACATGGAGATCTGGCTGCGGCGCGCCTGGCGCGCTCCTGGGCTCAGCAGGTCATTCAAGAATAAGTGACTGCTTTTTAGCCGAGAAGGATAGAGGAGGAGCTATGTGGAAGGAATTCAAGGCGTTTATCCTGCGCGGTAATGTGCTCGATTTGGCAGTAGCGGTGATGATCGGTGCGGCTTTTAACGCTATCGTCAATTCGTTTGTCAAAGATATCATTATGCCGCCGATTGGTTTGCTGATTGGTAAGGTAGACTTTAGCAAGCTGTTCATCAACATCTCGGGCACGCACTATGATACCCTGGCAGCCGCCCAGGAAGCCGGCGCAGCCACCATCAACTATGGGGCGTTTATCAACACGCTCATCAACTTCCTAATCGTCGGCCTGGTGCTGTTCTTTGTCATTAAAGCTGCAAACGCTGTCAAGAAACCCGAGCCGGCCGCAGCGCCTACTACCAAAGAATGCCCATACTGCCTGACAAAAATCCCCATAAAGGCTACACGCTGCCCGAATTGCACATCGCACTTGAATAACTAGATATATATCTGAATGATCTCT
>JAJFUJ010000171.1 GCA_021372475.1 Chloroflexota bacterium | reverse complement strand
CTGCGGTGGCCAAATACTAAACGATAGCCATATGCATCCTGGGTTACGCCTAAAGGCTGCAGCAATCCATGTTGGCGTATTGTGGCTGCTAAGCCGTCAAGATCACCTTCTTTAGAACGCACTTTCCGTCCGCTGGAAATGAGCTCTCGCGGATCGAGGTAAACTAGACGTTGGTCGGACATATGGATCTTTTCCTGTATGAACGTTGGATGATTAAGGTGACACTATATGCCAGTTGAGTGCTCAAGGCCAATTTTACCAGTGGCCATACCGGCTAAAAGCGCGGCAGGCCACATCCTGCCAGTGCTCCTCTAGCCCGATAGACGAATTATCAGAATAATAGCCGGCGATAAAACCGCCCCGGCTGCCACCTAGTTTAGCAACCAATTCATCGGCTTCGGCAGCGATTAACTGCTCATCGTGGGTTTGCAGCGTCTGTTGGATATCGACCGGGCACCAGAAAGTGACCTGCCCATGAAACCGTGCCAGGGCATCCAGCCCATGCAGGCGCGGTTGATCAAACTGCAGCACATCGATCCCAGCCTCAACAAGATCCGGGATGATGACGGTAATTTTACCGCATGAGTGCATCACCACCCGCAAGCCGTTTTGATGGGCTACACCACACAGCCGTCGAAATCGAGGCTTGAATACATCGCGCCAGGTGCGCGGATGAATCATCAGGCCAGTCTGTGTGCCCCAGTCCTCACAGAACATAACCGCGTCGGCGCCGGCTTGCGCATATTGATAGATGATGGCCGACAGCAGTTCTTCTATCCGATCTAGCAATATCGCAACTTCTATAGGAGATAGCAAAATATCACCTAAAAAGTTCTCCAGGCGGCGCATATAACGCGCAATGTCAAATGGAAAGCCGGGTAAACTGCCAACACGATAACGTTTATTCGCCGGGTCACCACACAAACGCTTCACGTCTTCATAGTTGGCAGGGTTAGCCAGATCCGGAAGCTGCAATGTTTCGAGCTGCCGCCAGTCATCTTCAATAACGCCGTGGATCACCTCGCCTTTGCTGGTGCGGTCTACGCGCGCCCAGGTATTACCCCACATATCTGTGCGCTCCTGCCAGCCGCCGACAGCATCATGCCAGGCAAAATCCCCCTTTTCATAATAGAAGCCCATATGCAGTATGTCGTTCCAATAAGGTCCCGGCATGGTGCCAGCCAAACGGGACGGCCCGCTATAGGCAATTGTGCGGGCGACGATTTCACGAGGGTCCATATAGACCTCCTGTTCACTGACTTACGATATCATATCCGCCTACCCGCTTCTGAGCAATTGGCAGATGACAAGGTCGAGAAGCATGTGGTACACTAGTGCGATGAAATCCAGAGGGGGCTGTGAATGCTGGCCAAAATTATCAGTTGCGCGCTGGTTGGCCTTGAGGGTACTCTGGTCGATGTTGAAGTAGACGTCCACAATGGTCAGGTCGGCATGCTCGATATCGTCGGCTTACCCGATACGGCTGTGCAGGAATCGCGCCACCGCGTGCGCAGCGCTATTTATAACTCGGGCCTGACCTTTCCACAGAAACGTATCACCATTAACCTGGCGCCTGCCGATCTCCGTAAAGAGGGCCCTGCTTATGACCTGGCTATCGCCATCGGTATCCTGGCAGGAGGCGGACAGATTCCCCTAAATCTCGATGATAGCATGTTCGTCGGGGAGCTTTCGCTGGACGGCAGCCTGCGGCATGTCAACGGCGTCATATCGATGGCCTCTTATGCCAAGCAGCAGGGTTTGAATACTATTTTTGTGCCTGCCTGCGATGCTGCCGAAGCCGCCCTTATCCCCGGCCTGACGGTAATCCCGGTGCCTGACCTCGGCCAACTGGTGATGCACTTGACCAAAATGGCGCTTATTGACCCCAGCCAGCCTACACCACAGGAACCTGAAGATGCCGATGATAGCAACATTCTTGATTTTGCCGAGATACGCGGGCAGGAGCACGTCAAGCGGGCACTCGAGGTGGCAGCGGCCGGCGGGCACTGCCTGTTGATGTCGGGACCGCCCGGCGCCGGCAAGACGCTCCTAGCTAGAGCGCTGCCTGGCATCCTGCCGCCTATGTCCATCGAGGAGGCGCTCGAAGTGACGAAGATTTACTCTGTGGCCGGCCTCCTGCCAGCCCAGCAACCACTGCTGCGTCAGCGTCCTTTTCGCGCCCCGCATCATACTATCTCGCAGGCTGGTTTGGTCGGCGGTGGGCATTATCCACGCCCGGGTGAGATATCGCTCGCCCACCGCGGCGTACTGTTTCTGGATGAGCTGCCCGAATTCGGCATGCGCACGCTCGAAGTGATGCGCCAGCCGTTGGAGGATAAAATGGTTACCATATCGCGCGCCTCAGGTTCGCTCGCCTTTCCGGCCAACTTTATGCTCGTTGCGGCGATGAATCCCTGCCCTTGCGGCTATCATGGCGATCCGACCCATGAGTGCACCTGCTCACCGGGATTGGTGCTTGCGTATCAGAAGCGCATTTCTGGTCCACTGCTCGACCGCATCGATATCATAGTGGATGTCCCGCGCGTGGATTATGAAAAACTATCCGGACAGGAACTGAGCGAGCGGTCTGCCCAGGTACGCCAACGAGTGGGAAAGGCTCGCGCGCATCAACAAGAGCGTTTTACAGGCAGTAAACTATATAGCAATGCTGATATGGGTCCCGGCGAAGTGCGCCAGTTTTGCGAGCTGGACGAAGCGGGACGCAGTCTGATCAAGACGGCTATGCGCCAGTTGGGACTAAGCGCCCGAGCATATCACCGCGTGCTAAAACTGGCGCGCACTATCGCGGACTTGAGTGATAGTGAGCATATAGAAGTACAGCATCTGGCAGAAGCTCTGCAATACCGCACGCGCGATGAGGAGTAACTTGGCCAAGAAGGAGCAGTATGACAATACACCGCCTGGATCCGCGTATATTTTATTACACATTTGGCCCCAATGAGCCTTCCCTGCATATCCACAGCGGCGATACAGTCGTAGCTGAGACGCGCGATGCCTTTGGGATGGATGCCGGCGGGAATCCGCTGCCCGAGCATATGCAACAGCAGCAGCCTGGTACCAGGCTGCGCCATTCCAATCCAGCGGTAGGGCCAATCTATGTGGAGGAGGCGCAGCCAGGTGACCTGCTCAAGATAGATATTCAACGTATCGAAATCAACCGCACCTGGGGACGCAGCCGGCAAGGTCCGAATTTCGGCTCGCTGACCGGCGAGACTCCTGGACACCTCTTGCTCTATAACGCCCCGATCGATGAAATCTGGTACGACTGGCAGCTCGATTTGCCAAGGGGTACTGCCACACTGCTGCTGCTCAACAGCCGCGTCGGTCGAGTCCAGATGCCTCTATGCCCGTTCATCGGTTCAATCGGCGTGGCGCCGGCGTTCGGCAGGGTTGAGATGACGCTGACTGCTGGCGAATACGGCGGCAACATGGATTGTTCTGATACACGAGAAGGAACTATCCTATATCTGCCTGTCTGGGTCAGCGGCGCATACCTTGAATTTGGCGATATTCACGCACTGCAAGGCGATGGTGAGCTCAACGGCACGGCAGTCGAGACGACAGCGCTTGTTACTCTTGGCATCAGTGTGATTAAGCACAAGCCGGCAGCCTGGCCGAGGCTCGAAAATGCTACTGAGATAATGGTGGCTGCCAGCACTCGCCCATTGATGGATTGTGTGCGCCTGGCCCAGGTTGAACTGCTGGATTGGTTAGTGCAGGATTACGGTTTCCAGCGTGAAGAGGCCTGGCAGCTCAACGCTCAGGTCGGCTCCATGCGCATCGGCAATGTGGTCGACCCATGCTATTCCGTGGTAGCCAAGTTCCCCAAGAACTGCCTGCCGTGATAAGCTAATAGCGAGCCCTCAGTCAGAATCGCGGGCAGCTCGTTGGTAGATTTTATCCAGCTCACGACGTTTATCTGCATCGAGCACATAATCCTGTTGGGCGATGCGCGTACGCGCAATCTCGCGCGCACGCGCAGCTAATTCGGGGCTGCCCTGGCCCTGCCATTGATGCAGCGTACTGTGGGTAAACAAAGCTGGATCCCAGGTAGCCTGGCGGTATTGCTGCAAGGTGGATTCGTGCCCTATAAAGCTGCCACCCAGCCCAACCTCCTCAATGGCGCTTACTGCCAGCGCGGCATCATCGAAGCGCAAGCCCTGGCAGGCACGCTTCACATACTGCACGATCTCATAATCGACCACGACTTGCTCTGCAGAATAGATGTCATCGACGGCCAGTAATCCAGCATTGGTAAAGATGCGCGCCCCCAGCATAGCTGCCGCCAGCGTATGGGCGGATTTCTCCGCTGCCGCGTGCGCGTCGGGCAGCTTGGCGGTCGTCAGGAGCGACTTGGCCACGACAGGGATATGATAGAAACTGTTCAACTGGATCTGCATCAGAGTAGCCAGAAGGTCCTCTGGAGAGCCGTATACGAAACTGGCGTAGCGCATATCAAAGGGATAAGCGCGGATACTGTCGATGATGCTGTAATATACCGGAGCGTCATCGGCCAACAGATAAATCAGGGTCAAGCCTGCCAGCAGTTCGGCGATGCTCTGCAGATAAGCGCCCGCCAAAGTTATCGGCGCAGTAGTGCCGGCCACCGGCATAGTCGCCACCCAGAGGGGCAGGCGGCTGCCCCGCAGCGCCTCAATTATCTCCAGGTTCTCTGTGGTAGCCACAAAGGGGCTGACAATCCACAAGCCCAGCGACAGCGGCTGTCCAACCGCCTGGGACATCTCCAAAGCGTATCTGGCAGCCTGCGGCGACGAGATGGGATTTGCATCGAACATAGCGCCGGGACGGCGATCGCTATATTCGTAACAAACCTTATACAATGCCAGTTCCTGCAGCAGGGATGGCAGATCTAGCGGCCGTACCGGAGCCGAACCGTACAGGCCGTAGCTGTTCCCTAGTTTTACGAGGTCGACCAAATCCTGATAGGTTGACGGACGTACAGTGCCCGTCTGCAAATCGGTGACGTTCATCTCATATGCCCCCGAAATAACAGCATACGCTTCAGCTATTTCGTCGGGATAGTGCACGGCAGCTACAGCCCGCGCCACCAGGTCTGGCCCAAAGCGCACTCGGTTGCCCTCGATGTGCACATCCTGCTGGCCAGCAATCCGACGCAGAGTAGGCGCGTGATAAACCTGCAGGCCAACGCGCTCGATGAGCCCTAATGCCTCTTCGTGCAGACGCTTGAGCTGTTCCAAACCAAGGCCACCATCGATGTGGTAGGTGATATTCATACTGCCTCCTGGATGTGCCGCTCAACAATATCGTTGCAGTCTACGCCGGATAAATAACTTACCTAATAAGCCATCATATCACTTTCATCGCGCAGTCGCGATAGGTCAAGCAGCGGATTAACCAGATACTTGCAGCAGAGCCCATAACATTTATACTGCCAGTTGAGGATATTATGGCAGAGAGTGATTTCTTCGCCTTACGTGATGCGCTGCGCACCATACGCGACCTGCTACCCCGGTTGAACGCTGAGATTGCAGGATCGAGTGCAGTTGCCCCATCAGCCAGCGAGATCCCCTGGCTGGATAAGCTTGTGCGCGTAGTGCTTCCCTCGCTAGATTTCGACCTGCCCGTGCTCATGACCGCGATATGTGGCGGTGGCAGCACCGGTAAATCGACTTTATTTAACGCTCTGGCAGGCGGCAATCTTTCGCGCGTGGGATTCAAGGCAGGATTAACCACCCGTGTGCTTCTGGCAGGTCATCCGGATGTCCTCTCTGGACCCGGCGTAGCTCAAGGGCTGCTGTACCGCCTGCGGGAAACGCCCCAACCCTGGCAGACCCCGGATGACGCTCTGACGGCAGGTCCGCCGTTATACGCTGCTTCGGTATCTGTGCCGCGCAATCTGCTTTTGCTGGATACGCCTGATTTTGATACAGGCGCAGCCGGTCGTTTGCAGAATCGTGAAAAGGCGGAGCCTGTGCTGCGCAGCGCGGATGTCATCCTCTACGTGTTTACGAACACGGTTTACAACAATCTATCGAACACCCTCTTTATGGCCGATATTGTCGGCGGAATTGGCGGTCGGCCGGTAGTCCTGGTTTACCGCATATCACGCGCCGCAAGCGACGAGGAGGTATTGGAACACTGCCGGGTAGTGGCCAACAAACTTTTCCAAAGGCCTGTCGATGCACCCGGATATCCGGAGCTGATTATCGGCATCTATCGGATGCCTGAATCGGATGCGGTTGCGTTGGGCCAAGAGGCGCCGCACATAATACCCGTCGGTCGTATGACCGATGGCCAGGAGCTGCGCTCCCTGCTGGCTAACCTGGATGTTTCGCACCTCAAACGCCAGATATTTGCGGCTGACCTGCGCAGCATCCGCCAAGATGCCGGCGCACAACTCGCGCAGTTGACCCGCCAGGCTGAGCTGACCGCGCTTTACCGACAGGCGCTCCAACACACCCTTGCGGAGCAGGCGCTGCAGGCGCTCAAGACATTTCCTCTGAACGAGGCGGCAGGCCTGGCAACTCGGCTTTTCATGGAGACCGGACCGGCCTATATCAAAGTCATGAGAGGCACCGGCCGCGTGGTGGGAGCCCCCGTTAGGGGGCTGCAGTGGCTGGGACACCGCATATCCAGGGTCGGAGCGCCGCTGGAAAAATCCACTCAGGAAAGCGACCCAGAGACGGTCTTGAGCCAGGATTTGATGCTCTCAGCCAATACATTGCGCAATCGGTTGATGGACGATCATCTGATTATCCGGGTAACCCGCAAAGATGCGCTGTATGCGGCAACCGAGGCTACCCTAAAAGGGATGCCTCTGGACGAAGCTCCAGTAATAGAGCCCAGCGGTTCGGGCACCGTTAACCTGCATATCCCTGTGCCGCAAGCGATTCAGAACCAGGACCAGGTCCTATTGAAACAGGATTGGGAAGCCATCACAACCGAGTTGCGGCAGACTGCGCACGAGTTGATGGGCCTGCCAAGCGATATCGAGGATGAGCTCAAGGCGCTGGTTCTCGAATTCCGTGCCCAAATGAGTTGGCAGGACAGGCTGCGCGAGACTCTGTTTGCCTCCCTTTCGGCGCTGCCTCCGCTGTTAGGAATCACCTATACCGTATTGACGGCCAATCCAGTCTCTGGCGTCGGCATCTGGATCAAACTGCAAAGCTTGTTCGGGATAAACGACCTGTGGGCACTGGTGGCAATTCCCGCATCAGCAGGGTTGAGCAGCCAGGAACGTAAACAACTGGAGTTGACCATCAGCCCGGTCTTTCAGATCTGGCTTCAGCATCGTATGAGCTCCGTGGTGGATATATTTCAGCATACCGTTTGCAGCCCAATCGTTGAGACTTTGGAGGGAATCCCATCCGTCGAGGATCCTCGCTTCAGCCAAGTTGCGCAGGCGATTCGCTCCCTTGGAGAAAAGTATGACAAGTAACATATACCTGGAGCCAAAGCAGGAGGCTGCAGCCTTGCGGGGTATCGGGCGAATCGCGCTCATCAAATCGGAAATGGAAGAGATTGAGACCAATCTGCGTGCTGCTTTTCACTGGCAGCCATCAACCGGCCTATTAGCCGAGGCAGCTTGGTGTAAAGCCAAACTTGAGGAGCTGCAGGCGTCATGGGGGCGCAAGCTTGTCGTAGCGATAGTCGGACCTTCAGGCGCCGGGAAATCCACACTGCTGAATGCGCTGGCAGGCAAAGAACTATCCGCTACTGGGATAACACGCCCAACTACCAGACAGGTCATCATTTATACCCGCGCTATGGCAGATGCGGATGAGCTGTTGGAGCACTGCGGCGCCGACCAGGTTCAGGTTGTCACCGATTATCATGCCGTTGGATTGGAGCACCTTATCCTGGTTGACAGCCCAGATACCAACACATTGCCCGAGAATCAGGTGCTGTTGACGCGGCTACTCGAAAGAGCGGATTTGCTACTAGCCCTTTTCCCGGCGCCGAACCCCAAGATGCATGATAACGTCGCTTTCCTGCGCCCTTTTGTTTCCTTGATGCCCCAGGATGCCGTTATCCCTGTCCTTAACTGGGTGGACCGCGTGCCGTTGCAGGAGCTGCAGGAGGTTATCCTGCCCGATTTCAAACGCTGGATTGCGGACGAGTGGAACACAAATACTCCGATATATCTCATCTCGGCCAAAAGCAGCACCCCAGGGCCGCAGTTCGCAGAAGATGAACGGCCGCTGCACGATATCAACCAATTCGACGCACTGAAAACCTTTCTCAACAGTTCCTTCAATCAGGCCGGTTTGGTGAACGATCGACGGATAGCGAGCGCTGAGCATCTGCTCGTTCTGCTCAAGCATGATTGCCGACAAGCGCTCGATGCCCAGGCTAACGCCAGATCCAAAGCGAAAGAGTTGTTGGTCGATCTCGGACAGCGCACCTCACAGGCACTCAAGGATCTACCCGTGCGTTCGGGCTTGACTCAGGAACTCAGCACGGCACTATATGCCAACCTCAGCCAGCGCTGGTGGGGGCCCATTGGCTGGTTGGTGATGCTCTGGTCGCTCTTGCTGCGCCTTGGCAGTTACCTGAGCCATCTTATACACCGCAGCCGCCTGACACTGCCACTTCGCCGCGACAAAACTGAACAGGAATCGCTCATCCTGGCGGCCTCTGAGATTACTGTTTGGAATACCAAACTGGAACAAATCCGCGCGGAAAAGTGGCCGCCTGTTACGGATGCTCTGGTAGCCGCCGGGTTTTCCAATGCCATCCGTAAGGATGACGTCTGGGAAGCCTGGCTGCATACGCGCAGCCAGCGGTTAACGGAGTTGTGGGGGTTGGCTTACAGCGATCGGTTGGAGCGAACTGCGGAGCGGCTCTCCTTTTGGTTGCTGCAGGCCGCATTCAACGCGCCGACTGTGGCGCTTATCGGCTGGTTGGCCGTTCAAACGGTGGCTGATTTCATCAGTGGACAATACCTTCCTCTGGATTACTTCCGACATGCGGGCATCACGATAGGCGTCGTATGGCTGGTCAGCTTTATATTACTGCAGGTAATCATCTCGCTGACGCTGCGCGGCGCGCTCAAGAACTCGCTCAAGGCGGTATTGGCGGGTGAGTCCGGCTCCGAAGCCCCCCTGCGCGAACAAATTTCGGCGCT
>JAJFUJ010000128.1 GCA_021372475.1 Chloroflexota bacterium | reverse complement strand
GATGTTGCCGCTGGAGAAGACCACCCAGTTGGCATGCGGGAACCTGCGCGCGGCCATGCCCGGCATATACACGTTCATCGCCCAGGTAAGCGCCGGTGTTTGGCTGGCGCCGAATTTCATCCCGGCCATAAAGAGGATATTAGGCACATCCGGAAGCGCTGCGAGCGCGGCAGGATCGAGCAGGTCGCAGGCCAGCGTGCGCACGCCGGCTTGCTCGAGCAGCGCACGTGCGGCAGCATCCGAATAGCGCGATACCGCGTATACCTGGCGGGAACTGCCGGCCTGATCCAAGGCGCGGCGCGCCATGCGCGCCAGCGTGGGCCCCATTTTGCCGCCTGCGCCCAGTACCATCAGGTCGCCGTCCAGCTTCTGCAAGGCGGCTACCACCTCCGGCGTTGGCTCGGAAAGCGCATCCTCCAACTCGACGACGCTCTCGAAATGGTGCCTATAGTTTATCATATCCTTACCAAATAGATTGCGCGGCATGGCAGATACAGCGTCGCAGGCTCTAGGTGTACTTAGGCAGGACCCCACTCCTCATAGTTGCGCCAGCCGCGCGTAGCGCGATAGCCGAGCATTCGCTGAGCCTTACGGGTATCGAAGACGCCAATATAAGGGTTGCTCTCAAAATACGCAGTATCTTGGATAGGTGGAACATCGCCATAGATGGCTTTGAGCACCTGCAGCGTCGGCACAGGATAAAAGGTATCGGCCGCACTAAGGTAAAACGGCTCAAACTTAACCTCATTTTCAGGTGGGAAAACATAAGCGCAGGCTAAGCGCACCGCCTGGGCCACGTCGTGCGGCGCGATATAAGCGCCGAACCATGCGCTCGGATCCCACTCGCCCGATTTGCTGCGCTGGATAATCTGACGCACGCCTGCCGCATCGCGTGCTGTCCACACCCAGGTATAGCGCAGCGCGAGTCCCTCGAAACCATAGGCGCGGGCGTACCAGGCCAGCATCTCCTCGCCAAAACGCTTGCTCAGGCTGTAGGTCTCGTGCGGCCAGCAGGGATGCCCCTCATCAATCGGCAGGTAAAGCGGCTTCAGGTTCACGTTGTGGATGCCGAAACCGCTCGATGATTCGCTGCAGCCATACACCACGCGGCGGATGCCGTTGTGCCGGACGGCCTCCAGCACATTAAAGCTGGAGACGGTGTTGACGCTGAGCACGCGCTCGGGAGGGTCGTTGGCAGGATTGGGTATAGCGGCCAGATGCACTACGGTATCCGCATCGTTTATTACCGACTGTGCGGCGGCATAATCCGTCAGGTCGCAGGTGTGGAACTGAACAGCCGTTGCAGGTACGCGCGGAGGATGCTGGTCGACGATCGTAACGGTATGCCCGGCGCGCAGCAGCTCCGCGACAACAAACTCACCAATCATACCAGACCCGCCGGTTACGATAATGCGCATCGCTGCCTCCTATGGAAAATCCTAGTCATTCTAGTTTTTACGAAAATGGCGTCAATACGATTGCTGTATTCATCTATATGCTGCCCAAGCCTCAGCCATGCGCGCGAGCGCTTCTACCAAAATCGAACGCGGACAGCCAAAGTTCAGGCGGGTAAATCCCTCGTGGCCTTCGCCAAAACTGCAGCCGCTGCCCAAAGCCACCCTGGCATGTTCCAGGAAAAACTGGTGCGCTGGTTCGCCGAGGTTGGCTTGCCGGCAATCCAGCCAGGCCAGGTAAGTCCCTTCTGGTGTACACATCCTCACTCCCGGCAGGCGCGTACGCACTGCATCCACCAGCAGATCGCGGTTCGCGCACAGATAAACCAGCAGTTCATCCAGCCACGGCTGACCGCCCTGAAAAGCCGCGACCGTAGCCGCCTTGGCGATCGGCTCCAGGCCGGGCACGATGCCCGCCGCCGCTGCCTGAAGGCGGCGGCGCAGATCTGCATTGGTGACAACCGCCACCGAGCTGTGCAACCCTGGCATATTATAGGTTTTACTGGGCGCCATCAGGGTGATAGTGCGCGCCGCAACCTCAGCGCTCAGTGTCGCGATGGGGATGTGCTGATGCCCGGGATAGACAAAGTCGCAGTGAATCTCGTCCGAGACGATATACAGGTTGCGGCGTAACGCGAAAGCAGCGAGATCCTCCAGTTCCGCACGGGCATACACTCTGCCGACAGGATTATGCGGGTTGCACAGCAGCAGAATGCGCGTGCTGGGCGTTATAGCGCACTCGAGTGCCTCTACATTGTTATGCGCATATCCATCGGCATCGAGCTGCAGCGGCACCGCTATGGTATCGAGTTGCCCATAGCGCGGCGCTGCCAACAGCGGGCCATACACCGGCGCCGGCACGAGCGCCTGTTCGCCGGCTACGCCCAGCGCCCGGCATGCCAGATTCGCTCCAGTAACCACACCTGGCAGCAGTAATAGTTCCTCAAGAGCGACCTGCCAACTAAAATGCGCTGCCAGCCTGGCCTGCCAGGCCTCGAGCAAGGCCTGTTCGCCAAAGGCCGACCCGTAACCAAAGACGCCAAGTTCACTCGCCTGGCGCAGCACATCGAGCACGGGCTGCGGAGAGCGAAAGTCCATATCTGCCACCCACAGGGGCAGCACATCAGGGGGATATGTGCGCCA
>JAJFUJ010000110.1 GCA_021372475.1 Chloroflexota bacterium | reverse complement strand
AGTGTGCAGCGCATGGTTAAGAGCATCAGGTTCGAGCAGTAACGCGAGCGCCCGTTGAGCATGGAGGCAGGGCTCCCCTGTCAGAGGATCCGCAGGTCGAGGAGGCTTGAGATGAAACGCATACGGAATGCAGGGCGCATCCTGACGGTGCTTGTCGTCGTATCGCTGTTGTTCAGCCAGGCAAGTCTTGCACTGACTCGCGACGAGCGGCGCACGATCATGAAGAGCTGCGTTTTAATCATGCCTTTGGATATTCAAGACGGAGAGGTTGTGAACGTGCCCTGGAGCGGTTCTGGAACGATCATTGATAAGAGCGGACTTATCCTCACGAACTACCATGTGGTGGAGGAGACCGGTGAGTGGAATGCCCTGGGTATCCTGGTTACCTCACGCTCTGATCAGAAGCCTGAACCTGCTTATCTGGCTGAAGTGGTAGCGCAAGATCCGGACGCTGATCTGGCTGTCCTGCAGATTGTGTCGGATTTTGAAGGCAACCCGGTAGATTTTGACAAAATCGGGCTTGTGCCCGTCCTAATGGGTGATGCCGATGACCTGGAACTGGGCGATGAAATCACGATTTTTGGGTATCCGGGAATCGGCGCCGGTACGATAACGTTGACCGAAGGCAAAATCGCCGGTTTTTTAACCGATGAGGCCATCACCTATCAGCGGGCCTGGCTGAAAACCGATGCCAGCATCGCCGGCGGAAACAGCGGCGGAACCGCGGTAGACGAATATGGCAACCTTGTCGGTGTGCCCACGCGCGGGAGTATGGTTGATGTCCGCCGCATCGCGGATACCAATGGTGACGGAATAGTTGACGAAGAGGACTCCGCCGTCCCGACCGGAGGCTTTATCAACTTGCTGCGCCCCATTAACCTAGCCTTCGACTTGATCGCACAGGCGAGCAGCGGAAGCGTTACCCCGGGTGGCGCTAGCCCGCGCACTGATTCGACTCCAACCAGCGCTGGTATACTGCCTTCAGGTGTGAGCTTTTCGAAATTCGCTTTTGCATCCCAGGTGGATGAGAATATGAATCCACTGGATAGCGGCAGCAGCTTTAGCACCGACTTGACCACGTTGTATGCCTATAGCGATTACCAGGGCATGCGTGACGGGTTAGAACTGCGTTATATCTGGACAGTCGATGACCAGCAATTGTTCGACAAGACGCTGGCCTGGTCCTATGGGCCAAAAGGCAGTTTCTATCTCTATATTACCAATGATGATGACCCGCTTCCTTCCGGCAAATATCAACTCGAAGTAATAGTCGCCGGTAATACTGTTCAAAAGGGCCAAGCTGTAATCGGCTCGTACAGCTCCCCGAGTTCTACGCCTGGTTCGACCAGTGATGGAGTTACCCTAAGTGGTACAGTCTATGATGCCTATACCGATGAACCGATTCCAGGCGCCGGGATCATCATCCTCAAGCCCGGGGTGACCGTCGCCAATTTCCTGCGTACCCAAAAGCAGTCATCGATCGTTGCTTACGGCGAAACAGACAGCCAAGGATATTTTGTATTGGCTCCAGAGCTGGCCCGCGGCAAAACATATGGCGCCATTATCATCGCCAAAGGATATGAATCATTGACCCAGGATAAAGCCCTATCGATCACCGCCGACATGCCGGTCGATTTGGAACTCGAACCGGTCATGCTGGCACCGCAATAATGGGCAACCCGTTATGCTACCAGTATGTTTTCACAATAAACTAGACTCTACCGACTGGATAAAGATATGAAACGCATTGCTCTTGTGCTATTTTTAGGATTTCTCATGTTCGTTTTGGTTGTTTCTTGTCGCCCCGCGACACCGGCCTCACAGACTTTACCTGAGGACGAACAAACGCCGACTCTGACTGCCTCGGTAACGCAAACCAAGCAGGTTTTGGTCTATAACTTACCGTTCATCTCCGATGCTGCGACGCCGACACCAGTGCCTACCAATACTCCGGACCCTTCTACGCCCAAACCTACCGACACACCTCTGCCCACAGCTACCCCAACTCCCGCCTGGCCTGAGACGATGGCGGAACCTGGGCGCAGCAAGCTCGGGCTGCATGTGCAGACAAACAGAAGCCCCAATATTATGGAGTTTGTGCGCCGCGTAAAACCGCGGGTGATGAAGGGCGTTGACGACCTCGGTTTTCTGGCAGAGGTAAAACAAGTGTCACCGCAAACGGTGACTATCGGCCGATTTTCAGACGTCCCGCAGACGATGGAAGGAGACCCTGTCCAGGCTGCACGCGACCTGGTTAACCGTTATCTCGAGCGTTACCGCGAATTCCCCGGCGTGGACTACTGGGAAGGGCTGAACGAACCGGTCATAAGCGGCCGCATGGACTGGTTCGCCGCGTTTGAGGCGGAACGGGTGCGCTACATGGCCGAGTTCGGCCTTAAGTGCGCTGTAGGTGCATTTTCGACCGGAGTCCCAGAATACTCTGAAATGGCGGCGTTCCTGCCGGCCATCCGTGCTGCCAAGCAATACGGCGGCATTTTCACACTGCACGAATATGACGCCCCCACGCTCTACCGTTCTGTAGGCGCGGGACTGCCTGGTGCGGCGGCTGTCGCCAACCGCGGGGCGCTTGCGCTGCGCTACCGCTGGTGGTATGAGGATTTTCTCATACCAAATGACCTGGCTATCCCCTTGGTGATATCGGAGGTAGGAATCGACGGCGCCGTAGGAAATCATCCTGGGCCCCAGGGATTGGGTTGGCAGGACTTTGTCGATTACTGGCGAGCCGAGGGGCTCGATCCGGATGGCGCTACAGAATATCTCAAACAGCTTGCCTGGTATGATTCTGAAATCCAAAAAGATGATTATGTCATCGGAGCTACGATTTTTACGGTGGGCAGTATCGGCGAGAACTGGCGCAGTTTCGAGATTCTGGACATGCTGCGCGCCATTGCGTTTTACCTGGCATCTCTTGCGTAAAATCAGTGTTTTTGCTCTTGACAGATGTGTGTATATCGGCTAGTTTCCTTGCAGAAAACACTAACTTAGGCTAAAAAAGCGGCATATCGACGCTGATGAAAGGAGCTTTATGGCAGACAAAGTGCGCCTGGGGATCATCGGGACGGGCATTATAGGCAAGTCACATATCAAAACGTATAGCGAGATCCCTGAGGCAGAGATCGTGGCGGTCGCGGATATCCGCGAGGATGAAGCCCAACGCGTCGCTCAGGAGTTCAAAATCGGCACTGTCTATGCGGATTACCGCCAGCTACTGGCTCGTGATGATATCCAGGCGGTGGATGTGTGCCTGCACAACAGGCTGCATACGCCGGTAACCGTCGCTGCACTCCAGGCGGGCAAAGATGTGTACTGCGAAAAGCCTATGTCTTGGTGTTACCGCGATGCACAGTTGATGGAGGAGACGGCTCGTAAACTCGGGCGCAAACTGCATATACAACTGGGCACAATCTATGCTCCCGAATGCCGCGCCGCTAAAAAGCTGATTGATGAAGGCGTATTGGGCGATATCTATTACGCCAAAGCCAGCCATTACCGCCGACGCGGCCGCCCGTATGTGGATGGTTACGCAACACCAGCCTTTGTTCAACGTGCCGCTGCGGGCGGCGGCGCTATGTTGGATATGGCCGTCTACCACATCTCGCGTATCCTGTTTTTGCTCAATAATCCCCAGGTGCTCACCGTTTCCGGCAATACTTATCAAATGACCGATAATATGTACGCCGACCGGCGTGAATCGAGCAAGTATGATGTTGAAGAGCTGGGTATGGGGCTCGTGCGCCTGGCCGGCGGAATCACCTTCTTTATGGAAGAGGCCTGGGCTATCCATTCCGACCAGCCGGACGGCGACCACATTTACGGCACCAAAGGCGGCGTGAGGGTCGAACCGCTGAGCTATTACAGCACGCTGGCTGATATTGAGATGGATAGTACCTTCGATACCAAGGGCGCCGATTGGCGCTGGCATGCCTGCGACCCGACGACTGCCGCTTTCGAACAGTCGCAGCGGCACTGGATATGGGCATTGTTGGGGCGCGTGCCGCTGCTCGAGACTGCGAAGATTGCCTTAAACACGGCGCTCATCACCGAAGGGGTATACCTTTCGTCCAAGCTCAAGCGCGAAGTAACTGTACAAGAAATCGGGGAAACCGCACCGGAGAGCTACCGCTAGTCCTTCAGGAGGTACAAGATGACATCTGAACAGGCTGATCTACAGCGCATCATAGACTCGGCTCGCCGTTTGGGGGTCGAGGTCGATGACGCGGACGCTCTGCAGTGGCTTACCGTAATGGCAGCCAACAAACACGGGGAGATTGTAGTCGATGAGGATACCGGTGTTTATGGATTGAATATGACTATGTTGGATTTCAGCCCGGCCGACCTGGCGCACTTTCGGGAAATCGGCCGACTGGTCGAGTTTGCGGACGAGCCGGGCGTCGTGGAAACGGCCCTGGCGCTCTCCGGCTCGGCTGCTCAGAGCAAAATCCAGACATATCCCGGTGACGCCGACTATTTTGAACGCGTGAACATCCTAGCCCCCACACGAGAGGATGCTTGCCGTATCTGCGCGCGCATTATGCGTGAGAAAGCGCTCAATACTGCGAAAGGCGACACTTACCAGCTCATAGAGGTCAAGTTCGGTTCATATCCGCTGGAAATCGTGCGAGACGGTAGCAAAAAAGCCAAGGGATCCCCCATTTCATGGACAGCCGACGACATCGCGGCAGGCAGAATAACCGGCGCCTCAGCGGACGGAGAGCCTATCCAGGTAACCTGGGATGAGGTATCCGTAGAGCCCGGTTGGTGTAAGCTGGATTGGGTGGTTGCTGATCCTCAACGCGGGCAATTGGCCAATGCGAGCAACATGCTCGATGTAACCTGGGAAAAGCCCGACGGAACGATTGTCCCCCTGGACGGTTATCTGGATCCTTACTTCCAGGAAGTCTATTTGCAGGCAGAGTCGGTTCCGATTTTTACGAAACTAAGCAAGTTCGTCTCTCCTGATGCCCTAGAGCATTATGTCGAACAGCTCGAACACGAGATACACAAGTATCTCAACTCACCCCTCAACTACGGCAAGGTGGCCAAGCGGATGTACAACATATTCCGCTTAACTGGCCGCTATCAGGAGGCCGTGTTTCTGCGCGAATTATTCGATGAGCCAACCACGATACTATACCAGGTATGGTCTCTCATTCAGACACTGGATGATTGGCTCGTCTCAGGGGCAGTATTGAACAAGCAGCCCGTGCTTGAACAATGCGACCAGTTAATCATGGCGGTTGTCGATGCGCTGGAGGGCGAAAAGGAGACCGAGATAGTGCGGCAGTTGCTGCGTTTGCGCCGGGCATTGGAGCAGCAGCATCAGGGAGAAGCTTTGAGTGCCCCCGTCGTCGCAGCCCGGGCTGAGGTCATCAATATCGTCAACAACTTCTTTTATGACAAGCTCTCGGCGGTCCCAGAGATAGCAGCCTATATGGAAAAGCTGAGCAAGTAATGGCAGTATATACGGTCGACATTCGCTATCCCAGCGAGTGGATGGAAGCCAGCCAGCGCAGGATGATGGCTTTGCGCGAGTTTCGTTATGTCGACCGCGTGCCTGTCGTTCTCGGGGTCTATACGCGTTACCTGCTCAAGCAGCGGTCGGTTGGGTATGAAGAGTACCTGAGTTCTCCGCGTGCCCATCTCATTCACCAGCTTGAGAACTACAAATGGCTGCTCGAGCATGTGCGCGAAGACCGCTGTATCTCGGGCGAGATCACCTTACAGCCCGATTTTGAGAATATCCCCAACGCCGGCGCGTTCGGCGCCCACATCGGTTACCAGGATGACCAACCTCCGCGGGCGCTGCCTTTTATCCGCACGATCGATGAAATGGAAGCTCTGCCCGAAGCCAGGCCGCAGGACGGCACCTGGGGCACCTGCATCGCCTGGGTGCACGAATGGCGCAAGCTGCTCCAGGAAGATATCCGGGTGCGCTTCAACGGTAAGCCGGTCGCCGTTCACGCTTCTACAGGGATGTATGGTCTGGGGCCGTTCTCTACGGCAATCGACCTGGCAGGTGAACGGCTATATGAATGGTTATATGAAGCGCCTGCGGCCTGCCATCGTTTTCTCGCTAAAATAACCCATGCCCTGGTCAATATGGAGCTTTACTGCCGCGAGAACATCGACCCGACGCGCCGCGGCGGAATTGGCCTGGCTGAAGACAGCGCCCAAATTATCTCGGCAGCCCAGTTCCGCGAATTTGTGCTGCCATACTGCCGCACGCTGTATGAAGCTTTCCCGGGCGACCGCAGCATGCACATGTGCGGAAGCAGCGGACATCTGCTGCCAATCCTGCGCGATGAGCTGCACATCACCCATTTCTCCGGTTTTGGCTCGGTAGTAAATCCGGCTTATGTCGGCAGTATGTTGGGCGGCAAGGTGCAGCTCCTCGGGAACGTAGATTGCTGGTTGCTGCAGCAGGGGCCGGCGGATGAGATTAACCGCGCCGCAGCGCACTGTCTGGAGACGCTTGCGCCGTACGGCGGCTATACGCTTTCGGACGGCTGCAACGTGACGCCATCCACTCCCCTTGAACACTTGAATCTCATGATGGCTGCTTCTGAGGCTTACGGACTGCCGGTCAAGCACCACAACCAAAATTAGCAAAACCAGGAGCGTGCGTTATGGACCGCTTATTCATTATCCCGCATACCCATTATGATGCCGTGGTCTTTAAGACGCGCGCGGAATACCTAGAGATGGGCTTGCCCATCATCCTGCATGCGCTCCAGGCTTTGCAGGACGATTCACGTTACCGATTTGTTCTGGACCAGGTCTGTTATATTCGCCCTTTCCTGGAACGTTACCCTGAGCAGGAATCGCTTTTCCGGCGGCTGCTCGCCGAGGGGCGGCTGCAAATAACCTGCGGGATGGATACCATGGCCGACGTGAACATCCCCAGCGGCGAGTCGTTCGTGCGCCAGGTGCTGTATGGCAAGGGGTATTGCCAGCACAAGCTCGGCATCGATGTCTCCGTAGGGTGGGCGCTCGATACCTTCGGCCACCATCCGCAAATGCCCCAACTGCTGTGTAAATCGGGCTTTACGAGCTACTTTTTCGCCCGCGGTGTGCCCTGGCCGCCACCAGAACACGCCGAGTTTATATGGCAGGGTATCGACGGCTCCCGCATACCCGCCTTATGGCTGCCTTATAGCTACGGATTTCTGTTCGGTTCACCGCACAACCTGGAGGAGTTCAGCAGCTTTATGCGCGGGCGCTACGCCAAACTCAAGCCAATATCTGCTACCGAAAACCTGCTTGGACCTAGCGGCGTTGACCTTGGCGAACCTGAACCGCATATTTGTGAGTTAGCGGAGCAGTTCAATGCTCAAGCGGATGCTCCCTGCAAGCTGGTCATCGCTACTCCTGACGAGTTCCTGCAAGCTCTGAACGCCGCGACAACCTCTGGCGAATCGTTGAGTACAATCTCGGCTGACCTGAATCCGGTTTTCCAGGGCTGCTATAGCAGCCGCATTGAAGTCAAACAGGCCAACCGCGCTTGCGAGGCCCTCCTTACCAGCGTAGAAAGGTTTGCAGCCTTGGCTGCGGTGTTGGGCAAACCGTGTGATACTGAAAATGTGTGGCGCGCCTGGGAGCCCGTGTTGTTCAACCAATTTCACGATTGCATCTGCGGTGTGCAGGTTGATAAAGTGTATGATGACACGATGCGCGGCTACGAATACGCGCGCCGGCTGGGAGCGGAGCTCCTGGAAGAGCGTCTGAACGTATTGGCAGCCGATATCGATACCCAGGGTGCAGGCGTGCCCATCATTGTCTGGAATACGCAGGGATGGCAGCGCGACGACGTCGTCGAAGTGGAAGTATCGTTCGCGGAAACGGGCGTTACGGAGCTGTGCCTGCAGGATCCCGAAGGCAACCTTGCCCCAGTTCAAGTGCTAAACGCCGAACGGCATCAACTGGGAGGGTATAAAACTGCCACAATCCTGTTCATCGCCCGTGACGTACCTGCCCTCGGGCATGTGGTATATCATCTCCTGCCGAAAGCGGCGCCGGCGCAGCAGCCGGAAGTGCGGGCCAGCAGCAGTGAGCAGAGCGCCTTTAGCGCAGCCGATGACCTGGGTATGCCGCGTGAACACGGCTGCATCGAAAATGCGTATTATCGGCTCGAGTTCGATGTATGGAGCGGCGCACTGGTCAGCCTGAAGCACAAAGACAGCGGCTATGAGTATTTACGCGAGCCTGGCAATGTGGTGGCGCGCGAGTCGGACTACGGCGACTTTTGGCAGCTCAAAGGCGCACTCAAGGCCGGCATGGCCACAGCCGGAGCACAGCGGCAGCCGCCGCCTTCACCTGGCAAAGCCGTCCTGACAAGCCAGCAGGTCGGCGATGGCAGCGTGCGCGCTGGGCCGCTGATGGCCGAGTTCAACATCAGCCATCCTTTTGACAGCGGTTGGTTCAAATCGCGGGTGCGTGTCTACAACGGTATCAAGCGCATCGACTTGCACACGGAGATCACCAACCAGGAGCAGTTTGTGCGCTACCGCGTATTGTTCCCGACTACCATCGAAAAGGGCACGATTACGCACGAGATCCCCTTTGGTGCAGTTGAACGCCCAGCTCAGGAACTGCCGGCCCAGAACTGGATCGACTACAGCTCGCGGCGTTACGGCCTTACGCTCATCAATCGCGGTATTCCGGGCAATAATGTGGACGGAGATACGCTGATGCTTTCGATCTTGCGCGCCAGCCAGCTAGTTGCCTATGCCTTTTCCGGCGGCTATGAGCCGGGTGTAGGCTCGACGACCGGGCAGGAGTTGGGAAAAACGTTGCCATTTGACTATGCCCTCATACCTCATCAGGCAAGCTGGCGTGAGGAGGCCAGCTATCAGCAGGGACTGGCATTCAATAACCCACTCATCGCGCGTAAGGCAACGCAACACGCAGGCAGCTTGCCGCCGAGGTGGGGTTTCATCAGCATCAAGCCTGGACATGTTGTCCTCTCAGCGTTCAAAGTTGGAGCCGACGGCCTTGTTGTAGTTAGGGTGTATGAGGCAGAGGGTCATTCAGCCATAGGAGTTGAGCTGCGCTTTAGCGCTGATATCATTTATGCCGAGGAGACAAACTTGATCGAGGATTCCCTTGGTGCACTTACCAGCGAAGGTCATCTGATGCACTTTAATCTGGGACCGTTTGAGATCAAAACGTTCCGCGTGAAACTCGTTCGTTCCTCGACAAAAAGGAATTCGTGCATGGGCATTTGAGCTGCTTTATTAGCGCGGGTATTAATTCAACTTAAAGATATAGAAAAAACAAAATATGAAAGGCGCTGAGAATCACAACAAAGCCATAAGAGAAAAAGAGATATATAAACTCAACTATATCGGGAATTAGCCGTATAATCTACACCATTATGATAATGGGGAAAAGTGGGAATATAGTATTACGAGTAGCGGGAGTTGCTATTTAGTACTCTGACATTATTCGCAGATCGTTGAAACACAAAAGAGTATCCATAATCTCATCAGTATTGTTTCCGCTAGGGCTTAGTCGAAGTGAAGAACCTAAAGAACTTCCATTTTAACATTTCTTATATGTCCGCAGGTCATCATTGAAGGATTTGAGGTGTTTCAAATACGCGAAATCATCAGGAAGCCTTGATTCGCTTGTATCATTGAAGTATTCTCAGATGAGTGATTTACATTGATAAGTTGGATTTCGGAGGGGAAATGTCCTTACCATTTATATCGGTTATAATACCTGCATATAATGAGGAAAAATACATAGAAGAATGTCTACATTCTGTCTTTTCGCTTGACTATCCCCGGGACAAGTACGAGGTTATTGTTGTTAATAACAATTCAACTGACCATACACGTGAGTTTGTGGCAAAACTTTTCCCATCAGTAGTATTAGTCGACGAATTTACCCAGGGTATTGTAAGTGCATTAATCACTGGAACAAATGCCTCAAAAGGAGAGATACTAGCATATACTGATGCTGACAGTATAGTACCAGCACTTTGGCTACAAAGGATTGCGCATGTTTATGAGGACCCTTCTGTAGTAGCTGTAGGTGGGAGTATGCGTTATAAATCTAGAACTATCTTGTCTAGTCTGTCACTAATTGGATACTATCCACGTTACCGGTGGCTAAAATATATGACAGGCCCTAATATGACAATCAGGAAGAGTGCGTATCTACAATGCGGCGGGTTTTCACTTGATGTTGGTTATTTTGATGACGCGTATATATCTTTTAAACTAAAAAAAATCGGAAAGATTGTCATTTTATCGGATAATCCAGTAATTACCTCAGATCGACGATTACGCACACTAGATAAAGATACAATCGATTATAATATAAAAGCAGCTATCTATATTACAATGCTTGTTATTTTCGGTAAACCAATTCCTTATACTTTTAAACATATAGAATAACTGCAAGATGCCCCGTAGGATCGCAGGATTGTAACAATATTTCTATATCAGCATAGAGGAGAATAAATGACTCTATCCAGCACAGATCGGCTGCCCCTAAAGAATAAAGTTGCTTATGGGGTAGGGGACTTTGGTTTCAGCCTCACAGGGACACTCTTTAGTGTTTACTTGTTAATTTTCCTGACCGATGTAGTGGGGTTGAGACCAGCCCTGGCCGGCCTGGTTATTTTTGTTACCAGACAATGTGATTGGATTAACGATCCGATTATCGGACATATCTCTGACCGCACCCACACCAAGTGGGGGCGGCGCCGGCCGTTCCTGCTTTTTGGATTTATCCCCTTTGGCATCCTATTTGCCTTGTTGTGGTGGAAAGCCCCGATCGAGCAGCAAGCATTGTTAGCGCTTTATTATGCCGGTATTATTATGGTCGATGATATCGTGGCTACACTTAACTATATGCCTTATTATGCGCTCACACCGGAACTTACTCATGATTATGATGAGCGCACCTCCCTTACCGCTTACCGGATGGCTTTTTCGATTATCGCTGGACTAGTGGCATTTATTGTGCCTCCGATGATCGTGGGGAGTTTCCGCCCTGAAAATGCAGACCGCGTGTTCTTAAATGGTGCATTGTTCGCAGCTATCAGCGCGCTGACGCTGCTCGTTACTTTTCTGGGAACCAAGGAAACACCCAGCGCTACCGTAGAACTACAGCCCACGCTGCGCGATTCGCTGCGCGCCGCAATAAAAAATAAACCATTTTTATTCAGTATAGGGATTTATGTTTCTACCTTTAGTGCGATGGATATTGTATCGGGAGTGCTATTATACTATATACGCTATTATCTTGGCCGCGAAAACATCGGCAGCATTATGTTTGCGGCAGTTTTCGTGACAGCCCTCATTTTCCTGCCATTCTGGACTTGGATATCCAGCCGCACCAGCAAGCGCTTGGCCTATATCTTTGGAATCGCCTTCTGGGCGGTTGTCCAGGTTATCCTCGTGCTGGTCACGCCTAATTTAGCGACAGGATTAGTCATCGGGCTCGGATGCCTGGCAGGCATTGGCATTTCGGCTGCCCATGTACTGCCTTGGTCGATAATCCCCGACGCTGTGGAATGGGATGAGCTGCAGACCGGTCAGCGCCATGAGGGGATGTTCTACAGCCTCGTGATGCTCGCTCAAAAAGCAGCTTCTGGCCTAGCCATGTTTTTGGTAGGGATCATGTTGGACGTGAGTGGTTATGTAGCGAATGCAGCGGTGCAAACGCCCAAGGCGCTCTTGGCCATCCGGAACGTGACAGGGCTGGTCCCAGCGATCCTACTCATAGTTGGCATCCTCTTTGCGATCTTTTACCCGATCAGCCGCGAGGAGTATTCGCGTATTCGCGCCGAGATTGAGGCTCGACGAGCGACACAACAACCTGATGCTACAAAGTAATAACGGAGCACAAGTGCCCGCTATCTGACAATCAGCGAAGCCATCTATAGTACTGTACTCTGTTCCGCCCCGCGCACCCGCACTCTGGGCAGCCGCTCGCGCAGTATTTGAGCGATGTTGAGCAGTTCCGTCAGCGGAAGCGTCTGGCGATTACGCCATTCCTCGCTCACCGTCTCCATGGATTGAAAATGCTGCAGGTACCACGTCTCCTGCGGCTCTATGGCCAGCGCCATCGACTGCAGATCAGATACGGCCAAGCCCGGGCAGACCGTGGTGCGGAACTCGTAAGCGACGCCGCTCGTACGGAGAGCCTGCATACTCGCGGTGATTGTAGAGACGTTCGTAGGGACACCAGTATAATACTGGTAACGCGCGTCCAGCGGCCCTTTGAGATCCATTGCTGCATAATCGATCAGATGCTGGTCCAGTACTTGCTGCAGCCGGCCAGGATATGTACCGTTGGTATCTAACTTGATGCGGAATCCCATCTGCCGGATTCGCTGGAGCATATCAGGCAGTTCGGCATGGATGAGGGGCTCGCCGCCGGAGATACAAACGCCCTGCAATTTGCCGCTACGTGTCCGCAGCCAGGCATATAGCTGTGACAAAGAGAGCGCCTCCTGGACGGCGCTCTCTTTTATCATCCATCGGTTGTAGCAGTAACCACATTCCAAGTTGCAGCCGGCCAAGAAGACTGTGGCTGCAATAAGCTCTGGGTAGTCAATCAGGCTGACGCGCTGCAGCCCAGCAATTTTCACGGCTGCGGTACGTGCGCGGGTTCGGGTTCAAAAGCTCGCCGTTGGGCGTATTCAGCTTTTTTACCCTTGTTCCACTGTTGAACCGGCCGCAGGTAGCCAACCACGCGAGAGTATACCTCACAGGATTGGTCTGTTACACAGACCGGGCAGGTAAAGTGCTCGCCTGCGATATACCCGTGGGTTGGGCACACGCTAAAGGTCGGCGTAAGGGTGAAATACGGCAAGCGGTAGCCGTAGGAAATCGACTTTACCAGCGCCTTGGTTGCCTCAATCGAGGGCAGCCTTTCGCCGAGAAAGACGTGTACCACTGTGCCGCCGGTATATTTAGTCTGGAGTTCATCCTGCCATTCCAGCGCTTCAAAAACGTCATCCGTCGCATCAACAGGCAGTTGTGAGGAGTTGGTGTAATAGGGTTCGGCATTGGCTACACCTGTCGTGGCCGTGATAATATCCGGGTAACGGGATTTATCGAGCAGTGCAAAGCGGTAACTGGTGCCTTCGGCTGGGGTAGCCTCGAGATTGAACATATCGCCGGTCTCTTCCTGATAACGGACCAAACGATCGCGCATAAAGTCGAGTATCTGAGCCGCGAAATCCTGGCCGCGCTGGGTGGTAAGGTCAACGCCGAGGAAATTGAGCAGTGCCTCATTCATTCCGTTTATCCCGATGGTGCTAAAGTGATTGGCCCAGTATTTGCCCATCCGCTGACGCACATCATCGAGATAATGGCGCGAATAAGGATAAAGCCCGCCCTCGGTGAAGCGTTCGATGACATCGCGTTTAATTACCAGGCTCTCCTTGGCGATATCCATCAGGTCAGCAATGCGGCGGAAAAAGTCCTCCTCGCTGGCAGCAAGGTAACCAAGACGCGCCAGGTTTAGGGTCACAACGCCGATGCTACCCGTCAGGGGATTAGCGCCGAACAAACCACCGCCGCGGCTGCGCAGTTCACGATTAGAGAGGCGTAGGCGGCAGCACATCGAGCGCACATCCTCGGGATTCATATCGGAGTTTATAAAGTTGGCAAAGTAAGGGATGCCGTATTTGGCCGTCATCTGCCATACAGCATCCAGGTTTGGATTATCCCAATCGAAATCGCGTGTGATGTTGTATGTAGGGATGGGGAAGGTAAAGACACGCCCCTTGGCGTCGCCTTCGAGCATCAACTCGGCAAAGGTACGGTTGAACAGGTCCATTTCCGGTTGATATTCGCTGTAGGTATGCTCCTGGGGTTGCCCGCCGATGATGACATACTCGTCGGCCAGGATCGAGGGTACCTTTAGATCCATCGTCAAGTTCGTAAAAGGAGTCTGAAAGCCAACCCGCGTCGGCACATTCATGTTGAACAGGAACTCCTGGAGCGCCTGCCGCACCTCCTTGGGGCCGAGGTTGTCGTAGCGGATAAAGGGCGCCAGATAGGTATCGAAGCTTGAAAAAGCGACTGCACCGGCGGATTCGCCCTGAATTGTGTAGAAAAAGTTCACGATTTGCCCCAAAGCAGCCCTAAAGTGCTTGGGAGGTTTGCAATCAATCTTGCCCGGCACACCGCCAAACCCGCGCAGCAGCAAGTCGCGTAAATCCCAGCCGCAGCAGTAAACAGCCAGAATATACAGGTCGTGCAGGTGGATATCACCGCTGTTGTGAGCATCGCGAATGTGCGGCGGATATAGGCGGTTGAGCCAGTAAGCGCTGTTAACGGCCGTAAAGATGTGGTTGTTCAAGCCTTGCAACGAAAAGCCCATATTACTGTTTTCATTCACACGCCAGTCGAGATGGTCCAGATAGCCATCTACCAACTCATTGGCATCGATCAAGGCCCGAATGTCGCGCAGTTTGTTATGTAAATCGCGGTATAATATAAATGCCTTTGCCGTTTTGGCGTGACCGTGCTTAATCAGGGAACGTTCCACCAGGTCCTGAATTTCCTCTACAGTGGGGACTCCATCCTGACCGTATTGTTCTGCCAGCGTCTCAACTACTTGATTTGAGATAAACACTGCACGGTCATAATCCTCACCGCCAACGGCTTGAGCAGCTTTAAAAACAGCATTTGTAATTTTAGTTTGATCAAAAGACACAATCCGACCATCGCGTTTGCGGACTAGACGAGGGGCTTGCTCCATCATTCTTGACCTCCAATTAACTTTACAAAACCCACTGAGAATCCTACTCGACGCCGACACCGTCACAGAATGCCATCATAACAGGTTTAGTAAACGGGGATTCGAAACCAGTCCAGAGGGACACATACTCACCCAGCCTTTGCTCACCATTATATATGATGATTTCAAAAAAAGCAATAGTTTTTGCGCGTTTTACAAGATATATTTATCCACATACTACATCTAGTAATAACATTTTGTGCTGATACTACCTATTGTTTGTTGACAGAAAGAGAGATTAGAAATTATGTTCTACTTGATATAATTGCATAAATATTTGCATAACCTATTTAGTAATGCCAAGCCAATTGCCGCTAACTTGGACAAGCTGTCGCTTTAGGGATATGTCGCATATTTGCAAAAAAACGGTTATTCCATTAGAATGAGTTTTTCAGTTTGCCGACTTGATCATTGTTCGATTCGTGCGGCGATACCATTCAGATGGCGCCGCCTTTTTTTGTATCGTGGAGGTTCACCTATGCAGATCAGTCTTAATTCTATGCGCAATATCGGCATCATCGCCCATATTGATGCCGGCAAAACCAGCACAACCGAGCGCATCCTGTTTCATACCGGTCTAGTCCACCGTCCCGGCAGTGTTGATGAGGGCAATACGGTCACCGACTTTATGCCTCAGGAACGTGAGCGCGGTATTACTATTCAATCGGCCGCAATCACCTGCTCCTGGAAGGGATACCAGATTAACTTGATTGATACCCCGGGCCATATCGATTTTACAGCCGAAGTGCAGCGCAGTCTGCGCGTCCTTGACGGCGGTATCGTTGTCTTCGATGGCGTCGCCGGCGTAGAACCGCAATCCGAGACGGTTTGGCATCAGGCAAACCGCTACGGCGTGCCGAGGATCTGTTTTGTTAACAAAATGGACCGCACCGGCGCAAGCCTGGATAATACCGTCAAGATGATTCGCGAGCGCCTCAAGGCGCATACGGTAGTCATCCAGATGCCGATTGGCCAGGAATCCACTTTTCGCGGCATTATCGACCTCATTACGATGCAAACCGTGACCACCAGTGCCGAGGATGAACTTACCATCTCATCAATACCCGCTGAGTATGCTGCAAGCGCTCATTCACGCCGCGAACAGATGCTGGAAGCACTGGCGGATGTCGATGACCACATCGCGGAGCTCTTTCTGGATGGCAGCGATATCCCGGTTGAGACGATCCAGAACGCGCTGCGTCGAGCTACCTGCAGCGGGGACGCGGTGCCCGTGTTATGCGGTTCCGCATTCCGCAATATCGCCGTGCAGCCGCTGTTGGATGCAGTGATCGCCTACCTGCCCGCTCCCACCGACGTTGAGCCGATGATCGGCCGCGTGCCTTTTGAGGATACTGAGGTAGTCTGCGAGCCGGAGGTAGGAGCACCGCTGACCGCGTTGATTTTCAAAATCAGCACGGACCCCTATGTGGGCAAACTGGCCTTTTTCCGCATCTATTCCGGCACCATGCGCGCTGGTGATATGGTGCTGAACGCTTCAGTAAACAAGTCCGAACGCATCGGCAGGTTGGTGCGCATGCACGCCGACCACCGCGAGGATATCGAAAGCATCGGGCCAGGGGATATCGGGGCTGTGCTTGGCCTCAAGAACGCCCGCACTGGTCAAACCTTGTGCGACCTTTCCCGGCCGGTTGTGCTCGAAGAGATTAGCTTCCCTACCCCTGTCATCAATATGGCCATCGCGCCAGCCAAGCGCGCTGACCAGGATAAAATGGCCATCGCACTGCAGCGCCTCGCCGAAGAGGATCCAACGCTCTTGGTGCGTACCGATGAACGCACCGAGGAAACGGTCATCGCGGGAATGGGAGAGCTGCACCTGGATGTGGTCATTGACCGTTTACGCCGCGAATTCAGGGTAGATGTGGTAGTAGGCGCCCCCAAGGTAGCTTATTGCGAGACTATCACACGTTCAGCGCGAGCGGAAGGCCGCCTGGTGAAGCAGACCGGCGGTCACGGCCAGTTCGGTGTAGCTGAGATAGAGCTCGAACCTTTGCCGCGCGGCAGCGGCTTTATCTTTGAGAACAAAATTACCGGCGGCGCTATCCCCAAGGAATACATCCCGGCGGTGGAAGCTGGCATCATCGAGGCGATGAAAGCCGGCGTTGTCGCCAAGCAGCCGGTTGTGGATTGTAAGGCTACCCTGCTGGACGGCAAGTTCCACGAAGTGGATTCTTCCGAACGCGCTTTCGAGGCCGCTGGCTCTCTGGCATTCAAAGCCGCTATGGCTAAAGCCAACCCAATTCTGCTGGAACCGATTATGCGTATCGAAGCGACAGCGCCACAGGACTATACCGGCGATGTCATCAGCGACCTATCATCCCGAGCTGCCGTCATCTCGGGCATCGAGCTGCGCACCGGCGGGCAGCAAAGCATCATCGCCAATGTGCCGTTGGCCAAGATGTTTGGCTATGCCACATCGCTGCGTTCGGCAACACAGGGACGCGGCACCTTTAGCATGCAATTTTCGCACTACCAGCAGGTCACCGAAGAGACGCGTGAAGCCCTAATCAAAAAGACCGCCTAGAGCACCATTTGGTCCGCCGGAATGTAGCCGCTTTGCAGCGGCTGCCACGGCTTGCCGCATAGTGCGCTCATCACCGACCATTCGGCCGCCGTCAGGTTGCCGGCGTGGTGGTACAGGAACCTTTCCAAACCAGCATTCTGGGCTGTCCGAAGCATCTGCCCTAAAAAACCGGCCGAAACAGGGTCACCATCGTGCGGCATACGTCCGGCATCCACCCATGGAACGATACGCTTGGGTTCATCTACCGCAGCTAACGCCATGCGCGTCTCGCGGGTAACGACCTGCGCGCAGAACTCGGGCGTCAGCGCTGTCTCCAGGTCGCTGCGCTGCGTTACTCCCGGCAGTCGTAAACCGAATAGCGCCTCGACGACAGATAATGCAGCAGCATCGCTCAGCGAGGGATTCCACTCCGTCAGCACTTCAACATAGCGCCCTACTGTGCCCAGCATACCATCAAAACCGCGGTGCCAGAAATAGTGTTTGGGCAGCAGGATATCCATGAATTGCGCCAGGTGGGTCAGATCATAACCACACAGGGGCGCAAAAGACGCGCTGCGCGGTCCGCAGCCGATGACTGCCCCAGGATGTTCGGCAGCAATTCCATCCCTCACCACCCTGAAAAAGTGGGTGAGTGAATCGATGCGGTAGTCGAACCAGGCAACCAACCCGGGGTCGCTGCCGGTCAGCGCCAAGGCGCCGAACAATCCGCCGCCTGCCATGGCCTCAATCGCGCGCGGTGTCAGATGATGCAGACGCTCATAAAACCTGTCCTTGGCCGCCACGAGCTCCGAATAAGCGTAACCGAGCTCTCGGCACGATGGCTCAACCTCAGCGGGCAGGTTATCAAAGATAAACGAACGGCGCTTGTAGAAGTGCTCCGCAATCTCGTATCCCCACTCCGGTCCATCCATCACCGCGCCGTCAATCATCGGGTAGTGAGCCAGGGTATCCACCATACGCGCGGTCATAGCTGCCTGACTGCGCACGTCGGTAATCAGATTACCTCCCCCAGGGCCGGCGCCTGTGCCCGCCTGGAAAATCAGCACAGTCCAGCCCCTCTTTTTTGCATTTACGAGCATTTTCTCGAGCAATACGCGCTTTTCCGGCGCCTTGTCGCACGGCGGGGGCGGCGCCTGCACACCAAAGCGTTTGTAGACCGCCGGGTCAGGATCATAGGGTGCAAACGGCGGTGTATCGCCTTCGACATAACGCGTGCCGCTTACCGGCAGCAGTTTGGCTGCTGCAAAGGTCAACGGCCCAATGACCAATCCGGTAACCCCGCCCTCCTCCCAGGCATCGAACTGGCGCTCGTAATCATACAGCACCAGTTCCAGCTCGCGCATCACGTCCATCCATATCTTCACAGATGCTGCTCCTCGACGGGTATGCCAATTGCTGGTCTGAGCACCTATATCTGACAAATCGGATTGTCGTCCTCGCCCAGCAAGTCAAGTCCAGGGCAATTCCACTCATCTTACCATACCCAAACAGTATAATTGCTAGTGAAGTAACAATCCCACGGTATAACTGACTGTATTGGCGACCAGGCTTAATAGCAGAGCCCAACCGAAGCGTTCTTTAGCCACAAGCTTGTACAACAGCGCCTCCAAAAACACAGCGCAAACCTCACCGACGGCCAGCAGCACCAGCCCGGCTGACGGCCCCCCAAACATATAACCGAATCCTGCCAGGAGCCATACGATGGGCAGTGTAATGATATTGCCGATGACCGCAGTAAGAATAAATGAACGCCGCGGGCGTTTCTGCCAGAGGGCATATCCTAGGGCAAGCGCGGTTTCCAGCAACAGGCTGAGCAGCAGGGCTGCGATGATTGCTTCTATCTTCCACGATTTTTGAAATATATTGCCCTGCATAGGCTCCAGAAGTGCGGAGCCGTCGGCCAGCAGGTTCAACGTAAAGCTGGTGTACATCCCCTCGCGTTCCGCAGAGTTGGACAACCAAAGCGCGTCGTTCGCTTGCGAGTAAATTGCCACACGGAAGGTGGCCGGCAGGTAGCCGTTAACACTGACTGCATCCACTTCATTCGAAAACCAGATAGGGTAAGCGGGAACCTGCCAGGTGCAGCCAGAAGGGTCGCTCAAATCGAGCAGCTCAAGTCCAGGCAGCGTATTTTGGGGATCAGCGTTGGTAGACGCATCCGCAGCGCATACGAGCAGCCTGAACTCGAACGCGCTGCCGTCGACCGGCTGACCGGCGCGCAGCAGATTGATGCGCATACTCGGTTTCGGGCCGGCATCTGCCAGCGCAGTCACCGGCAGCGCCAGGCAAAGCACAAGCGCGACTGCAACCGTTATTCCCCGCTTCATATACTGCTCCAGTCTCACGGTCGATAATGATATTTTTTCACCAGCTCCCAATCCGGTTCGATGCCCATCCCCGGTGCATCCGGCAAAGTGATATATCCGTTTTGAGCGCGAGGTTCACCTTTATACAGGCTCCAGAACAACTCGTTGCCATCGGGGATATCATCAGGAGGCGGGAAGTATTCGGCAATTGGTGAGTTCATGTGAGAAATAATCAGGTGATAGTTGTGCATCTGCCCCGCATGCGGCAGTACCGGCAAGTCATAGGCTGCGGCCATCGCCCAGATCTTGAGTGCCTCGGTGATACCGCCCACCCGGTTCACATCCATCTGGACGATATCCACGGCGTGTTCGCCAATGAGCTGGCGGAATCCATAACGGGTGAACTCGTGTTCTCCGCCAGAGATTGGCGTTTCCACGGCAGCAGCTATCTCGGCATACCCCGCGATATCATCCGGCATAACCGGTTCTTCCACCCAAGCCAGGTTCAACCCCTCATCCTCGAGCATGCGGATCATGCGGATGGCGTATTGCACATCCCAACCCATATAGGCGTCGGAAGCCAACTCGACATCGGGTCCAATCACCTCGCGCACGGTGCGCACCAACTCGATATTCTTGCGCATACCTGCCAAGCCCTGGCGCGGCCCATAACCAAAGCGCTGTTTCATCGCGGTAAATCCCTGGTCAAGATAGCTCTGGGCCTCGGCTGCCAAGGCGTCCAGGTCCTCGGTAGCGTACAGGCGCGAGGCATAGGCACGAATTTTGCTGCGTGTGCGTCCTCCCAGCAGGTTATAGACCGGCTGGCCGGTTGCCTTGCCCATAATATCCCACAAGGCGATGTCGATGGCGCTGATAGCCTCGATAACCATTCCCTTGCGGCCGTAATTGATCGATTCGCGGAACATGCGCTCCCAGAGCACCTCAACATCGAACGGGTTCTGGTTAAGTACCACATACTTCAGGTGGTTCTCGATCGTGTACAGAGCGTGCCCGGCCGCAGCACCCACCGTGCCCACGCCGGTTATCCCTGTATCAGTTACCAATTGTACAATCAATGCTGCAATAGGCGACCCGCCGGGCTGGCGGTTTGTCTGCGCTTCGTAAAATACACTCGAGGGGGTGACCAGCGGATTGCCCACGCCTTTGGGCGGCGGGGTTCCCAGAGAACCAAGCGGAAAAGTTCTGACTTCTTTGATGTACATATTCTCTCCTCAGTTATTCTGCTAGATACGATACAGCGGCTCTAGGTCCGCCAATATTGCATCCAACTCGTGCTGGTCTTCATCATCAAGTTCTGGGCAACCGGGCTGGCGCATCGCTGCACAGGCGAACACGCCCCGCCGTACCAGCACCTCTTTACAGACACGCATGCCAAGCAGCGTGGCCAGATTGATTTCCGGCATAAGCTTATTGAGGATGATGCGCGCGCCGGGCTCATCTCCGGCTTGAAAGGCATCCCAGCAGGCCACATAGACATCCGTCAGCTCTGCGGCCGGCATAAAGCCGCAAGCGCCGCGCCGCATCTCGGATATCATCCAGCGCCCGAGCGCTCCGCCAAATATCCCCCAACAGTTCGGCTCATGCAAATTGGCGACAGCGCTGATGTGATGCGCGCTAGGAGCCGCCTCTTCCTTAATGTAGTGAATCCCCGGCACCTCGCGCAGGAGCTGCCCCAGAAAATCCGGCGACATACCCGCTCCGCTATTTTGTACGAATACCGGCACCTGCGCGGCCGCAGCGATAGTCCGGTAATAATGCAGCAGCTCAGCCGGGCTGCCTCCGGCGATATAGGGAGGCAGGGCGATCACAGCCTCGGCGCCGGCTGCCGCAGCATGAGCAGCATGCTCCTGAGCAACAGCAGCGCTCGGGCCGGCTACACCCACCACGACCGGGATATGCCCGGACGCCTCAGCGATTACGACCTCGACCAGGTGGCGACGCTCGTTATCAGAAAGGAACTGGAATTCGCTGCCCAACACAGGGAAGACCAGGCCGTGCGCACCCGCCTTGATATTGAACACAACCTCGCGCTGCAAGCTCGACATATCCAGCGCACCGCAGGCATCCAGCGGTGTTTGCAACACGGGGAAAATACCGCGAAGGGTATCAGGCATCTTGCTCCTTTCGCTCAACCGCAAAGACACGTCTAATCGCTTCAAGATAGCCATAACCTGAACGCATGTCAGGCTCCAGGTAACTGCCCTCCGTCCACTCGTTCCAGGCATTAATCGTTAGGACAGGGGGAATGGTCCTCCCCTCCAACAAAAAGCTCCTAGCGTGCTCCAACGCCTGCTGAAACGCCGCAGGCGTGTTGCCGCTCAAAGTAGCTGTAAAGGGGTAGCCGACCGGATCATAACCATCAGTCTGCACCGTGCGCGGGCTGGGATCCCAGCCCATGGTCACGTTGGGGAAATACGGAACCTGATATTGCGCGCGAAAATGAGCCCAGTCAGTGACGGCAGAACACATATATTCCTGGTAATCGGTCGCTGGAAAGCAGGTCAGCGGTTGGTGGTGAATCCAAACATACGAGGTAACGCTGTCAAAGCCCAGGGCTTGAACGATTTGGTTGACGTCGTCAATCTTGTGCTCGGTTTGTAAAATCCGCAACCCCCAGACGACGGCATTCAAGTGCAGCTCGCCCAGCCCAAGTTTGCATACGCGTTCGCGCCAATTATCCAGCGCCTTGCGGGTTGCGGTCAGGCCGCCGCAGGTATCGACGAAGTTCATTACCTCGTATATCGAGAAATACAACCCTCCGGCTACTCGCCAATAATTCGGCTGGCTGAAATAATGCTCCATTATATAATCCAGCGCTCGCTCGAAAGCCGCCAGCGATATCCTGCCCGGCGCCAGCAACTGCGCCTGGCCATGGTATTTGGCCGGATGAATATCCAGCCAGTCGTGGTTGGCCCACATCAAAGCAAATGGCAAACGCTGCCGATTTTCCGCACGCAGGTAGCCCTGTTCGAGGGCGCGGTTGAGAAATGGACCCTCTTCGTACCAGTACCAGTCCCATATCCAGGCAGCCAGGCCGTGGTTGGCTGCGGTTGCAATCTTGAGCGCCTGGATAGCAGGGTCAGCTTCATCGCCGTAACCCCACAGCGGAATATTGGGCTGATAGTGGCCATCGAAACGCGGCCTGGCTTGCCTGACCAACTCCCATTCCGTCCATCCCTGACCGTGCCAGCGTTCGTTGTGCGCGTCAGAATGATACTCGGGGAAGTAGTATGCCGCGACTTGAATTCGCTCAGTGCTCATCCAACCCCTTTGTGTAAATGGCTGCCTAAGGCAGTATGAAGACTAGAACTCGTTCCATACTTCATGTCCGGCACGCAGCTTGCCGTCGGGATTAATAAACGCCATATAACTGGCAGTGCCCACAGGGCCATACGTTGGCAGGTGCAAGTCTGCCACCAGGGAATGGTACAGGGCGTGCGTTATCCATCCTAGCCCACGCGCTTTGAGCTCGCCCAGAGTGTAACGCATAACGGCCACGTGTGCACCGTCATTGAGCTGCCCCCACACGGTCTCGCTGGCCAGCAGCTCCTTACCGGCATCCCGTGCCACCTGGATACACTCATCCAAAGTGCGCTCGAACACCGTCTGGTTCGCATCGGGTTGGCCGTGCATATAGTAAGGATGGAACGACAGGATGTCGCAGAAAGGGGCGGTCAAGCGCAAGGCTTGCGGCAAAAAGTGGTTGCCAATCGTCAGCGGTTGACTGGCGCCGCATTTCCTCACTATGGCCGTGCACCAACTCAGCCAGGCCATTTCGCCATCAAGTAAGTCGCTGTTGTAGATATCCATATAAGCGCCGAACGGCTCATTACACAAGTCCCAGGCATAGATGCGGTCGTCATTGCGGTGCAGGCTGATGGTATCGCCCAGGTAGCGGCGCATTACCCCTTCGATACCCCCCACCGGCTTATCCATCGGCCTGTCGGGATCGAAAGAACTCTCGTTGACACCTAAATAGTTTTGTCCCGGCAGGATATGCTCCAGATAAACGCCGCCGAAATCACAACTAGGATCGTGCCAGCGGTTGAACAGCACCGGCATCACCTTGATGTGATAGTGGGCAAACAACGCCAATCCAGCCTCAAAGTTGGCCAGAAAGCGGTCAGGACCGCGCATATAAGCCTCGTGCGAAAGCCACCAGCGCGCTACATTCCACTTGGGGAAGTACATCTTGCCTTGGCCCACTTCGACGGCCATTTTGCCGTAATCGTGGTGCAGCCATAGATCAAGGCCGCTCGTGCCCCAGGATCCGGAATAGTTAAACCCGCGAACTTCTGAAGCGAACATCAAGCCTCCTGCCTTTGATATAAGTGCTCGAGTGCATCATCATATTGTGGGGCGATTATAGACCAATCATACTGGGCTGCCAGCTTTCTAAACGACAGCAAGCGGATTTCCGCTATATTATGCAGCGCATCAGCCAATAACTCTACCAGTCCAGCCTGGCTGTCATACAAACAGCGCGCCGCGAACTCGGGAGCGATGAACTGAGGATAACTCAGGCGGTTAGGCAGAATCGGGAAGCAGCCGCAGTACATAGCTTCAACGATAGAGGCTCCAAAAAAATCATGGAGAGCGGTACTCACCACGAGATCGCTCTGCCAGAGCCAGCGGGCATAATCGGCGCGTGAATCCAGATAACCGAACTGGATGATGCGCCTGCCCAGACGCTCGCGCGCTTGCTCGAACTCGGGCGGCATCTGCACGAATGACTCTCCCAGCAGCACAGCACGAAAGTCGCAGCCAAGGTCCTCCAGGGCATAGAGCGCTGCCAGAAAATCGGCGGGATTCTTGTCATACTCCCAACGGTGGTTCCATAAGATAATCGGGCTGCCTGTACGCGGCGTCAGGGGATGGTAGGCATCGAACGGCCGTAAATCCAAACCAAGGGGCAGCACGCGAGAGCGCCCCCGGAGCTGGGCAACGCTGGGCAGCTCGTTATAATCCGGGAAATGTTTGAGCAAGCGTGGAAGCTCTTCAAACCATGACTGCAAGTGAAAAGCTGAGTTAAAATAAACGGCTTCTGCGCAAAGCATCGAAGCATAATTGATAAAGCCGTAATGCAGATCGCGTTGATCGCCGGGCTTGAGCGGATAAGTGAGTTGGTTTTCGTGCATATAGACTGCAGCAGGCACCCGCGCAGTGCGTTCGCGTGTAAGGGCGCGAAAGGTACACAAATCGAGCATATCGCTGGCCAGCAGCACATCGGCATCGACTGCCTGCTCCAGATAACGGCGGGCGAGCGTGACCGCTCCGCCGTGCATGCGCCACTTCCAGAAATGGCCGTCCAGCGCCAGGCAGGTCACCTGATGACGGCTGTAGGCAGCATATCCGCGCAGCCAGGCGCCGTGTGAGCCGGTGTCGTAGGGTTCGAGCAAACAGACGCGCATCACGCTCCTTGTGTATTCTATCTTACGCGGAATAGGCCAAGGTTGACAAACGCTCGCGGCCTTTTAGACTGTGCACCAGCGGTATGTTTAGGAGGCGAAGGATGATGCGAGCCCTAGTGACAGGCGCCAGCGGACATCTCGGCTGCAACCTTGTACGCGGGCTCCTGGTCCACGGGTACCAGGTGCGCGCGCTAATCCATACCAGCCGACTTGGTCTGGAAAACCTGCCGATCGAGCAAGTGAACGGAGATATAACCGACACCCAGTCGCTTGTTAGCGCGATGAAAGATATCGACATTGTTTTCAACAGCGCGGGCTATATCTCGATCCTGCGCAGCGAGGGCGACCTGCTTAACCAGGTCAATGTGGACGGCGTCAATAACGTCATCGAAGCCAGCCTAATTGCCGGCATCCGGCGGTTAGTGCACTTTTCAACCATCCACGCGCTGGTCCAGGAACCACTCAATGAAACACTGGATGAATCGCGTCCGTTTGTCGCTGGCCCGCGCAGCTCCCCATACGACCTTTCCAAGGCCATGGGGGAGATAGCTGTCCGCGCAGCAGCCAGCCATGGTCTGGATGCCATCATTATCAATCCGACGGGCATCATCGGGCCTCACGATTACCGCCCGTCGCACTTTGGACAGGTGATTATCAGCCTGTGCAAACGCCGTATGCCCGCGCTGATAGATGCCGGCTTCGACTGGGTCGATGTGCGCGACGTAGTTGAAGGCACGATTGCCGCAACTGAGCAGGCTCCTGCCGGCGGCGTATATCTGCTTTCCGGACAATGGCGTCCAATCGGCTGCATCGGCCAACTTGTCGAGGAGATAACCGGCGTCAGGACTCCCAAGTTTATGACGCCCCTCTGGCTTAGCCAGTTGGCAGCGCCTTTTGCCGAAGCCTGGGCGTCGCTGCGTCACGAGCGTGCCCTGTTGACCAGCATTTCGCTGGAGGCGCTGCACTCTAACCGAAAAATTTCGCATGCCAAGGCCACTGAAGCGTTCGGATACAGCGCGCGGCCGTTCAGGCAGACGGTCGAGGATACCCTGAAGTTTTTTGCCGCACAGGGGATGATAGAACCGTTTTGACAACCCCTCTCTCTCGTGGTATCATCCGTTGCGTTCGATACGGAGGCGTAGTGTAGTGGCCTAACACGTCGGCCTGTCAAGCCGAAAATCGCGGGTCCGAATCCCGTCGCTTCCGCCTTATCTAGTTAGGTGAATGTCGATGCCATGCGGATCTGACCGCATGGCATCGACCTTTTCAAGGGGCCCTCTCCTTAAATTGCAGTAGATAACATTGAGTATTTTCAGAATACTGCAAGGACTTGTTCATACGCAACTCTGTTTACGTAAACTATGCCCACAAGTCACGACAGATTTGTACACTAAACTGTATAAAGGCAACGATATTTAGGAAACAAAATGCCGTTGCGTTTCGCTACGAAGCAAATCTACCCCTAAAATGAGTGCCGGGGTACTATATAATCTATGCATCTTTGGTTGTAGATTTCAGCCTACGCCTTTGCGGGATGTTGACAGATACGGACCGGGGACTTGCATCTGCAAGAATATCGTTGAAGCCCATCGGGCACGGTTCATGCAATCAATACCACAGAAAGCTTTACTGTATCCTCTGCAATTTCTGTAGCGCTGTAGCAATGGCAAATTGTTACGCGAGGAGATTGGGTGATGAAAAAGTACATTTTCCTCAATGTCCCTGCTTACGGGCACATCAATCCAACATTGGCAGTGGTGAAAGAACTAGTCGACAGAGGCAATCAAGTGTTCTACTATGCGGTAGACGAGTTTCGAGAACAAATCGAAAGCACAGGTGCCGAATATCGCTCATATAATTCAGCTCTCTCTGCAATTGATACGCACAAAACCGCCGATTTTCTTTCTCTTATGCAAACCGTTATCAACGTAACATTAGCAGGGCTGCCGGAGCTCCTGGTGGAAGTCGCTGGGGTTAAGCCCGATTGTATCATCCATGATTCATTATGCCTTTGGGGCAAAATCATCGGGCAGCGCCTGGACGTACCAACCGTTTCCTCCATTACCACATTCGTTGTCAACAAGGATGTGATGGAGGTCGACAGGCAGCCGGTTCCGCTTTACCGGAAGCTGGCTATGCGTCACAAGGCAAGAGGCATTTTTCAAGGTATACAAACATTAACTGGCCGGAAAGCAGAGTTCACTGATCTGTTTGATATCCTCATGAATACAGAAAAGCTGAATATTGTTTATACCTCCAGAATGCTTCAGCCAAAGGGGAACCGTTTCAGCGAAGAGTATCAATTTGTGGGCGCGTCTATCGGCACAAGAACGGGAGATATCCACGAACTCGGGGAAATACCGGAAGATAAACCGGTCATCTACATTTCTCTGGGAACCATCACGAATCAAAATTATGCGTTCTATAAAGATTGCTTTGAGGCATTTAAGGACATGAACGCAACCGTGATTCTTTCTGCGGGGAAAAATACGGATACCAGTCGATTAGACCCTATCCCGCCAAATTTCATCGTGCGGAATTTTGTACCGCAATTGGATGTATTGGCAATTTCCGACGTTTTTATCACACATGGCGGCATGAACAGCGTTCATGAAGGCCTGTATTATAAGGTTCCGCTGATTGTCGTGCCGCAACAAAGGGAACAGCAAAGGGTAGCTGACAGAATCGCAGAGTGTGGCGCTGGAATATATCTGGAAAAGCCAGATGCAAATAGCTTGAGTGATGCGGTGAGGGCTATTTTGTCGGACGCAAAATATGAAAAAGCGGCAGAGAGCCTGTCACAATCTCTGATTATAGCGGGAGGCTACAAAAAAGCGGCAGACTTGCTTGAAAAATATTGTAATGCTGTGTAATAATTTCTATGCGAAGTTAGAGCGACATTATTGGCCTACCTCACGATCCAGTCGATTCCGGGCATGTGCTTCTACAGTATTGTCAGCCACCAGAACCATGCCAATAGCTGCAAAACCTGGCGAGTTACGTATATGACTTCTAATAGCGGTGAGTACATCAATCATTACCTTAATTGTACATATATCTTGCAACTATCCATCGGAATTATTTTTTACTTAATGCGCCTAGATTCACTTAGAACGGGTATTCCTGAGAGCGTAGCGCCGGATGAAACAGAAGGATTCAACGAAATATATGCAATTTCCTCTGTGTACCGCAACCAAAACAGGAAATACTAGGTTCAACTCTTGCCGCGTCCAACAGTACAACTCCCGAGAGCTTATTAATGCCTACACAGGTTCAGATTGAAGGTTCCCGTTTTTTCATCGACGGTAAACCTACCTACGAGGGTATTTCCTGGGACGACCATCCCATCGAGGGGCTGCTGATGAACAGCCGCATGATTCAGGCCGTCTTTGATGATGAAAATCCCCTCACACGCGTCAACTGGCGCTATCCCGACACCGGCGTCTGGGATCCCGAACGCAACACAGACGAATTCTGCACGGCTTTGCCCGAGTACCGCAGGTACGGGCTGCTGGCGGTCACCGTCGGGCTGCAAGGCGGGGGGTCGATCCTGGGCGGCGAGGTATATAACCGTTACCTCAACTCGGCGTTCAGGCCGGACGGCTCGCTCAAACCCGCCTACCTGAGCCGATTCGAACGTGTCCTGGCAGCCGCTGATAAAGCCGGAATAGTGGTTATCGCCAACTATTTTTACTGGCGCCAGGCTACTCGCTTTGAGAATGAAGCGGCCGTAGAACGCGCCGTGTTAGAAGCCACGGATTGGCTTTTAAGGACGGGGTACCGCAATATCCTCCTGGACATCGTCAATGAGGCCAATACCTGGCCAGAGGGACCAGCTAGCTTGCATCCTGAGCATGCGCACCGGCTGCTCGAGATAGCCCATTCAGTCAGCCTGAACGGACGACGGCTGCTGGCGGCGGTGAGCACTATCGGCGGCCCTACCCTGCCGATGCCCCAGTGGCAGCAAGCCGAGGATTTCCACCTGCCGCACGGCAACGGGCTTAGCGCGCCAGAATTGGCGGCCAAGCTGCGTGCCCTGAAGGCGACGGAGCTGTATCAACGGCAGCCTAAACCCATCGTGGTGAACGAAGATTCCATCTTTGTGGATAACATGGAGGCCGCGGTGGCTGAAGGATGTTCCTGGGGCTTTTACTGCCAAGGATATGGCAGCCAGTACCGCGACCGCTCGGATTGGACCAGCCATCCGCGTGAAACCAACTACAACCAGCTCTC
>JAJFUJ010000106.1 GCA_021372475.1 Chloroflexota bacterium | reverse complement strand
AGCACGTGAAGGACCATTTCACGCTGAGGGGTAAGGCGCATACCCCGTTCTCGCAGCGCCTGAATCATTGTGGCTTCACAACACATAATGGCTACTACCTCCCTGAAATCTATGCGCGATTATAACGTTGTTGCGAATTTTTGCAAATGCGGATATTTGTGCTTAACACTAACTGCGCCGTACCCATGTTTCTTTGACCTAACTCTACTCACGTGGTACAATAACACATACTAGTAGCTGCGTGAGGCCCGTTGCCGCCGCATATGATGGATGCTGCATAAAAATGCGAGAACCGCAGTCATCAAATGTCAGCCTGATACGGGTTTTGCGTGGAAGAGGAGGCTAGTTTGTAATGGCATACATTGTAGGTAGTAAGGTAGTGCACCCCTGTTATGGAGCCGGGACGATCGTCAAGATTCAGAACAAGGAAGTTGATGCCGCTGTCCGCAGTTACTATGTCATAAGCACTATCAGCCGGCCGATGCAGTTGATGGTAGCAGTCGATAATGCTGATAGTGCCGGGTTGCGCAAGGTAGGCCAAGAAACAAATTTACGGCAGACACTGAGTGTTGGTGCGATTAAGCCGGCTGATGACGAAATCCCTACGGATTTACGAGTGCGTCAGACAGAAATGCGCGAATGGCTAAAGTCCGGAGCGTTTGACAAAGTGGTCGAGGTTGTCAGGCGATTGTTCTTTCTAAATGCCAGGCGCCCACTCGGCTCGGTTGACAGGCAGATGCTCGATCAGGGCAGAGAATTGCTGGCCAGCGAGCTGGCGCTTTCATGCGATACAAAGCTCAATGAAGCCATGCACGAGATCGATGGCGTGCTGGCTACTATGCTCTCCTGACTGATCTGCACATTAATTCTTCTTGGAGGCTACTATGGGGACCGATTCCCTGCGTCAGCAGCTCCTTAGCTTGGACCCTCAGATACGCACTCATGCCCTGGCAAGCCTTGCGCAAGCACGAATAGCTGATAGAGAGCAGATACCTGCTTCAACGAACCTGGTTAACTTGCACTGTCACACCTGTTATTCATACAACGCTTATGGGCATACACCCTCTTCGCTGGCTTGGCTGGCCGCCGAGCAAGGCTGGCGGGCTGTGGCTACGGTCGATTTCGATGTCCTTGATGCAGTTGATGAGACGTTATCCGCTTGTGATGCGGTACACGTTCGCGGAGCGGCTGGCCTGGAGACGCGCGTCTTTGTGCCCGAGTTTGCTACCCGCGAAATTAACTCGCCTGGTGAGCCTGGGATTTGCTACTTTGTTGGAGTGGGATTCACGCAACAGTCAGCGCCTGAATCAGCGGCTCCTGTTTTGGCCGAAATGCGCGCGGCAGCGGCGCGGCGCAATCGCGATATGGCTGCACGGATTAATGCCTTCGTTGGCCCGGCTGCTATCGATTATGACCGTGATGTGCTGCCCCTGACGCCTTCCGGCAACGCGACCGAGCGCCATATGCTGGTAGCCTATGATCAAGCTGCCAGAAAGGCATTTCCCGGGCGATCAGAGTTGGTTACCTTTTGGGCCGGCAAGCTCGGTGTGGATGCGTCTGCTGTCGAGGCTTCCCTGGGGCAGGAGGCGGGGCCGAATGAACTGTTGCGTTCCAAGCTGATGAAACGTGGCGGGGTTGGCTATGTGCAGCCCTCTCCGCAGAGTTTCCCAACGCTGCGCCAGGTTGGCACTATGATAACTGCTTGTGGTGCTTTGCCAACGTATGCCTGGCTCGACGGCTACAGCTCGAGTGAGCAAGCCCTGGAAGAGCTGCTCGATGTCATGCTAAGCAATGGCGTCGTTGGACTAACGGTAATTCCCGAACGCAACTGGAATTTCAAAGACAGTGGTGACCAGTTGGAGCACGTTCGCAAGCTGGATACAACGCTGGCGTTGGCAAAACAGCTCGATTTGCCGGTGTTTATCGGTACCGAAATGAACAAAGCGGGTCAACCGCTGGTAGATGATATACTAGGTGTGGATGCGCTAAAACCCTATGCTGATACATTTGTGGCCGGCGCCGATCTACTATATGGGCATACATTGTTCGAGCGTGCTTTGCGCATCGGTTACTCCAGCCCATGGGCTGCTGCTAATCTTCCCACCCGCAGGGAACGCAATTCTTTCTACAGAGAGGCTGGTCGGCTGGCTGAACCAGGACCAGATGTTATCACCCGCTTAAGCGGGCTAAAGGCTTCGAGCCCTGACAGCTTGATGCGTTCACTTGAACGGATGTTTTAGTACGCCTCAGCTAATTTCGCGATAAAAATATTCCAGGCCGCGAAAAGAGCCCGGGATAGGCTGCAAGCCATCCGCGACTGGCATAAACAACGGCAGCTTGGTTAGGCCGATGTAGGGTATCCCGGCGATCTCGTCGGTGGGGTCACCTTCGTTCAGGATGGTCGCCACTGCAGCCACAGGAATATCAAAGCGTTTCAGCAGCGCCACGCCCGTATTGATTGATCCCTGGGTCATCCTGGCATCATCGATTACCAATACGCGCAGGCTGTTGCTCCGCATATACTCAGCAACCTTTTGGTCCAGGAAAAGACGCTGCCTGGCGGCCGGATGCGAGGTGCCGGAGCTTACGTCGATTCCGGCCGACTCGACAATCCACGGTTTTGGAGGGCCGACCGTCACGTTACCGCTATCATCGACACGCGGTTTGCCTTTTTGGAACGATGTAAAGAGGATATTGCGCCTCTCGCGCTCGTAAACAACCCGAGCGACCTCTTGGCTGAGCTTGGGTCCAAGGCTTTCCATAGCCACTATTGCGTCGAACGCTATGCCCCTGTCTTTGACCCTTGTATATAGCTCGCTGCCCATCGCCATCAAATCGGTTATATGGCGCTCATTGGTCATCAGCAAAGCGATACGGACATGGTTATCACTGAATGCAGTTCGGTCGATGCTGGGCGCTATTTTGTAGACGGGCGCGGCAATCGGCTCAAACCGCAGTTCAAGCAGAAGCGGATCCGCGGCGCTGCCGATATTGGCCAGGTAGAAGGGCGTTTGGAAAACGACCGGGGTGGTTCCCTGCGATGGGATAACTTCGATATCTACCTGCGGTGAGGCTGTGCGCGCATGTAAAAAATGCCGCAGTATGCGTTCCTGTGGGATATGCATAACTGATACACTACTCACAGACATAATTTTTACATAACTCCTGTCAACGCACGACGAGAGGCTTGAACTGACCGCTGGCGACATCGACCAAGCCCATATCGCTCATCTTTAGCTGGGGGATGACAACCAGTGTGATGGCAAGCGACAAGGTGAAAATAGGGTCATCAAACTCCGAACCTAATCTGCGGCATTGCGCCAGGATTTGCAGCCGTTTCGCCGCCAGCTCGGCGGGATTTATGTCGGTCATAATACCGGCTATGGGCAGCGGTAACTCGGCCAAGACACGCTTATCATTTGCAACTACAACCCCCCCCTGCATCTCAATAACGCGGTTGGCGGCGCGAAGCATATCGGCGTCGTTGGTCCCGATTACCACAAGATGCTGGGAATCCTGCCCGATACTGCCGGCCAAAGCCCCGTTCTTAAAGCCGAATCCGCGTATAAAACCGAGCGCTCGGGTACCAAGCCCGTAGCGGTTAAAGACGCCGAGTTTTAGGATATCATCGGTTACCTTGGGCAGAATGCAGCCATCCTCGACAGGCAGTTCGCAAACTATTTCGTCGGTTATCAGCGCGCCGTTTATGACGCCGATAGCGCGGACAGACGCCTTTCCCTGAGCATAGGGAGCAGCTATTCGCAAATCATCGCCAATGAGGGGTTTGATGCGCAGTGTATTGACGATGTGCGGCGCGAAGGAAAAGCGCGCGTAATGCGGTTGAGAAGGCACGCGCATGCCGCTTACGAACACACTTTGCACTGTGAACTGCTCAAGGTTATCCAGAAGAATGAAATTGGCACGCCGACCCGGTGCCAGCAACCCTACCCGGTTATCAAGCCCATAGCAGCGCGCTACATTGATGGTAGCCATCTGTAGCGCGACAAGCGGCTGCACACCTTCCGCGATTATCTGCCTGACTGCCCATGCCATATGCCCATGTCGGAGGATATCCTCCGCAGAGATGCAGCCGTCCACTGCCAGCAGCAGCCCGCTTGTATCTTCTAGCTGGTCGATGAGCGTACTCGCCAGCATCGGTTCATGGATGGAGCCGCGCCTGAGAATGACATACATACCCGTACGCAGCTTTTCGAGCTGTTCTTCAACTGTGACCGACTCATGGTCCGTGCGCACCGGGCCGGCAGCGATATAATTGTTGAGTGTATGCCCGCGCAACTCTGGACAATGTCCATCGACGAGTAGATGCCGGTCATATATCCAGTCAAGCATGGCCTGGCGCTCAGGCGTTGGATTGATGATGCCCAAGAAGTCCATCGCTTCCGCTACGCCGCCGACATGCGGCATCTGCATCATCTGCTCCAGCTCAGCTAAACCTATTTCAGCGCCGGCATGCTCCATACCGGGCGCGGATGGCACACATGGCGAAGCCATGAACACCGTATGCAGCGGGAGATGCTGTGATTCAGCGATCATGGCTTCCAGCCCGGCCACGCCAAGTACGTTGACGCTGTCATGTGGATCCAAAATGACGCTGGTTGTGCCTTGCGGCAGGATCGCTTCGGCGAATGGGACCATGCTCATCATAGTCATTTCGTTATGGTCGTGCGCGCTTATCAAGCCTGGAGCAAGGTATTGTCCACCGGCATCGATAACTTCAGTCTGCTCACCGATGAGGGGGGAAGCATCCGGCCCAACATAGATAATGCGAGCCCCCTGGCAGGCCAGCTCCCAGGGGAGTACCTCGCGTGTCATAACGTTAACAAAGCGGCAGTTACGTATCACCAGTGAAGCGGTCATCTCCCCCCTCGATTCATTGTTAGCGTTGATTTACAGAACACCCATCCAACCCATCACCAGTTTCGCGAGTACTCCCACAATCAGGCCATAGAAAGGATTGGTGACCGCGGTAGTAACCAGCGTGAGGCCGACCACAACAGGGTTGCCTGCGTTGAATGCATCCGCAGCGTTAGGGGGCAGCACGAGGATTGCGCCGATGGCTACCAGATAACCGCCCATGCCGGCTAATGGTACGAACTTGGCAATTTTATGCACTAGGCCAGTTAACAGGATAATCGCTGCGCCGAACATAAGAATCGCTCCCGAAATTACCGCGTGCGGGGCGGCAGCGGTCGCGGAGATAATTACCTCCATCGAAGCGCCGCCGAATATGGAACTGGCAAGGTCGGCTAAACCGCTGATCACAGTTACCTGGTTGTATGTTGGCGCAGTACCTGACATCGACAGGTTAACGCCGGTATAAGCAATGTTACCGCCCAGGGTGAGTGTGGCGATAGCCAGCACGCCAATCAGTACCTGCTTATTAAATATGGGTTTAATTAGTTTGAACTCGGTTTGAAATGCTTCTTTATACGATTTGTAATGAGGCACATTCACTGGATTTGAAGGTGTTTTGGTTACTTTGTCCTTGATGAGTTTGATGATGATACCTAGCACCACACTGGCAGTTACTGCCCAGACGAGGTCGTTCTTCCAGAGCTGAACTACCAGCGCAACGACCAGACAGGGCAGGCCGATGATGATATCCTCAAAGGCCAGGTCGAAGCCGACTTTTGCCAGATAGATCCCTACTCCTGCCAGCATGCCGAGGAATATCTCCTGACCAACTGTATCCACGATTATTTGAGGCAGCCCAAATATGCCGATAACAGCCGTTAGAATCGCTGCTCCTAAAATCATAGAGATGCGCGAGCGCATGTCTTTGCCCATATTTTTGGCGAGGACGAGGTTTTCCTGCTGGAACGAGACGGGCGTCACAGATCCCGTTAACAGGCTGCCGATGCCGCCCACCAAGAAGCCGAACGCAGAAGGCATCAGGAAAAAGCCGAATGAAAGAGCGAGAATTGCACCGCTGGCTACGTCGAGCAATGACAAAAGCGCGACAAGAACATCCTTGAATACCATCCTCTTCCTCCTAGGGGCAATGATTAGATAACGCCCTCGATATTACTGTTTTTTTCAACTCTGTAAAGCATAATAGTGAGACTCGACTGCACTTTTTGCGTATAATAATAATGGTAATTGTCGGAGGCACTGATGACGGACCTATTGGATGTATTTAGAAAAAAAACAGAGGATATAGTGGATTCGATCAATCGTGCCGGCGGTTTGCGCGGCACGATTGAGAGCTTGCGTAAGCAAATGGCCGAAGCCGATCGTAAGCGGGCGATGTCGCGGGCTAAAGCTGAAGTCGCAAACCTGAACCAGCAAGTGACGGAAATGATAAATGCCGTCGGGTTGCAGGCAGTGGGCTTACATGAAGCGGGTAAATTGAGCTCTCCTGAGTTGCAGCCTCTTTGTCAGCATATCATCGATCTCAAAGCTGCCCTCGCTCAACAGGAAAAGGAGCTTGCGCGGTTAGTTGCAGATGCGGAGGCTGAGGCAACCAAACATGCTGCAGCAGCACCTGCCCCGGCAGCCGCTGCACCGGCAGTTGCCCCCTTGCAGACGCCATGTGCGAGTTGCGGCAAACCGCTGCCAAGCGGCGCGGCATTCTGTGCAGCGTGCGGCTCTCCGGTGGCCTCTGCAGCCAAGCCTGCTGCGAACGTAGAAACGCATTTTTGCATCGCTTGTGGCGCCTTGTTGAAATCTGGCGCCAAGTTTTGTAGTAAATGCGGCGCTACTGTAACCAGCGGCTAATTACCCCTAATCTGGACTCAAGCTCCAGGATACTGGTAAGGTTGGCGGTATATCGCCTCGGCATCAGCCAGAATAATGCCCGTTTTGTAACTAGCGATGATACGCTGCACAACGATAAATAAAGGCGAGGGCAGGGCTTCCAGATCATACCAATTCCAACCTTCGCAACGGTCAGGCTCCAGGTTGCGCGGTTCGCCTTCCAGCGCCTCGCATACGACGTCCACATCGACGTAATAGTGATGCTCCCCCCAGCAATAAGTGCCCACGGACACCAGCTTGATATTGGTGATAGTCACGCCGCACTCCTCTGCCACCTCGCGCCGAGCGGTTTGAGCGATGCTTTCGCCGGCTTCCATGTGCCCGCCTGGTGGTGCATAATACCCCTCGCCATGAGCGCCCAGCCGTTTTCCTAACAATGCCATATTGCCTCGCAAGATGAGCACGCCGACGCCCACCTCGGGGCGTTTCGCCTGCTGGTCGCTCTCCTGGATCATCTTTTAGCATCCTTTTTACATGGACTGATCTGTACGCTCGTTGTGCGTCATATAAATTGACCGAAATATCCGCGAGTGTACAATATGTTCAGTGTGTAGCATACGGGAGGCAGTGCAAATGGCCAAATTATGCACCGGCGAGGAACTACCCGGCAAGTTGTTTGTAGTTGAGGGGATCGACGGCTCCGGCAAGAGCACGCAGTTGGATTTGCTGCGTAAGTGGTTAGTTGCCACCGGGTATTGCGTTGCGTTTAGTGAGTGGAACAGCTCGAGCCTGGTCAGCACAACTACCAAACGTGGCAAGAAGAGGCAACTGCTTACGCCAACCACATTTTGTCTTATGCATGCAGTGGATTTCTCACACCGTATGCAGCAGCAAGTCATCCCTGCACTCAAGGCAGGCGCCATCGTACTGGCCGATCGCTACATCTATACGGCCTTTGCCCGCGACGCGGCCCGCGGCGTGGATCCGGAATGGGTGCGCAAAATATATGCCTTTGCGCCGATCCCTACGGTAGCGCTCTATTTCAGGGTGCCGCTCGAGGAGTCGTTGCGTCGGATTATCACCGGACGGCCTTCCCTCAAGTATTACGAGGCTGGTATGGACCTGGGATTGAGTGACGACACGTTGGAAAGTTACCGCATCTTTCAGGCGCGCATCCAGCGCGAATATGAGCAGCTCGTGACTGAGTATGGTCTTGTCGTCGTCGATGCTACACTGCCAATCGTCAATCAGCAGGACATCGTTCGCAGCATTATTCGCCCGCACCTGGAGGGGGCGCTGCGCGCCGAGTCGAACGCATGGCGCAACGTGCTCTCGGCGGAACACCTCTCCGGCCATTATCTGGAAGGCCTGGTTGGCGGAAGGGAGGCGCAATGAAAGTGCGTTTTTACGGCAAAGGTTTGCCAGGTATCAGCGACACACAATATCCGGGCAAGTTGATCACGATGGAGGGACCGGATGGGGTTGGGCGCTCTACCCAAATCGCCCTGGTGCGCGAGTACCTGGAAGCGAGCGGATACGCGGTCTCCTCAACTGGCCTCAAGCGCTCTGAGCTTGCCAGCGCGGGCATCCAAGAGGCCAAGCAGGGGCACACGATGGACCCCCTGACGATGTCGCTATTTTACGCCGCCGATTTTGCTGACCGTCTGGAGCGCGAGATAATCCCCGCCTTGCGCGCTGGCTTTGTAGTACTCACCGACCGCTATGTTTACTCGTTGATCGCTCGTGCGGAGGTACGCGGGCTAGATCCGGCATGGATCCGCTCAATCTATGGCTTTGCTCTGGTGCCCGATGCGATACTCTATCTGCGTTGCGACTTGGAGCACCTGGTGCCGCGCGTATTGAATGCCCGCGGTTTTGATTATTGGGAATCCGGTATGGATTTCATGGGTTACCGCGATTTCTACCAGAGCTATCTTGCCTATCAGCAGCGCATGCTGGATACCTTCGACGCCTTGGGCAAAGAGTTTGGGTTTCGCGATATCGATGCCCGTTTGAGCATCGAGGAGGTATTCGCCCAACTTAGAGTGGCCGTTGAGGATTCAGTTGGCGATCTACGCCCCACCGTCTCATAGCCGCTCTACAAGATACTACCTGTTGGCATGCGAATTGTTTTATCGACATAATATCAAAGCAATAAAACTACCCTGATAATCAGGATTCGTAAACCTTCGCCAGGACACGAGAAACCGACCATATGCCTCGGTTAACTGCTCGACACAATAAGCGCGAAACTGCGCATATTCCTCCAGCGGTTCACCGGCAGGTTCGAGCATATCGAGGATCACGGCATAATCGTGCATCGTGCCAAGCTGCGTTTGCATATCGACCAATAACGGTAGATGCCGCGCATAGTCAGCCCCCAGCATCTCCCCCCCGCTCTCGAGAGAATAGCGCAATCTTTTGATGTGGATGCGCAGTTTGTGCAGCTCTTTCAGCGGAGTATCGTCCATCGATGATGTGAAGGTAAGCGCTCGCGTCAGACAGCGCTGTATATGCCTGGAAATAGCGTCGTTGAGCTCATCCGGCTTTACCCGCTGTGCACCGGTTTCATCTAGTCTGGTCACCAGGTTGGTTAGCAATGGCTCGAGCTCACTGTATTCGTCCTGCTCCAGATATTCGATCAGTTGTTCCCGCGCGGTTGTGCGCTGCTGTTGCCACGCTAATATGAGCTGGTTTATATCGGAGGCTTGATCAGGCAATTTCTTCTGATAATCGGCTGCTAGCTCCAGCAGTACTTCGGCATCGCGTACAGCGCCCAATCGGCCGGTGCTTGTGCGTAACAAGGTGAGACACCCATTTGCTTGGTCTTGCGGTAGGATCTTGCGCATCAAGCTTATAGCAGAACGCAGCCGACGAGTGGTAACTCGTAAATCATGTACTGCTTCCGAGTCTTGCCCTTGCCGAACCGATTGCGCGTTGTTATGCAGTTTTTCTATTAATTGCGCTAGCATGCGGCCGCTCTTTGGAACATGCAATTTGCTGAGCATATTTCTTAAGCTAGCCAACTCTGGAGGTGCAGGAGAGGCAGCACTCCGGATGACGATGTCTAGCCGTGTGGGGTGGAGTTGTTTCCAGAGATCGAGAGCTCTCAACAAGCGTTTCGTCATCCAGGGGGCATCAGCTCCAGTGAGTGTGAACTGAACCAGGTTTGGTTTCACGTTTATCTGAACAAGATGAACGTCTTGTGATGGTGAAGGAACCAACGCTGCTGCGATTCTCACTATCGCGGCGATATGCCTGACCACAGCTCGATCTTCCGTGGAAAGGGCATCCAGATTAACTCGATCAAGGTTAGCTGCTGCCTGTTTGCTATCGGCCAAGGACGCTGTCGAAGCTACTGCGTAACGGGCGATATCGGGTAGCCCTTGAATCGGCTGCTGAACGAGTTGCTCGATGCCCAGCCTGCGGCAGCCCGGTTCGAGCCTGGCTAGGCTTGAATACAGCATCGCCGCAGCTCGCACTATCTCGACGGTTTGTGGCGCAAGCCCGTGCAGAGGCGTTAGTTTGACATGTAGCTGTTCTGCAGCGGAGCTGACCTCTACAGCCCGAGCAGTGTCGATATCATAGCGCAGCACAAGTTCTTCGATGGTTCTGGGGACACTCAGCTTTAACGCTGCAGCGCCCTCACCGTTCATTAATAACTGATGCGCCAACTGCAACTTGGAGCGGTTCTCTGGAAAAATCACGAACCGGCGCGCCAACAGCGTGTCGATCATCTCCAAATCGGCGCGAGTGCCGCCTGGCCGCAGCTCGCATTCGAGCAGGTGGCGGCGCGTGGTTGAATCTGGGCCGAAATCCACCCGATCGAGCGAAAGCTCTGCAATCGCTATCTGCCCTCGGTAAACGATCGAACGGTCGCGTTTCTGGCGAATCTGGGTGATGGTGCGCAGCCGGGTTCTCTGGGTAATCTGCAATACGCGCTCTTTGAGTTCACTTGCGGGCCAACGCTCCGGGTTACGCAGCGATTTAGGCAGAGGGATTTCCAGTTCGGTACGGCTGACCAACGCGTCAGCGCTGACGGCCGTTCCTTTCAGGGTTGCCAGCCACTGGTTGCCGTCAAAGCGCAGCCTCAAAGCGTATCCAGCGCGTTCCAGCAGAGCATCGGAGGTATCAAGGTAGATATCGACCATCCGCAAGGTGCCGGCTGGCCACAGCGTATATATGCCGAGTGCGGAGAGCCTGCACAACCCGGCAAGCGAGCATCTTGGTACACGGTAACGCAGCTCAACCTCTTCCATTGGCTTATTCCTATGGTCAGCTAATCCTCAATTCCGTCCATTCCGGCTGCGGTAGCATCTGCCAGATTCGGCAGGTCACGCTCGATTTGCTCAGGATCCTGGCCACTCTCGAGGCGGTGTACAACCTCGTTGAACTCAGGCCCCATATCCTCACCGCTTTCCTCGCTCATCCGGCGCATCATGCGGCCCATGCTGCGCGGGTCATTCTCATCAAAATCAGCCAGAGCATCATCGCTCGCAGCATCGCTGGCTTCGGTGCTCTCACCCTTGAGGTTATACACTCGCGAGATGAGGCGCTGCACGGTGGTGCTGTGGCAGTACGGACACTGGGGCGTGTAGCTGGTCGCTGCGCTGTAACTGAGCAGTAGGCGACTGAAACGCCTTCGGCAATTTAGGCAATGGTATTCGTATATCGGCATGGGTTCCTCGACTGACCGTAACTCTCGATTGTCTTTATGATAGCATGTTTCGATTCCTTTGTCGTATCTGTAGGTTGCAGATAGGTTGGACTCTTCCAGCGCCTTGACGTAAGATAGCAAGCATCTTGTGAGGGGTGGGACGTATGGACGAGCTGCAACGTTTTCTTGCCTGTATGGAGTATCAACCTGCCGACCGCCGACCTAATCACGAACTCGGCGTTTGGCCGCAAACCGTTATGCGCTGGGAAAGGGAAGCCCCTCAGGCTATCATCGGCATGCAGTGGAACTGGTTCTATGATGAGCCTGCCCTGGCTCTCGACCACCGCGATTATATTCCGATGAATTACGGCATGATTCCGCCCTTTGAGTATAAGGTGCTGGAAGAAACCGACGAGTACGAGATCCTGCGCGATACGAATGGTATCCTCCGTAAAGCTCTCAAGGAAGGGACAGTCTCGGGCGGCCGCATGTCGATGGACCAATACCTTGAATTTCCTATCACGACGCCGGCAGACGTGCCCGATATCGTCCGTAGGTTGAACCCTCATACGCCCGGCCGCCAACCTGCCGACCTGACGGAGCGCGCCAAGGCATGGCAGCAGCGTGATTATCCCCTGATACTTGGACGCAACTGCGATGCCAACGGTTTTTACTGGCGGGCGCGCGAGCTGTTGGGTACCGAGAACCTGTCGCTGGCCTGGTACGATTATCCGCAGATGATGCACGAGCTGATGGAGCTGTATGCTGAGTTGATAATCGAGACCAGTCGGCCGGTGCTGGAGCAAGTCCATGTGGAGTATTTTGCCTTCAACGAGGATTTATCGATGAAGGCCGGCCCGCTGCTCAGCCCCAAGACATACAAGGAGTTTATCTTCCCGCGTCTGCGCCGGGTAGTGGACTTTCTAAAAAGCCATGGGGTGCGCTATGTCGCCCTGGACACCGATGGCAACCCAACGGTGCTGGTGAGTATGTTTATGGATGCTGGTGTGGACGTGCTCTGGCCTCTGGAGCGCGCCTCGGAGATGGATCCGGTGCAGGTGCGGCGCCAGTTTGGCAAGAGTTTACGCCTATGGGGCGGGGTGGATAAGCGGGTGATCGCTCAGGGACGTCAGGCCATCAACGCGCACCTTTTAGCGCTGGCGCCATTGATCGATGAAGGCGGTTATATCCCAACGGTGGATCACACCGTGCCTCCCGACATTTCCTGGGATAGCTTCCGCTATTATATGGATGCTAAAAAATGCCTGTTAGCGGGCGAATATCATAAATTAAGTTAATCATTGATAAAGGAGCACGCATATGGTGACGAAACTCATCCTGGATACGGATATCGGCGATGACATCGACGATGCCCTCGCCCTTGGTTTGGTGCTGACGGCGCCTGAGCTTGAGCTTCTGGGGGTTACCACGGTGTTCAAGAACACCCTGGCCAGGGCGCGGCAGGCGCGCACCGTCCTGCTTTCCGCAGGCAAAGGCAATATACCGGTGGCTGCCGGAAGCGGAGCAGTTATCTCGACCCGGCGGATGTACGGCTTCGACCCCGGCCAAGCTTTGATTAGGAAGGAGCTCCCTAACCAGGATGCTTCGGCGCTGCCCGAGGAGCAACTGCCGCCGCTGGAAAAGCGCCATGCGGTCCAGTTTATTATCGATACCATCATGAATGGTTCGGGAGATATCGTCATTGCCACAATTGGCGCACTGACCAATCTCGCGCTGGCGATGATTATCGAACCGCGGATTTGCACCAGGATCCCAGAGGTCGTTATGATGGGCGGCACTTTTGACCGGCAGGTGAGCGAGTGGAACATCATGTGCGATCCTGTCGCTGCTTCGGTCGTTTGTGAAAGCGGCATCCCGCTGCGTATCATTCCATTGGATGTAACCACCAAGGTGCAGTTCCGCGAGGGCGACCTGGATGCTTTGCGCGCCAGCAAACGCCCTCTGGCGCAGCGCTTGTTGCGAGCTATCGAAGCCTGGCAGCAGCATAGCGGTTGGGCAGATCGTGTCGGCGGCCTGCCCGTGATGCACGATCCTCTGGCTATTGCAACCATGATCGATGCCAGCCTGGTGGCCTGGCGGACCGGCAAGGTGAGCGTCGAGTTGAACGGCGAGTACACCTACGGTTATACGCTCTTCCGCGAGGACCCGACTGGTCATCATAAATATGCCTACACTGTCAATCCGACTGCCGCATTGGATCTATGGATTCAACACGTTGCGGCTGATTAGGAGAATGCCATGACTACTGTCAGCAACATAGCGGCCTATATTGAGGAACTAACGGGGCACCCCTTGAACCGCGACGAAGGCGTTCAGCACGGTTCAAGTGAGCGGAAAGTCGCCAGGATGCTGGTAACATGGATGGCAACTGCGCCAGCCATTGCCCAGGCTGGTGAGAGCGACTGCCAGCTTGTGCTGTGTCACGAGAGCCTGTATTTCCCCTACGATGCCTACATCCGCACCGATAATCCGACTGGCTGGGAGGACTGGCCTACCAATCGCCGGCGCCGCGAGTTGCTGGATAAATATAATCTTACCTTGCTGCGCGCACATGGTTCTCTGGATGAAGTCTGTATTTTCGATGACTTTGCTGCCCTGCTCAACCTGGGCAAGCCGGTCGAAGCAGAAGGATTCGTTAAAATATACGAAATCCAGCCGCAGCTGTTGGAACAACTCATTGCAGATACCGCCGCGCGGATGCAGCTTGAGACGCTGCGCTATACAGCGCCTCAAGGGCTGCGGCAAGTTGTGCAGCGGGTTGGCCTGCCCTGGGGAGGACTCGGGTTGTTTGTCAATATAAGTTATCAGCAGCAGTGCATAGCCCGCAACTGCGATGTGCTCATCGGCGGTGAAAGCGACAGCTATGGGCTGCACTTTGCCAGCGAACTGGGTATTCCATTCATAGAAACAGGCCACGAGCTGTCAGAGAATCCCGGGTTAGCCCACTGGGTGTTGATGCTAGAGAAGCGCTTCCCCGACCTGGCGGTCGAGTATTATGATTGCCGGCCGGCGTATACCTGGTGGAACAAGCCGTAGCGCGCTCAGGTTTCATCCGATACGGCGCTCAGTCCCAGCTTTTTTGCGGAGTAATTCTCACGGCAATCCGGACAGCGGTAGTAAGGTCCGTACTTGCCTGTGCGCCGTTCCATCGTCGGGCGGTGGCACTTGGGGCAGCTCACCGTGGCCAATTCGGCCGGGGCTGCCTCTTGGCGAGGCGCTCGCTTCTTTTTTAACCCAAGTTTGGCCAGTGAGATATTCGTCTTGCACTGCGGGCAGTAAAGGTATTCGCCGAAACGGCCCTTTCTTGCCGATAACGGTTTGGTGCCGCATGTTGGGCAGGCTTGTTCGGCTGCTACTTGCTTGATATACGCGCTGAGGATAGCCCGTGTGTTTTTACACGCCGGATAGTTCTCACAACCGAGGAATTTGTTCTTCCCTTTGGTCAGCACCTTCATACGGCCGCCGCAAAGCTCGCAGGTTTCCCCTGGAGCGTAGGTTAGCTCTGCCTGCTGGCCGTTGAGCGAGGGCAGGTCGCGTGTATAGCGGCATTCCGGGTAACCGCTGCACGCCAGGAAGCGGCCGGCGTCGTTCAAGCGCATGCGCAGCGCTTTGCCGCAAGTTGGGCAAATCTCGCTGCCCATACTACCGGGCAGGTCAGCCCAAACGGCATCGCGCAGCGCGTCCGGGATGATATCTGCCGCTGCGGCCAGCGCCGACGAAAAGGGTTTGTAGAAACCGCTGAGCATCCCCGTATAGTTCAGGTCGCCACTAGCGACCTGATCGAGCTGCTCTTCCATGCCGGCGGTGTAGTGCACATCCATAATATCCTCAAACGAATGCACCAGCGTGTCACAGACGACAAACCCGATATCGGTTGGGCTTAGCCGTCCCTTATCCTTCAGCACATATCCGCGGTCTTCGATTACCCCGATGATAGTTGCGTAGGTTGACGGGCGTCCCACGCCGTTTTTCTCTAGCTCCTTGATGAGGGTGGCTTCGCTGTAACGCGGGAGCGGCTCGGTAAAATGCTGCTCAGGTAACAGTTGTAAAAGGTCCAACTGTTCACCTGCGTTGACCTCCGGCAGTTGCACCTCTTGTTCCTCGTGGTCGTCATCACGCGCCTCGCTGTAGACGACCTTGTATCCCGGGAAAAGCAGGGTGAAACCGTTGGCCCTGAAAAGATAATCGGTTCCGGCTAGAATGTCGATGCTGGTGGTAGCGAACAGCGCTGCTTTCATCTGGCTGGCCATGAACCGCCGCCAAATGAGTTCATACAGGGCAAGCTGCTGCTTATCCAGGTATGCTGCCACTGTTTCGGGCGCACGCATGGGATTGGTCGGTCGGATAGCCTCATGAGCTTCCTGAGCATTAGCAACTTTGGAGCGATAATACGGCGGCTTGGCCGGTATGTAGCTTGCGCCCCACCGCTCATGAACATATTTGCGCGCCTGCTGCTGAGCCTCACCTGCCACCTGCGTGGAATCGGTGCGCATGTAGGTGATCAATCCGGTTGTCTCGCCCCCCAACTCGATGCCCTCATATAGTTGCTGTGCGAGACGCATGGTCTGGCGCGGCGTATAGTGCAGCTTGCGTCCTGCCTCGGCTTGCAGGGTGCTGGTAATGAACGGCGGGGGTGGATTTTGTTGGCGGTTGCCGTGCTCGATGTTTTGCACGTTATAGCTGGCAGTTTCGAGGTTTTTGAGCAGGATGTCGACATCCTGCTGCAGGCGCAGTTGCGGTTCCTGACCGCGCACCTTGACCAGGCGGGCCTGAAACTGCTCGCCGGAGGCCTGCCGGCGCTTTAGCAGGGCATCCAGAGTCCAGTATTCGACCGGCACAAAGGCCATAATCGCGCGTTCACGTTCCACCACCAGGCGCAGCGCGACCGATTGGACGCGTCCGGCGGAGAGCGTATGCTGGCCGTAATTTTTCGCTGCTTTGTTGAGCAGAGGGCTGATCTGATAACCCACCAGGCGGTCCAACACACGGCGCGCCTGCTGCGCATCGATCAAGCTGGTATCCAACCCACGCGGATGCGCGATAGCCTCGCGCACGGCATCAGGCGTTACCTGGTGGAAGGTGACGCGCCGCGTTTTCTCAGGAGCGCAGTTGGCTGTCAGGCTGATATGCCAGGCGATGGCTTCACCCTCGCGGTCAGGGTCGGTTGCCAGGTAAATAACCTCGCTCGAACCAGCCGCCCGCGCGAGTTCCGAGATTATCTTCTCCTTGCCCGGCGGTACCACATACTGGGGCGCAAAGCCGGCCTCGATATCCACGCCCAAACCCTTTTCGGGCAGGTCACGCACATGCCCCACCGAGGCTTTGACGACATAATCAGAACCCAGGTATTTCCCGATAGCCTTGGCTTTAGCTGGCGATTCAACGATCACCAGGTTCTTGGCCATGGATTAACTCACCAACCAGTCAAGATCGAGCTGGCGTAGTCTCGCGGCGCCAGGACGTCCCTCAGAATCCCAACCGGCCAACTCGTAATACATACTGCGAGCGGATTCAAATTCCTCGTGCGTCACCGCGACGCCGTCAGTAGCTCCGCCAACCAAAGGCACGAACATCTTGGGCGGCAATACGTCTTCTGCAGAAGTAAAACCTTCGCGGGCGTTAAAGTAACGCATCATATTCAAGCGGCGCTGGCCGACCAACATCAGCTCGTGCAGCGACGTTCTCCAACCGGTAACTGCCTGGACGAGCTCAACTAACTGATTCATATCATAAAGCTGCCATGAGGGACCCCAGACGAATTGACAGGTGCCCAGGCAGTCCAACAGGCTGTATGCATACTCGGTTGTTAGCGCGAACTTGACTTTGCCGTTCGATAGATCGCGCTTGGGGAGGGGGGTAAGCAAGCCCATCTCCGATTGGCGAGCCAGTGTATCCGCGTCGGTCTCGGGAGTGAAATTCGGGTCATGGTCGTGCGACATATGATCTGCGCCGAACGGGTTGACGGCATATATGAGCGCCAGCGAGCGCTTGGCCTGTGGGACATGCGCTGGGAATTCCTGCCCTTTGCAATGCACCGCCAAGGCGACGGCTGCCGATCCAAGTTGGTCCGCCGCACGCTTCACGCCTTCACCCAGCAAGGCGCCCAGGCCTTGCCGTTCGGCGATCTGCTGCACCATCTCGACCATGGCGGCGGCATTGCCAAAGCGCAAGTCCAAACCGCCGGTGTCAGCCTTGGTCAGGATGCCATGTTCGTAGCAATCCATGGCAAAAGCCACGCAGGCGCCGCACGAAATGGTATCCAGGCCGTATTTGTTACAGATTTCATTGGCCTTGGAAATTGCTATCAGGTCGCCCACCCCGCAGTAGGAGCCGCAGCTAGCGACAGTTTCATACTCGGGTCCGCCGTAACGCGGGTCAACTTCGTAGGGCTCGTGCGCTTCCACAACGCGCTTGCAACGCACAACACAGCCGTAGCATGTATCGCGTTCCTTGAGGATAGTGTTGGTCATCGTCTGACCCCAGATATTTTCCCACTGCTCAAACACACCACTGGACCAGTTGCGGGTGGGGAGGGCGCCCATATCCTGCAAGCTGTTGACACCGTTCGGGGTTCCATTGAGATGCGTGCCCCAGACGCCGCTATCTTCCATATTCTGGCGGCCCCAGTGCGCCATTTCCAGGATTTTAGCGCGGTCGGCCAGTTGAGGCGGGTCATCGGAGCCGCGGCGCCCGCGCACGGCAATGGCCTTGAGATTTTTGCTGCCCATCACTGCGCCCATACCGGTGCGGCCGCACGCCCGCGTGCTCATATTCATAATGCCTGCGTAGCGCACCAGCTTTTCACCGGCCGGGCCAATCTGCAGCACCTGGATGCGCTTATCGTTATGGGCTTGTCGGATATAATCCTCAGCCTCGCCGGTTACCTTACCCCAAATCGGCTGCGCATCCAAGATTTCAGCCTTGTCATCGTGCAGCCACAAGTAGACCGGTTTGGGCGACTTGCCGCGCAGGATAAGCGCATCATACCCGCAGAATTTGAACTCTGCCGGCCAGAATCCGCCTCCCTGAGCGTCGCCAATCGCGCCCGTCAGAGGAGATTTGGCATTGGCCATCACACGGGAAAGTCCGCTGATCGGTGCGCCGGTCAACACGCCGACGGAAATCACCAGGATGTTCTCGGGCCCGAGAGGGTCGACTCCCGCTGGCAGGTATTCGAGCAGGTAAGCCAATGCCAGCCCGCTGCCGCCCATATAGGTGCGGTAGAACTTCTCAGGCGGTTCCTTGACGCTTATATCGGCTGTGCTCAGGTTGATATCCAGAATGCGTCCGGCATATCCGTATGGCATAAGTTCCCTCCTCTTCTAGACTGGGCTACGCTGTCATTAAGTACATTATATAGAAAGGGGCTATTGCGGTAAAGGAAATATACATTCTGGTAAAATAATATATGATATGCCTACGACTGCTTAGGAGGATGCATGATGGGGCTGACATCTCGGGGACGTGTTACACGCACCCTAACGTTTGCGGGCGTTGACCGACCTGCCCGCGATATTTGGCTGCTTCCGGCGGCCTTCTTTGGACGCGAACAAGAGCTGCGCGACCTCCTGGCGCAATACCCGAGCGATTTCGGGCCGACCGGTTTCCAGGATCCAGCCGATGAGTCTCCACTGTACCAACCCGGCGAATGGGTCGATCAATGGGGCAGCGGATGGATCAATATCCAGGCAGGCATGATCGGCGAGGTCAAGCACCCGGCCGTCGACGACTGGGGAAAACTGGAGCATTGGCAGCCACCGTACCACCTGCTTGGTAAGGGGTTCGAGCAGGTTAACCGCACCTGCGCGCAGAGCGAAAAGTTCACTCTGCTGGGCTGTCCGCGCCCATGGGAAAGGTATCAGTTTTTACGCGGCTCAGAAAATGCCTACCGCGACCTGGCCTGGGGTGTGCCGGAGGCGGAAAAGCTGCTGGCGATGATTCACGACTACTATATGCGCCACCTCGAATACATCGTCAAGACGGACGTGGACGGCATCTCTTTTATGGATGACTGGGGTTCCGAACGCGCGCTGTTGATATCGCCCAAGATGTGGGCGCATTACTTTAAGCCGCTGTATAAGGATTACTGCGACCTGGCCAAGGCGCACGGCAAGTATGTATTTATGCATTCGGACGGTTACATTCTGGATATCTATGAACACCTGATCGAAATCGGCGTGGATGCTGTTAATTCGCAGCTCTTCACTATGCCGATTGAGGAGATCGGCCGTCGCTTCAAAGGGCGCATCACTTTTTGGGGCGAGTTGGACCGCCAGCACATCCTGCCTTTTGGTACAGTTTCCGATGTGCACTTGGCGGTGCAGCGCGTTAAGGATGCACTGTGGGATTCGCGTGGTGGCGTCATCGGGCAAGCTGAGTTCAATAAAGGGTATCCCCTGGAGAACATCCGCGCTTTCTTCGAAGCCTGGTGGGGTGAACCTGAAACTGACCTAAAGGGATGAAAGAGTGAAAATCTGTGTATATTGTTCCTCCAGCTCTGTGGTGGCCGAACAGTACAAATCCGCAGCTCGCGAGCTGGGCAAACTGCTGGGGCAAAACAAGCACGAGTTGATCTACGGCGCCGGCAATATCGGCTTGATGGGAGAGCTGGCCAGCGCCACCAAAGCGGAAGGCGGCAGGGTTGTGGGTGTAATCCCGCGCCGTCTGGCCGAATACGGCTTGGCATATGCATTAGCTGACGAAACTATCGTAACAGAAACGATGGCAGAGCGTAAGCAAGAGATGGAGGCCCGTGCGGATGCGTTTATCGGGCTGCCCGGCGGCATCGGCACGCTGGAAGAAGTAATGCAGGTAATGACGCTCAAGCAGTTGCGTTACATGGCCAAACCTTTGGTGCTGCTGAACACTGCCGGGTTCTATGACCTCTTGCTCGCGCACCTGCAGCGCCTGGTGGATGAATCATTTATGAACGGTGAGTTTTTGCAGCTTTACCAGGTCGCCCATGATGCCGAGGAGGCGCTGCGTATGATTCAAGAGTACAGGGCCTCAGAGTTGCCGCTCAAGTGGTAAGGATTACTTGTGCAGACGCTGCTTTAATAACTCAGCAATACCTGTTATTTCCTTCAGCTTCAGGAGGCGAGCCATGCGCATATACCCGTATACTGCCAGGCAAAGCGCTACTGCCAGCTTGACCAGTGAAAACAAGTAGCTTGGTGCGACCGGCAGCAAACCCAACAATTGATAGCTACCCCCGCCAAGGATAACGACTGCGATAGAGGCCACAGCGGCCTTCCAAACTGCTTCGATTAGGCCAAGGTCCTTGATCCCCTTGTAGCGGCGTGAAAACGCAATCAGCATGATGGCTGCGTGACCGCAGAGCTGGGCTGAGTTTGCTGCCACCAACCCAAGATAGCCCCAATGAGCCGCGAATGCCAGCGCCGGCCCCACCGCGAGATATATACCTACCCCTATCACGCCGACAATGACCGGCGTGACGGTATCTTTTTGGGCATAAAAAGCGTATACGAGAAGCAAGTCGATGGCGGAAAAGGGAAGCCCTACCAGATAAAGCTGGAGGGCGCGTAAGCTTGCGGCAGTGTCGACAGCAGTAAAAGCGCCATGCTGGAAGATAACCTCAATAATGGGCTTGCCCAACACCAGCAAGCCCACGCCTGATGGGATGATGATGACCAGTATCATCCGCATACCCAAGCCGCAGAGCCGCTTGAAGCGCTCCAGCTCCAGCTTGGCGTTAATCTGGGACAGGCTGGGAAGCACCGCCAACGCAATCGCCATCGATACCAGGCCGAGCGGCAACTGGATAAGAAATGTGGCCTTATTCATCCAGGTAATGGCCTCGACAGCAGTGCGCGAAGCCAGGTTGCGGTCGATGATGATCCCTACGTTGCTGACGATCACACTGAGCACCACCGGAGCATAGAGCTTCAAGATGCGATGCACCGCGGGATTGTGCCAATCAAAAGATAGCCGGAGGTGGGTACCCCTGAGGCCGGGTAATTGGGCCAGGAACTGGGTAAAGGCTGCTACCAGAATGCCTATGCTGAGGCTATCGATATCGAGACGGCGAGCCAGTACAACGGTGGCCACAATCATCCCCAGATTATGCGCAGGCGCCCCCAGCGATGGGTAAACGAAACGCTTGCGCGCATAATGATAAGCTTGGATGATACCGGATAGACCGTAGACCAATATCGAAGGCACAATCAAACGGGTTAAGCGGGTGGCCGTAGCCAACAGGCTCGTATTAAAGCCGCCGACCAGCAGTGGGGTTATGATCGGCGCCGTCAACTCCAGGAAAGCAACTACGGCTATCAACACGAGCGAACCGAGGGTCAGCAAGGTGGAGAGGATATGTTCCAGCTCTGACTGTCGTTCCTCTGTCGCGTATTCGGAGAGCACCGGCACGAGCGAGGCGCTGAGCATCCCGCCGACCAGCAGCTCGTACACCATCTTGGGGATGCCGCTGACGGCGTCAAAGGCGCTGGTAGCCCCGGAAACGCCGAAATAGTCAGCAACAACTACTTCACGCAACAGCCCCAGCACGCGGCTGGCGATATTGCCGATTGAATTGATGCCGGCCGACCGTATGAGCTCTTTGGCCTGGCCGGAATGAGCAGAGGGCGCCGGTTGTGGGGCGCCCTCATAACTAGGCTCTGACGGGAGATTATCCATGCACTGCACTCCCAAGCTGCCCGCTGGCTTTGAGCAGTAGGCAGCAGTTAGCGTCCAAGGATAACCTTCAAAGCGGAGCAAACCTGGTCGATATCAGCATCGCTGACATAACCCATATGGCCGATGCGGATAACTTCAAGCCCAGGCGCCTTGCTGGCGCCGCAGATGATATCATACTTGACGCGCAGTTCTTCGAGCACCTTGCTGGCGCTAAAGCCGGCCGGCAGGTTGGCGGCCGTCACGGTGTTGGAATAATGGGCTGGGTCGGCAAAGAGTGTCAAACCCAGGCCGAGCATACCCTTGCGGCAATACTCGCCGATGTGCGTATGCCGGGCAACAATCGCCTCTCGCCCTTCTGCAACCATGTTTTTGAGGCTGTGGTGCAACCCATACAAGGCGGAGATATTGGGAGTTGCTGGAGTCTGGTTTTTCTTGGCATATTTGCGGGCTTCGCCCATATCAAAGTAATAACGCGGCAGGCGCGCCTTGGCGTATGCTTCCCAGGCTCGCGGACTGAAGCTCACCATCGCCAATCCTGGAGGAGCCATCCAGGCTTTTTGCGAACCGCTGACGACCGCATCGCAGCCCCAGGCATCTGTCTGCAGGCGAATTGCTCCCATCCCGCTGATACCATCAACTAGGATCAAAGGGGCCGGCTGCGCTGAGGCGCGAATAACCGCTGCTAGCGCCTGGATGTCATTGGTGACGCCGCTCGACGTCTCATTCTGGGTAAGCAACACGGCGGCGAAAGGACCCTCCTCCGCCAACTTGGCGGCAACTACCGATGGTTCCGCTGCTTGCCCCAGTGGGAAGGATAGTCGGGTAACGGCAGTACCGTAAGCCTCAGCGATCTCTGCAAAACGATCACCGAAAACGCCGATAGTGACCGCCAGCACCTTATCACCTGGGGACAAGGTGTTGACGATAGCTGCTTCCATGCCCCCCGTCCCCGATGACGTCAGGATATAGATATCATTGTCCGTTTCGTAAAATACTTTGAGCCAGCGGCTCGTTTCACCAAACAGCGCCTCAAACTCCGGACCGCGGTGGTTGATCATCTGCTGGCCAACAGCGGCAAGCACGTCCGGTGGTAAAGGCGTCGGGCCGGGGATTCGAAGGTTCATCACTACCTCCACTTAATTTAGAGCAATCATCAACATATTATAATGCCGCCTCTTGCTGCTGTCGAATGGGTTACCTTCGAACAGGGGGTTGTAGTAAAATAGTAATCCTACGAGGTGGCATGCATGCCTATACATCAACTGACGCCCGACGTTGCGGCTAAAATAGCGGCTGGCGAAGTCGTCGAAAGGCCGGTATCCGTCGCCAAAGAGCTTCTCGAGAATGCCATTGATGCCGGCGCTGACGACATCCGCCTGGAAATTACGCAGGGCGGGCGTGCGCTCATTCGCGTCAGCGATAACGGCAGCGGTATCCCAGCCGACGAGGTGGAGCTGGCCTTTGCCCGGCATGCGACCAGCAAGCTTGATTCTGCCGATGACTTGTACCGCATACGCACGCTCGGGTTCCGTGGTGAAGCGTTGGCGAGTATCGCCTCTGTATCGCGGCTGACTCTCATCACCCAAACAGAGCATGAACCGGCCGGCACGCTGGTACGCTACGAGGGCGGTGAGCTGGTGCGCCGAGAAGTATCCGGGCGCACCATTGGCACTACGGTTACAGTGGAAAATCTATTTTATAATATGCCGGCCAGGTTAAAATTCTTGCGCGCGGATACTACTGAGGCCGGACATATCGCCCGCCTGGTTACCAGTTATGCCTTGGCATGCCCGGCAATTCGTTTCAGCCTGGAAAATAACGGCCGCCAGGTACTGCGTACCCTCGGGACAGGCAGGTTGTATGACAGCCTGGTTGCCTTATACGGCCTCGAGGTCGCTGAACAGATGATGCCCATTAACGGCACGATACCTGACCAAGAGGCTGCGATTACGGGGTATATCGGTTACCCGTCGCTGCACCGCGCCAATCGCTCCGACATCATACTCTTTGTTAATACGCGCTGGGTGCAGGATAATGCCCTGTCTTTTGCGGTAATCGAGGGTTACCGCACCCTCCTGCCTAACGGCCGTTATCCGCTGGCCGTTATCCAAATAACGCTGCCGCCGGAAGATGTGGATGTCAACATCCACCCCACCAAGCGCGAGGTGCGCTTCCGCCGTGGACACGAGCTATTCAGCACCGTTCAACGGACTGTGCGCACGCAGCTTATGTCGCTGCACAGTATGCCCGATGTCAGCTCTATTCTTCAGGAAGATACCCTTCAAAGGCGTCAGGCTTTGATGAACCTGGGCTACTCCTCGCATACAGGTAATACGCATACTCCGGATACAATGCTGCCACAAGGCCAGCCACAATGGCACAGCCTTGAGCCGGCGCCAGGTCGGCTGCCGATGCTGCGCGTCCTGGGGCAAATCGCCCAAACCTATATCATCGCTGAGGGACCTGGCGGTATGTATCTGATCGACCAGCACGCGGCCGCTGAGCGTGTTCGCTTCGAAGAATTGGTCAGGCAGCGCCGAGCGCACGCGGTTGTCTCTCAGGAACTGTTGGATCCGCTGCCGCTCGAGTTCAGTCCTGAGCAGGCGCTGCTGCTCGAATCCCATCTAGCGGAGCTTGATGCCTACGGCCTTGAGCTCATGCCTTTTGGCGGGAACACCATGCTGGTGAAGCGCATCCCCATTAATCTGCAGGGACAGGATGTCAAGGGAATGCTGCTCGAGATGCTGGATGCAGCCCAGGCTCAAGGAGAAGCGTTCTTATGGGATGAACAAGCGCTGATTATGTTGGCCTGCCATACCGCCATCCGGGCCGGACAGGTACTATCGCTGGAAGAGATGCGCGAGCTGTTGAGGCTGCTTGAGGAAGCCGAGTTACCCCACAGTTGCCCGCATGGGCGCCCTACGATGGTGCATATGAGCCAGGCGCAGTTGGAGAAAGAGTTCTCCCGCCGTTAAGCCGGGGGATCCATTATTGACACCCATACCCCGTATGGATATATTAGGAATATTCCAGTGGATATATAAGGAGCCTTTGTGACGACGAATGGCCAGGAAGACCTCGAACAGGTGCTCGGGCGCCTCAGGCGTGTGGAAGGGCAGATTCGCGGAATTCAGAAGATGATTGAAGAAGAACGCGATTGCGAGTCGGTTGTAACCCAGTTGATGGCCGCACGCGCCGCGCTCGATAAAGCCAGTCTGGTGATTATCACTCAGCATTTAAAGCAGTGTCTGGCCGAACCTCAGCAGCCTGGCGATGTAGATAACCTAGACCGTATGATAGCCTTCTTGCTCAAGCTCATCCCTGCCGCAGAATGAAACTCGTAGTTGACAAACTGCGCGAACTGGTTTATAGTGTTTGATAACTTTATATTTACAAGCTGTGAACGAGAAGAGTACCCACCCAATCAGAACGTAGAGAGCCGGGATTAGGTGCAAGCCTGGTGTTCGGGAAGGTGGCGAATGGGCTCGGGAGCTGTACGGCCGAACGGATTCTAGTAGGTCGTAACGGAATCGCCGCCGTTAACTGGGCAGAAGGTATCGGATTAATCAATCCTGTACCTGCAGAGTGAAGCTGGCTTTAGATTTACCCCGCCGTCACAGCGGGTTTTTTATTTCCGAGGCCGCTTAAGGTGGGTGGTACCACGGGTGCTGAGGCATTCGTCCCTAGGGACGAATGCTTTTTTGTTTCACAAATCAACAAGGCAGATGATTGAAAGGAGCGCTGCGCATCAAGGTTGCAGATTCCCAATCCCGATACGATAAAAAAGGAGAAATATGGCTGAAAAATTCAAGTTCTTGTTAAATGATAGCGACATGCCCAAGCTATGGTATAATATTCAGGCAGACCTGCCACAGCCGCTTCCGCCGACTCTAAACCCAATAACCTTGAAACCTGCCACGCCTGATGACCTCTCTCCGATTTTCCCAATGGGTTTAATAATGCAGGAAGTCAGTCAGGAACGCTACATCGATATCCCCCAGGAAGTACAGGATATCCTGCGTCTCTGGAGGCCGACTCCTCTTATCCGCGCGGTTCGGTTGGAAAAGGCGCTGGGAACCCCGGCAAAGATATTTTACAAGTACGAGGGAGTGAGCCCAGTCGGCAGCCATAAGCCCAATACTGCCGTCGCGCAGGTATTCTATAACAAGATTGAGGGTACCAAACGTATCGCTACCGAGACCGGCGCCGGGCAATGGGGATCGGCTTTGGCCATGGCGTGCAACTTTTTCGACATCGAGTGCAAGGTTTATATGGTTAAAGTGAGCTACCAGGGGAAGCCTTATCGCCGTTCGCTGATGCGTATGTTTGGTGCCAATGTAGTTGCCAGCCCATCGATGGATACCAACGCCGGCCGCGAAATATTGGCCAAAGACCCCAACAATCCCGGCTCACTTGGTATTGCCATATCGGAAGCGGTGGAGGATGTGGTAACGCATACGACGAGCAAGTATTCACTGGGCAGCGTGCTCAATCATGTGCTGATGCATCAGACGGTAATCGGCCAGGAGGCAATCAAGCAGCTCGATCTGGCGGGTGTATCCGCCGATGTCGTCATCGGCTGCGTTGGTGGCGGCTCGAACTTTGGCGGGATAGCCCTGCCGTTCCTGCGCCAGAACCTCAAAGAAGGCGCTAAAACCCGTTTCGTTGCCGTTGAGCCGCTGGCTTGCCCGAGCATGACCAAGGGCCTGTATGCGTTTGACTATGGCGATACAGCCAAGATGGCTCCGGTCGTCAAGATGGATACGCTCGGACATGGTTTTGTCCCGCCCAGCATTCATGCTGGCGGATTGCGTTACCATGGTATGTCTCCGCTATTGTCCGCACTGCATCGGCAGGGATTGATATCGCCAGTCGCCTATGCTCAGATGCCGGTTTTCGATGCGGCCAAGTTATTTACACAGACGGAAGGGATCATCCCAGCGCCAGAGTCGGCGCACGCAATCCGCGCAGCTATTGACGAAGCACTGGATGCCAAGGAAAAGGGCGATTCCCGGAACATTGTTTTCTGCCTGAGCGGAAATGGCTTCCTGGACCTTGGTGCTTATGACCTCTATATGGATGGTAAGCTTGAGGATTATGTATATCCTGAATCTAAAATCCATGAAGCGCTCGAGTTCCTACCGCAGGTAGATCAGTAAAAGAGAAACGCCGCGCCCATTTGGGCGCGGCGTTTCTCTAATATACCCCTTCCGGGTCGCTTGGCGGCGGCGGCAGCCCGCGATAGGTGAACCAGGCCGTTCGGGCTTCAGCGACAACAAAGAGCGAGCCGGTGATGATAATCAAATCATCTGGTTCCGCTTGTGCCAAAGCCAACTGCAGAGCTTGAGCGACAGACGTGCTTGCATGGGCTAGTATCCCCAGCGAAGCAGCGTGAGCGGCCAATTCCGCGACCGGATATGCCTTATTGTGAGCGGCCTGAGTCAAGATGAGCGTATCGGCTGCGGTCACTACAATTTGAAGCAGATCGAGGGGGGTATGCGTGCTGCTGACGCCGAATATGAGTATCATCTTCTTATAGGTGAGGTAACTGCGGAGGGCGGTCAGCAGCCGCGTGAGGGAGTGCTCGTTATGAGCGCCATCCACTACTACCAAAGGCCCCTCTGACAAAACTTCCATTCGGCCAGGCCATTGGACATCCCTGAAACCACGCTCAATCGCTTCATCCGGTATATTGATACCGAAATGCCGCAGAGCATCGACAGCAGCGAATGCCGTTGCTGCGTTTTCCAACTGGTGTTCGCCCAGCAGAGGAATAAAAAATCTGGATTGCGAGGGCGTCTCGCACCGTTGCAGTGTAAACCACTGCCCTTGCAGATTAGCCGAGGTCATCTGCCAACTGATCTTATCGGGCACATAATCCAGCCGTGAGCTGCGTTGAGCGCTGACTTGTCGGATGACTTCCAGCGCCTCGGCTGTCTGAGGCGAGCTGACGACCGGAACGCCAGGTTTGATGATGCCGGCCTTCTCGTGAGCAATTGCAGCAATTGTATTACCCAAGACACCGATATGATCCAGACTGATGGGCGTTATAATGGATACCAGGGGCGCCAGCACATTGGTAGCATCGAGCCTGCCGCCTATTCCTACCTCGAATACGCCAATCTCTATGGGGCTCTCGGCGAAGCCGAACATAGCTAAGGCGGTTATCGCCTCAAATACCGTCACCTCAGGGCGTGTCGCCAGGATAGGCTGAAGCGTGTCCATCCAACGGCAAATCTGCTCCTCGGAGGCTGGCTCGCCCATGATGCGGATGCGTTCGCGAAAAGTATGCAAATGCGGCGAGGTGTACATCCCCGTGCGGTATCCAGCAGCCCGCAGCACCGATTCAACGAAGGCAGTGACTGATCCTTTGCCTTTGGTGCCGGCAATATGCACCGCCGGGTAGCGTTGCTGCGGATTGCCCAGCGCTTGCAGCAGTTCGCGCATGCGCTCCAGCCGGTATACTCTCTCTGCATAGGGGGGTTGGGGCAAGCGCTCAAAGTTCATACGTTGAAAGATGATCTCAAGAGCTTGACGATAGTCCAATGGTAACTTCCTTGTAAGGGTTTAACTTTTTTATTTTACAACTGCCTTAAACCTCTGACAAAGCCGTCGATTTACAAGTTTTGACGCTGAGATATGACGGACTAGAATGGCTTTGCATCATTTTGTGGAGATAAGTCATATGCCTTTGTACGAATACGTTTGCGGGGGCTGCGGAGCGACATTTGATATGCTGCGCTCGTTTTCCAAAGCGGACGAGCCGGCGCCTTGCCCCGCATGTCATGCTCAAATTAGCAAGCGCGCTATCTCGCGCTTTGCTGCACACGTGCACGGAAGCGATGGGGCAACTACGAGCGTCGCCGGGGGCGGCTCTTGCGCCGGCTGTGCCAGCGGCTCTTGTGCTGGCTGCCACCACTAGAACCTATGAATCAACCTGCGGCAAGCGCTCGCGAGCTGCGCTTTGACCTGCTCGCAAGCGATAATCAGAGCGCTGCCCGTGTTGGTGTTTTACAAACTGCGCACGGCCGTGTACCTACCCCCATCTTTTGCCCGGTAGGAACCCAGGCGACAGTTAAGACCCTCTCTCCCCAGGATCTGGTCGACCTCGATGCTCCGATGATCCTGAGTAACACCTACCATCTTCATCTGCGCCCCAGTTCGGCAACCATCGCCAAATTGGGCGGGCTGCACCGCTTTATGGCCTGGGATCGGGCAATCCTGACTGATTCCGGTGGATTTCAGGTATTCAGCTTACAGACTATGCGTCAGGTTAGCGACGACGGTGTGGTGTTCCGTTCGCATCTGGACGGTTCGAAGCAGTATTTTACCCCTGAAAAGGTCGTCGCCATCCAGGAGGAACTAGGTTCAGATATTGCCATGGTGTTGGACGAGTGTGCCTCTCCTAGCGATTACGACTATATTAAAGCGGCTATGCGGCGCACGCACTTATGGGCAAAGCGTTGCCAACAGGCGCATACTCGCGCAGACCAGGCTTTGTTTGGCATTGTGCAGGGGGGTATCTTCCCGGACTTGCGTTCTGAAAG
>JAJFUJ010000104.1 GCA_021372475.1 Chloroflexota bacterium | reverse complement strand
ACCGGCCTGGTGCCGGAAAATCAGTTCGCTACAGCCGTCCAGGCGCTGCAGCCGGATCGCGACTTGACCGCGTTGCTCGGCGCCTACGGCCGTCTCATAGCTCCGCCTTATGTTGTGGTGCCTGTCATCGCGGGCTCTCATAATCTGTTGATTGACCTTGGTTATCGCGCTGAACAAATAATCATTGCGTTAGCGCAGCTCGGACTGGGGACCTGCTTCGTGGGCACGCTCATGCATGATGAAGAGGCCCGCCGGGTTTTCCAGATTCTGCCTGGCCAGCAGCACGCTGCAGTGGTTGCCTTTGGGCATCCTGCAGAAACGTTCAGCGGCGTTATTCACAATCGCTTGGTGCGCACCCTGGCAGGCGCGAACAACAAGCTGCCCGCAGACCAATTATATTATGAGGATTTGGATGAATCCCCTCTGCCGCCGCCCCCCAACTGGGCCCCCTTGATCGAGGCCGCGCGCGCTGCGCCTTCAGCGATCAACACCCAGCCCTGGCGCTTTCTGGGCCGCGGCAACCATTTGTACCTGTTCGCGGTGCGGCACAGCTCAAAGTATGGCAGGGGACCCGGCGCGGGTTACAAGTTCTTTGACAGCGGCATATGCCTCGCCAACATCGATTTGGCGATGCAGGCATTGGGGCTGCGCGGTGCCAGCCGGCTCTGTCTGGAGCCGGACGATAGTGTGCCGGCCTATCCTCAGAGGTTTCAGCCAGTTGCCGAGATTGTGCTTGGGGAGAGCTGATGCCTTCTCGCGTTAGAGTTCCTCGGACGTGCTGTATCGCTTACTCGGCCGCACGGCTGCTGCTGGCCGCGCAGATAGCCGCTGCGGCGCTGGCAGGTTGCGTTCCTGCGCCTTCCACCGCAACCCCGGCGACTGTTACCAATACGCCAGCGCAGACGCAGGCAGCGCCTGTTGCTAGCGCTATGCCGTCACCAGCCTTTACTGCCACACCAAACAAGGAGTTGAGCAGCATATTGAAAGATAAGACTTCTCCCGATAAGCGCTTTATGTATCTCACGGTTTGGAGCTTTCAGCTCAACACGCCGGGAGATATCGCGCTCTACGCGCGGCAGGCCAAGAAGGCGGGTTTCGACGGTATCGGCTTGATTATCACCTGGGAGCGCATCGAGGCGCAGAAGGACAAGTTCGACTGGCAGTGGCTCGATGAATGCCTGGATTATGTTGTACAGGAGGATTTAAAGCTGGCGTTGGGTTTGATGTTCTGGACAGGCGGCCTCGCGTGGAACCAGGACCTATGCTTGCAGCAGACTGCTGCGGGAGAGACTTTTATATATGACGCGCTGCGCGGACCGCTGGTCTGCCTGAACGACCAAGCCACTCTGAAGCAGGTGCGCGATGCGCTGCGCGCCTGGACAGAGCATACGATGCAGCGTTACGGCGATAGAATTGAAAAGTACAGCGCACATTTCTCGGTCTTTGGCGAAGTCGAGTACTCGCCTACCGGCATACCAATCGATTATTCGCCCAGCGAACTGCAGGCCTTTAGGGCAGTTATGCACGCACGCGATGGCGGGCTGGAGGGGATTAACAAGGACTATGAGCTAAAGCTGGCGGATTGGGAAGAATTCGACAAAATGCCGATCGCTGATTTAGTGGCGATAAACGATTATGATTGGCAGCGCTTCCGCCTGCAGACCCTGGTTGCGCTCAACCAGTTGGTGGCTGATACCATCCACGAGGTTGCTCCCGACAAATTGGTGGCTATGCAGGTGGGCAGCGTGTGGGATGAGGCCGCGGCCGCGCAGCGTGCCGTATATGATCCCTACCTCATCTCGCGTGGTGTGGATGTTTTGCATATCGATGATGCCCCCGGCTGGCCGCACGACTTTTCAAACGACTTGACCGAGAGTATGATTCCCGGCCGCTTGCTGGCCCAGGAGTTGGACGGCGCTCAGCACACCCAAGCGATTCCCGACCTATACCTGCGCCAGGCGCGCATGACCGGCGAATCCGGCGTGACGATCATGAACACTGCCAACTGGTCGTGGCAGGCGCTCATCGACTGGCGCGACCAGTTATTTATACATTACGCGCCGCTGTTTAAGCAATCCCCGGTGCGCCCGCTGGCCCCTCAGAACCGCGCCATCCTGTATAATACTGCCGATTTCATTAGCCGCAGGCCGCGCAGCGCTCAAACTGCCGTCCTGGAAGGTGCCTACCGCCGGTTAAGCCAGGATGGCAAGCAGCGCGTGCGCTTTGTGAGCGATAGCATGATCGTGGAAAATCCAGCGCTTCTGGAAGAACTCTCCGCCGGCCTCTATCTGGGGGATGCTGCCGCGATGCGTTTCGACGTGCACACGGCGGAGATCCTGGCCGATGCACCCTGCCCATTATATGCGGAGAGCGCTGCCCTCAAGCTGCTGGACCCGTTCGGGCATCCATTGCCCGTTGAAATCGAGCAACGTCTCCTGGCAAAAATACAGCAACCCAGCTAGAACGGGTTTACTGCTCACGTTCCGGCACGTTTAGGGGCAACCTGCTCGCTAACTCGCGAGGCACACCATATACACCATCAACTTGGTGGCAGGTTAATAGAGAACTGCCGGCGCAACGTTTATTCCTGGCGCCAGACGCATATGGGAATGGTGCACCTAATACCTCAGGCGCTCTTGATACCTAATAGCGCAGAGGCATTAGCGCCGGTAATCTTGCTATATATTTCAGGCGTTATCTGGCCAGACTCACGCAGGCCTTTAAGGAAGCCAAGCTGCGGACGCTTGCCGGCCGCGTCGGCGAAACACGTATCGGTGCCGAACAGCAGCTTGTCCTGAAATAGATGCAGGAACGCAAGCCCAAACGCGGGGTCACGCGTCAGGGCGTTGAACCCCGAATCCGCCGAGATATCGGCATACAGGTTGGGATATTCGCGCAACAGCCGCGGCAATGCGCCTCCCTCAGCCACCTTGCCTTTCGGGTAACCCCATTTATCCACAGGGCGGACCTCGCGCGATATCTCAGCCCAAAAGCCCGGTCCGTGGCCGATGATTGTCGTCTGGGGCGCCGTCCGCAGCAGGCGTTCCAGCCGTGGAGCGCCGGGTTCGTCCTGCAGGCCGTAGCTGCCGGCCTCGGTTCCGGCGCTCTCGATGGTCACCGGCAGCTTGTAACTACCGAGTTGGCGAAACATATTCACCACTCGGTCGTCGTCAAACGGCAGATGGGCCGTCACCTCGCCGACTCCCTTACAGCCCTGCGCCACAAACCATTCCAGCACCGGGCTGAAATCATAGTTCGGGCTGTTGCTACCCCAGCGCGGGTCGAGGTTACCAAAGGGAACGATGCGCCCCGGGTAACGCGCTGCATCGAGCACCTGATCGCGCACCGACATACGCTCATCGAGCAGCGCTACGCCGGGCGGCGCGCCTTCCGGGCTGGCGTTATACACAGGCAGCATCACCGCCAGGTCGATTCCTTCCTCGTCCAGCCTGGCGAGTTGATTTTCCCAGGTAAGGGGCACACGTCCCTCCCCAGGCGTAAAGGTAAAATCGCCGATGTGCATGTGCATATCGATAATCATCTCTCTGGCTCCCAGGCGGTCAGTTTGCGCTGACCAGGTTAAAGAGCTGCTCCTTGCTCCGCAGGGTGACTGCGGTATTGAGAAAAGTGCTCAAGCTGTCACTGCGAACACGCAAGGCGCGCAGCGCATCACCGATCGGGTCAACCGAGGTTGGCGCATCCGCATAGGTGCCGTAAAAAGCAAAATAGGCTTGATTGAGCTTGCGGATATAGTAGCCGTGCTGTGCCAGGTACAACTGGCGCTCCGCCATATAGGCCTCGGCTTCATCTACCTGTCCGTTGGCTAACAACTCATCCACATGCAGCCGGATTTGGCGCATCTCATGGTTAAAATCAAACGTTTCTGCGCTGGCGGCTATCGCTGCCCTTCCGTTCGCTTGCGGCAAATCGTAAAAGCGTGTTATCACCCGCTCTGCGATTTCCTCACTGATCATGCTTGCCAGAGTCTCATTCATAGTCGCGACGGCATAATCCGGCTTGATATGCGTCAGGTCCAGCACATAGCGGAAGCCCAGCGGCGTAAAAGCGAGGTATTGATGCAGCCATTCCTCGCTGACCGCATGCAGAATAAAACGCAAATCGCCGTCAGACGATACAAAACTGGGATAGGTCGCGCCAAAGCCTCCCAGAGGCACCACCAACCCCGAGGCGCCCAGGCCGGCAATCTGGTTTTCAAGCGCTGTGGTGGTGGCCGCATCGAGCTCCTGAAGCAGCATGGCTTCATACGCACTTTCGATGCGGTCGCGCGGTGAAACGACCAGCAAATGTGGCAAGTCGTCCAGTTTGAACCATATTCTGGGAAATGTGCTGCCTAGATGCAGATACCTGTCCAATGGGGTATAGATACCGGCCTCCTGGAATACAGTCGTCACCTGGGCGGCCACAATCCGCTCGACCAACGGCTCCAGCGTCTGGCGTTCGTTGCGCAGTGCGGCGAGAACGTCCGCCTGCGCCTGTGTCGGCGCCTTGCCTTCTGCCGCGGCAGCTAGCGTCTCGTGTTCCAGGCTACTTTGCTCATTGGCCAGGTCGATATAGCGCAGGACCGAACCGGTATCGTAGATATCTGCTGCCGGGTAAACGGTGAAAGGATTATTCGAGCCAGTAAAGGCGGCCAGCTCCCAGCGCAGGAAGTTAAAGCGATAGGGCTGCACTACCTTATCGAAAGAGGCAGCGGAGGATGATAGTGATTGCTGCCGGCAGGCGCTGCACACCAGCAGCACTGCTAAAACTGTACAAATAACTGCAACATATCGCGTGTGCTGCCGCATGAAACCTCTATGGTACAGCAGGAACTAACGCTTTCCTGCTGTGCAAAAGCTTAGCTAAAACGTAAGGTAACTATCTGCTTGGTACCCACTCGTACATCGAGCTGATTGGTCAATACTTGGGGCTGCTCTAGCGGCAGGCTTTCCAGATTAACCCTGCCGTAGTGGGTATAGCGAGCTAGCACGCAGGTATCCGGCTTTACCCGCACCGAAACGGAACCTTCTTCCGGATTGAATAGACGCACTTCCAGACCTTGGCCCACTTGCCGAACGCTGGTAACTACCGCAGGATAACTTATGTCAATTAACCCACCCATCGGCTGGAGCACGGGCTGCTGCTGATGATAAGCGACATCCTTGGGTTGGAGCTGCGCCGCACGTACGCCAGCCAGCAGCAGTTGCGCCTGGTCGTAGAGGCTGGCACGCTCGGGCGCCCCGCATAGCGGCACGAGCCAGTAGTTGAAGATAAGCGGCCAGTTCATCTGGCCGTTAGGTTCGCCAGTGGTACCCACTGTGCGCCGCGTCCCGCGGAAGAGGGTCAAGGCCAACGGCCGTTCCGGCTGGTCACGCACGGCTGATTCGAGCAGTCCATCGGCCAACACCGCTAGCCCGCGCACGCCGTCATATACTGCCGTCCAATTCTGTTGTGATTTCGCCTCTGTCTCCAGCTCGCGGTAGGCATAGTTTTCCTGACGCAGCGCGATCGGGCGCCTGACGACATCGAAGGGGCTGTCGGCCAGGTAGGTATCCGCTTGTGCGCCGCTGGGCAGCAGCACGCGCAGGCGGTGGTCCTTGGCGATGTTGTCCACCGTGGAGCGCACCTCGATGCGGGCACAACCCGGCCTCAGGCTGACTAGGCTGTCGATAACCTGCTCGCACAGTGCGCTGCTGCGCTGCATCGCGCCAAAATCGAACTCAGCGGGCACCTGCATGTGCGTGCGCACGCGGAAGGTGGTCAGCATCGGGCCGTTGTGCATCAGCGCGATATCTGCGCGCGCCCCACGCGAGGTAAACACCTCATCGTTCACTGCCTGGCCGTGATACCAACCGTCGCCGATATCGGCAATATCCTCGAAGGTTAACAGACGCTCGTAGCGCTGGCCGCTGCGCTTATCCGTAACGGTCAGTGTGCCGTTGGGCTCGATGGTAATGCTCAGAAACTCGTTGGCCATCGCACACTCGCTGGTGGCCAGGCCGGGCACCTCCGGGTGGCGCGTAAAACGCTCCGCGCGTTCGCAGGCGCGCACGGTGAGGGTGGTGTAGCCCATGGCGGCGATGCATAACGGTAGGCTGACCTGGACATTATGCGTGTGGTAGCTTTGCGGAAAGTGCCAGGCGGCGATGCGCGTCTGCGGCTGATTCATCGCCTGCGCAAGGCGCTGGTAAGGTATCTCCGCGCCGTCCGCGCCATAGATGCGGAAGGACGGTTTGGGCTCGAAGCCAAAGAACTCGTTAAAGGTCGGCCATTCGACCGGGATTTCCAGCGTCAACTCGACTGTCTGCTTGAGCGGACGTGCCAGAGGGTTAAAAACCACCACGCGCAGCTCGTTTTCTGCCACCTCACCGGCTACGCTGGCTGCCATGCTGCGGGTGGCCTCGATGGTCAGCCGGTTAGCGATGCCGCGGCATTGGCTGAAGCGGTACTTCATATCCTCATGCACGGCGTCGATGCTGCAGCCGCAAATCGAGTCGTGCGGATGGTTCTGAATGAGCCAGCGCCAGGCGACATCCAGATATCCCTGCGGATACTCGCGCTGCAGAGCCAGGTTGGCGAGTGCACTGACCGGCTCTGCCCACGAGCACAGCAGCGCCTGGCAAGCCGCGTTATCCTGCCTGATCCACACCCGGCTCGAGAGCACCCCCGGGATAAGCCACTGGTTGTCGACGAGGGTATCGGTGATGCTGGCTGGCTCGCGCAGCTCGCCTTCCACCACGCTTTTAACCCGCTCGCGCTGCGACAAGGCTTCCTCTAGATAGGTGTCCAGATCGGTGTGGATAATTTCGAACGGCTCCTGCGAGGCAGCCATACGCTGCTGCAGCACACTATAGGCGTCCGGATCCCACTCCTGGTGATCTCCCCCGTCAAAGAGCAGGATCGGGTCGATCTCGGTGACGACGGCTTCCGCCCCCAGATAGTTATCCAGGTTGCGCGCGCACTGCTCAGCATTGAAGGGCAAGCCCGCGTCAAAGGATTGGCGCACCGCCCCGCAGTAGCTGCAGTACCCTTGATGCCCGAAGCGGTAGGCCAGCACCTCGCTGCCGTCCGGGCTGCGCCAAATAAAATGGCGTGGGTTAATCTGGTTGATGCCGCGCCACACAAAAGCGCCCTCGATGCCAAAGCCATGGTAGATTTGCGGCAACTGGCTGTTGTGCCCAAAGAGGTCGCAGACGAAACCGGCATTCGAGGGTACACCGCCCAGCGAACGCACCACCTCGCGGCCGAGGCGCAGGTTGCGCACCAGCGATTCGCCCGAGACCAAGAACTCGTCCGGCAGCACATACCACGGGCCGGCCACGAATTTACCCTCGCGCAGCAGGCGTTCCACCTCGGCACGTTTCTCTGGCCGGATCTCGAGATAATCCTCCAGCACAATCACCTGGCCGTCGGTCTGGAAAGGCCCCTTCAAGCGCCCATCCTGCCATCCCGCCAATACGCGGTCCAGCAACTGCACCAAGCGATACCTAAAATCCTGAAACGTTTGGTACCACTCGCGGTCCCAATGTGTGCTCACAACATAATGGCAGCGCCGGCTAGGCATAATTTTTCTCCATCGTCAGTGGTAATTTACCGAGTTGAACAATACAGTAAAGTGGATCACGTGTCAACGGCTCACCGCCCATGTTCGCGGTAATAGCGCAGTCCGTCCACCAGAGCGGTGATATTCTCCCAGGGCACGCCGGGCGCGACCGAGCTGGAGCAAGCCAGGAACAGGCCGCGCGCGGGACCATTGGCAACCAAGAAATCGAGCTCGCGTTTGACGTCCTGGGGTGAGCCAAATGGCAGTGTACGCGTCACCGAAGAGCCGGCGATGATGACCAGCTCCCCGCCCGAGCGGTCGCGCATCGCGCAGATGCGCCGGTAATCCATGCCGTCCTCATATTGAAATCCCTGGAACCCGCGCACGCCGGCTTCAAGCAGGCGCGGCACCATCGCCATCAGGTTGCCATCGCAATGCCAGATGAGCTTAACCCCGGCGTCAACCAGCGGAGCGATGCTGCGGGCGAAATGCGGGAACCACAGCTTTTCCAGCGAACTGATACTCGGCAGCGTGCCGCGCGAATCCGCCATATCATGGTCGAGGCGGTAAAGGGGCGGCAGGCCGCCTTTGCGGTAGGCGCGTGCGGCTGCGCGGTTGTTCTTGAGTGCCAGATCGGCTTGCAGGCTAAAACAGCGCTCCATGACATCCGGATAAAGCGCATACGCCGAGAAATAGGGTGTGTAGCCATAACGGTAATATTCGAGGGTGGGAAAGCCTACAAAAGCATAGCCCGTCTTGAGGATATCTGCGCCAAACAAGCCCTGGGTGTCTCTTTCCTGTGCGATAATCTCGTTAACGCGCGCATCCTCGTCGAAGTGCTCTACGGCAGCGCGCAGCTCGGGGAATAGCACCTGCTCCATATGCTCGACTACTGATTCCGCCGAATCGATGACGATGCCGTCCAGGATAATCTCGTTGGCGCCGGTCGTCGCGCCCAGCTCCCTGCCCTCATAGCCGTGCTCTCCCATATCCAGCGGGTTGCGCGGGATCCATTGGTCGATCAGACAGGTGCCGACGGCGCGCTGCATCGCCAGATAGGTCTTGTCTGGATCGCGTTGATAGCTGCCCTCCGGCAGGCCGGCCAGGCGTTCAATGTAGCGGTGCTCCATCAGGTGTAGCATCCAGGAGGGGACACCCCGGACGTCCTGCTGTAAAATCGTATCGAGGGCGAGCTGGGCATTCGGCGATAGAAAGTTAGTGGAATTAACCATCTTGCTCCATAATGACTAGGCATGAGGCCGGCGGAACCAATGGGAACAGCTTATATCCTGACCGAGATTTGTATGCGCCAATGTACCAATTCACTGTGCAGCAGTTTTCTGCTTCAACGTGCTGCCGCACAAACGATTTATGCTCGTACCGATATCGTTATCCGATGCGTGCGAACAAGTCGTCTTCGACAGCCTCGGCCCAACCGACCCTTGACTGCGCGAGCACAAACGGCTCGCGACCGTCGCCGATAAACTCCTGTGCGGCATCATCAGGCTGCGGACCAACCTGAGTTGCGTGGCAGCGGATCGCAGCCCATTTAGCCGCAGCATACGCTTTGATGTCGATCCAGGTGGTGATCTGCTCGCGCTTCCAGGTAACCAATGGGAAGGGCACACCATCCATCATCACGGCAGCATCCTCATCGGCGGCGGTTGTCCTATCCCCTGCTTCTTCGGGAAGCACCGTATAATAGAGTTTGCTGACCTGGTGCGGCTGGCAGCCATCGGCATCCGGGAAGCAGGCGGGATCGGCCGCCAATTTGACGGCGATCGTCGTCCAGCGGTGCACGGCGATATGGTCGTAATGGCCGTAAACCCCATCGGGCGCAAAGGTCAACACCACGTGAGGTTTGAGTTCGCGGATGAGCCGCACCAGCTTGGCGACTGCCTGCCCCTGGTGCACGATCGTGAGCTGTCCGTCGATGTATCCAAGCAGGTGCGGCGGTTGAATGCCCAAGGCTGAGCAGGCGCAACGCAGCTCAGTCTCACGCACCTCGGCGATGTTAGCTGACGAGGCGTGCACGCCTGCGGCTATCTCGCCTGCTTCGCCGCGCGTAGCCGTCGCCAGATGCACCTGACAGCCTTCGGCAGCATATCTGGCCAGGGTGCCGCCACAACCGAATGATTCATCATCCGGATGAGCGAATATAGCGAGTAAACAGCGTTCCTGAACTCTCATCAGTACTCCTCGGTTGCTAACCGCCTAGGCTAACAGACGCGATACGATTGGGCTGGCTGCACAAACAAAAACAAGGCTATCATAACACAGCACGCGGCTTTAGTACAACCCTTTTTAGCTGCGGGATAGGGTTTGCATCTGTATAGCCGCCAAGGTAAGATAACCACCAACGCTGATAAGGATAATAGGCATGGCCGGCAAACAAACTGAATCCGAATCCAATACCAGCAACTCTCCCCACCTGGAATGGCCCAAACGTCCGGAACGGCGCCATTCTGTAAATGAAGAGATGCCTGCTTCTACACGGGGAATGCTGGTCGCTGTGCTCTTGTTTATTTTAGCCGGATCTAGTGGAGTTTACTTATTTTACGTTCAGCCCGAGCGGCAGCAGCTTTTCGGGCTGCGCGCGGCGCTTGCGCCTGTTGCGCCGGCCGCGGCGCCGGAGCAGACGGCCCCCGCCGTCCAATTAACGCCAACGCCTCAATCATCGCCAACACCAACGCTGCCTCCCTCTGCTGCGCCGTCCGCGAGCGCAGCAGCCCAGGTGACACATGCTAGCGCTCCAACCAGTACTGCTGTTGCCACTGCTACCCCAGGCTGGTTGACGGCGGATATCTTGCCGCTGCCGGAAGGCAAATGGATTGAGGTTGACCTGGGCAGGCAGCTTTTGACGGCTCACGCTGGATTGACGGATGTGTTTACGATGACTATTTCCACCGGCAGCAGCGTGACGGCTGCATCAGCGGGCAAATATCGCATCACCGAAAAGCTGGCTAGCCGGCTGCTGACTGGCCCTGGCTATTACCTGCCGGACGTTCCCTGGGTAATGCTGGTTACGCCGAATATGCTATTCGACGGCGCGTATTGGCTAGATACCTTTGGCACGCCGTCCCAGCACGGCTCGATCAACCTGCGCCCCGAAGATGCTCAGCGCCTCTTCGAGTGGGCGGAACCGGTTATGCCTCAGGATGCAGCGTCGGTCAAGGCCTCCAGCCAGAGCCCGGGAACCTGGGTTATTATCCATCCATAACTCCTTGCGCAACAACGCTGGCTGTGATATACTGAGCTTAATGAACTCGCCCGTCGTAGACGGGAGGCATTGACCCAGCGGCGGGCCCCAGGACGTGGATATCGCGTTAGGGGCCTTTTTTAATGCACTGTTAAGGAGAGCTCGGTTGAACGGCACGCTGACCTTGCCGGGATTAATAGACGCTCATGTTCATCTGCGCGAGCCCGGCGCTACCCATAAAGAGGATTGTCGCACGGGCACCGCTGCAGCCTTGGCTGGCGGTTTTAACACTATCCTGGATATGCCGAATAACCAGCCCCCGCTGACCAACCTGGAGGTGCTCCGCTGTAAGCAAGCCTTGTTCTCTACTAAAGCGCTGTGCGATTACGGCCTGTTTGCTGGCTATGACCCTCGCCAGCCTCAGGCGCTCACAGCTTTGGCCCCGTATGTGGTGGGGCTCAAATTGTACCTGGATACAACCTTCGCCAGCGCTGCGCTTACGAGCGAGGCGCTCGACGCAGTCTTCCGCGATTGGCCAGGGCCCGGGCCGATCGCCATACACGCTGAGAGCTGCTCAATCCCGCTGGCGCTCGAGCTGGCCGCCAGGCACCATCAGCGTCTGCACGTATGCCACGTGCCCCAACCGGACGACCTGCTGGTTATCGACCGAGCTCGTCAGGCGGGTACGCAGGTAACATGCGAGGTGACGCCGCATCACCTGCTGCTGACTACGGAGGACGAGCGCCGCCTGGGCGCTTTCGGCCGCATGAAACCACCTCTCTTAGCTCCGAACCTCGTTGACCTGCTGTGGCAGCGCCTGGCTTTGGTGGATATCATCGCCAGCGACCATGCGCCGCACACTATTGCTGAAAAAACAGGCCCTGAACCAGCGCCCGGCGTGCCCGGCCTGGAAACTACCCTGCCCCTGATGCTGCAGGCGGTCGATGAAGGCCGTCTCTCTCTGGACAGGCTGCTGGAACTGCTCCATCACGCACCAGCGCGTATCTACGGCCTGCCATTCGATAGCGGGCAGGTTGAGATCGAGCTCACTTCATACACTTTGCCGGCGGCCGGCTATCACACCCGCTGCGGATGGACGCCCTTCGCCGGCAAACGGGCTCTGGGAATTATCAGGCAGGTGACGCTACGCAGTACTGTGGTCTATAACGATAATCAGGTTTTGGTCAGGCCGGGTTTTGGTCGCAACGTAGTGCACAATTAAGCTGAGAGTAAAATCCTGATTGGATAACTAACAGGAGGTGTTGTATGGCTCTAGTAGGCAGCGGACGCAAGGTGGTTGGTCTAGCTCCCGAACGGCAGCACGGTTTCTACGGCCGGGATATTGTCTCGGTGCGCCAGTTTACGCGCGACGACTTGACCTACATCTTTGGTGTGTCGGACGAGATGCGCAGCCTGGTGCGCAGGGTAGGCGCAACGGATCTGCTCAAAGGACATATCCTGGCGAACCTATTCTATGAGCCGTCTACGCGCACATTCGCCTCCTTTGCGGCGGCGATGCAGCGCCTGGGCGGTTCCGTCATCCCCATCCATGGGGTGCAGTATTCCTCAGTGAGCAAAGGCGAGTCGCTGCCCGATACCATCCGCACGCTCGCTTGCTATGCCGATGTAATTGTCCTGCGCCACCCGGATGTTGGAGCCTCCGAGATAGCAGCTCGCTACTCGGCCAAGCCGATCATCAGCGCCGGCGATGGCGTGGGCGAGCACCCGACCCAGGGGTTACTCGACCTGTACACTATTTACTCCGAGCTGGGCACTATCGACAGCCTGCGCGTGGCGATGGTGGGCGATCTCAAGCACGGCCGCACCGTGCACTCCTTGGCGCGCCTGCTGCGCATGTACCAGACCGAGTTAACCTTTGTATCGCCCGAGATTCTACGCTTGCCGAGTGAGCTTAAGTGTGAACTGGAAGAGGCGGGGCGCACTGTCATTGAAACGGATAGTGTCGAGAGCATCATCGGAACGGCGGATATCATCTATGTGACGCGCGTGCAGCGCGAGCGTTTTGAGGATATGCGCGAGTACGAGGCTGTCAAGGATTGCTACGAGATTACCACCGAATTAATGGCTCGCGCCAAGCACCGTATGGCGTTGATGCATCCGCTGCCGCGCGTTGGCGAAATTCATTATGATGTGGATGATGACCCGCGGGCAGCCTACTTCAGGCAGATGGAAAACGGTATGTATATTCGCATGGCTTTGCTGGCCGCCGTACTAGGAAAGGCATAGGTGAACTGATGAACTTTTGGCGTAAACTTGAGGCTAGCATCGAACTGCACGACAGCCTTCTCTGTGTCGGCCTCGACCCGACGCGCGAATCCGTGCCGGCCAAATACACGAGCATCACCGATTTCGGCAAATCGATTATCGACGCGACCCATGACCTGGTGTGCGCCTACAAACCCAATATCGCTTTTTACGAGGCGCTTGGGACCGAGGGGCTGGAAGCGCTGGTCGAAACCCTGGCATACATTCCTGATAATATTCCCGTTATCCTCGATGCCAAACGCGCCGACATCGCCAACACGTCAGCAGCTTACGCCAAGGCCGCTTTTGAGGTGATCGGCGCCGACGCTATCACCGTCAACCCCTACCTCGGCAACGACAGCATCCAGCCTTTTCTCGCATACAGCGATAAGGGCGTGTTCATTCTGTGCAAAACCTCCAACCCCAGCGCCGGAGAGGTGCAGGATTGGTCGCGCGGCGGTGAACCGCTCTATCGCCACGTCGCTGATTTGGCGCGTGTCTGGGCTGGCGAACGCGAGATAGGTCTGGTGATAGGAGCGACCTATCCCGAGGCAATTGCCGATATCCGCATTCACGCCCCCAACACCTGGTTCCTTATTCCGGGCATCGGTCCGCAAGGCGGCGAGATAGCGCCCATCCTGGAAGGGGGCTTGCGCGCGGATGGCTTTGGGCTCGTCATCAACGCCTCGCGCAGTATTATTTATGCCGAAAGCCCACGTGAGGCGGCCGTTACGCTGCGCGCGCAGCTAAACGCCTTGCGCGACAAGGCTCTGGCCGTGATGCGCGACCGTTCGCACAACCCGACGGTGCGCGAGATAGAGCTTGACCGCCTGGCGCGCAGCCTATTCGAAGCCAAGTGCGTTCAGTTCGGCGACTTTACCCTCCATTCAGGAGCGCATTCACCGATTTACATCGACCTACGGCTGCTTGTCTCTTATCCCAAGCTGCTGATGGAAGTGGCGCGCGTTTATGCCGAACTGCTGGCGCCGCTCACTTATGACCGGATTGCCGCCATACCTTATGCTGCGCTGCCGATTGGCGCCGCGGTATCGCTCTATACCGGCGTCCCGCTTATCTACCCGCGCCGTGAAATCAAATCATACGGCACCCAGCGCCAGATCGAGGGACTCTATGCCTCCGGAGAACGCGTGGTGCTTCTGGATGACCTGGTGACCAGTGGCGCCAGTAAAGTCATCGCACTGCAACCTCTGCTGGCCGAAGGATTGGTGGTCAAGGATATCATCGTCCTGGTTGACCGCCAGCAGGGTGGCTCCGAGGACCTCACTCGCCAGGGGTTTCATGTGCACGCAGCCTTGACCATGCGGGAGTTGGTCGAGGCGCTGGAACGTCAGAAACTCGTCACATCTGAAGAGGCCGCCAAAGTGTTGGCATATATCGGCGCATCGGCTGCATCCGAAGCCTGAGCTTGCGAGGTAAAGCGGTGGAACCGAATCTAGGCGTGAACTTGGCTGGCCTGGAGTTGCACAATCCCTTTGTGCTCGCTTCGGGCATCTGGGGATCCGCCGCTGAGACGCTCATTCGCGCCGGACAGGCCGGCGCCGGCGCGGTGACGAGTAAATCCTGCAGCGTTGTCCCGCGCCGCGGGCACCCCAATCCTGCCGTTCTGCCGTGGCGCGGTGGATTGATCAATGCTGTCGGCTTGGCTAATCCCGGCGCTGCAGAGGAACGGCTCATCCTGCGTGATACGCAGCGTGGTTTGCGCCCGCTGGGAGTGCCCCTTATCGCCAGCATCTTTGGCGGCACGCCGGATGAATACGCTCGTGCGGCCGAGCTCGTGGCGCAAGCCGAACCCGATATCATCGAGGTCAACATCTCCTGCCCCAATGTGCAGAACGAGTTCGGTGTGCCGTTTGCCCTCGACCCGGGCGCAGCGGCGCAAGTGACCGCCGCGGTGCGGGCGGTATATTCCGGGCGGCTGTTCATCAAGCTCTCACCCAATACACCCGCTATCACTGCTGTTGCCCGCGCAGCAGCCCAGGCCGGCGCCGATGGCTTCACGGCGGTCAACACCCTTGGCCCGGGGATGCTCATCGATACGCATGCGCGTATGCCGATACTCTCCAATCGCATAGGTGGCATTTCTGGCCCAGCCCTGTTGCCGATTGCCTTGCGCTGCGTTTATGAAATAACCCAGGCACTATCCCTGCCGGTCATCGGCACCGGCGGTATCGCTTCGGGGGAGGCCGCCCTGCAGATGGTGATGGCCGGTGCAACGGCGCTCGGCGTCGGTTCGGCGCTGGCCGGTGAGGGTACAGCCGTGTTCCAACGCTTGTCCGCAGAGCTGCGCACGCTGATGGCTGCCGAGGGGATTGCTGCACTCTCCGAGGTGCGAGGGTGTGCTCATGGCTGAGACGCTCTACGCTCGTATGCGCGTCGTCCGCAAGGTGACGGAAGGCTCAATCGGCGTTACTCTTATTTTGGATGGCGAGCTCCCATGCGAGCCGGGGCAGTTCGCGATGGTATGGGTGCCAGGCGTCGAAGAGCGGCCCTTTACGCTGATGAACGACACCCCGGTAGGGTTGACCATTGCGGAGGTCGGACCGCTCACCCATGCGCTCTGCGCCCTGAATCCAGGAGATTGGGTATGGCTGCGCGGTCCATACGGGCACGGCTATCCACTCCAGGGGGAGCGATTGCTTTTGATTGGCGGCGGCAGCGGCAGCGCCTCACTGGCGCTGCTGGCGAAACGTGCCAAGTTGCATGACTTGCATGTACGCACGTTTCTCGGCGCGCGCAGTGCCTCGCTCCTGATGCTTGCCTGGTATATGGCCGATTTGAGCGAGAAGCTTTCTATCGCTACCGATGACGGCACACTTGGGTTCCACGGTTCGGTGCTGCAGGCTGCTGCTTCGGACTTGCCGTGGGCAACCGCGGTATATGCCTGCGGCCCGGAGGGCATGCTCGCGGCGCTGGCTGCCAGCCGCAAGCCGGATGCTCCCCCATGTTGGGTCAACCTGGAGCGTGTGATGCGCTGCGGCATCGGTGTGTGCGGCAGTTGCCACTGCGGCTCGCAGTTAGTATGCGCAGACGGACCTGTATTTGCCGTCGAAAAGGTGGCTGCTTACCTAGGAAGCGGACATACCTGATAGATTCTGGTAGTCGGTTGATAGCTCCTGTGAGTTGGTATGCCTTAAGCTAAGGGCTAAATTGAACGAAAAGGAGTTGTCAAATGCCTTATGTTGATCAAATTCCTGCGCGGCTTCATGACCCCGCTGGCCTGGAAGCCCTCTACCGCGAAGCTGCGGCCAGGAACCAGGAGACTGCCTTCGTCTCTGCCGTTGATGCGCTTTACCAAGCCTCCCCGGATGATATCCTGTTAGCAGCCTGGCATCACCGCCTAGCGCAGCCGCAGCAAGCGGGTATATCGGGAGCTGGCATGCGCTGGCGCTCCGTAGTGCTCCTGGGCTTGCTGTTGAGCGCCTTCACTTTTGTATTAACGGATAGTGCCATCCTCGGTAGCACATATGGCCAACAGTGGGCGCCGCTGTGGATAATGGTTTTAGCGGCGCTGGCGCTCTCTGCCTATCTAGTGGTTGGCGGCAAACAGCCGCGACGTTGGCCGCTAACGGTCGCCGCGGTGTTGTGTGCGCTTGCTGGGTACGCCACAGTTTTTACCCTCATTGCTGCCCGCTCCAGAATATATCCGTTTGTCCGATTCGCAGTACATGAGCAATACCTCACATTGGCGCTCATCCATATTGCCGGCGCTGCCGTTTTGTCGGTTATTTGGGCAGCGGTTGGGCACAGGAGCGAGACGGGCGCAAGACACGCGGCATTGGTGCGTGCGGTTGAGGTGGCGATCACTGCCGGCCTGTTTAGCGCCATGGGAGGTTTCGTGCTCATGCTCGGTGTGGGGTTATTCAGCGCGCTAGGCATTAACCTGAATACCGAGTTGTTTACGCGCGCGATGGCGTCACTGGCGGTTGGCTATGTCCCCCTGCTGGCTATGACCACCCTCTATGATCCACGTGTGAGCCCGAACGAGCAGGATTTCACCCGAGGCTTCTCCAAAATCCTGGCCGTTCTATTGCGCATTATGCTGCCTGTAGGCTTGGTGGGGCTGCTGGTTTACGCCGCAGTGATTCCTTTCCACTTCTGGGAACCTTTCAACAACCGCGATGTGCTCATCATTTACAACGTCCTGCTCTTTGCTGTAGTTGGTTTAGTGGTAGGTGCTACTCCCTTACGCGTGACAAGCACCGATCCAAAGCAGTCGAGATGGCTGCGCCTGGGTTTACTCATCCTTGCCGGGCTGACCACCCTGGTCAGCCTGTACGCTCTGGCGGCCGTGACTTACCGCACGGCGCTGAGCGGATTCACCGCCAACCGCTTGACGGTGATTGGCTGGAATATCGTCAACATCAGCCTGCTGGTGGTAATGTTTATACGGTTGCTGCGCAGCAAACAGGATGACTGGATAGGTGCCGTGTCACGCACCATCCATAGCGGATTGGTCACGTATTCCGCCTGGACCGCGTTCCTTATCATCGCGCTGCCCCTCCTTTTTAGGTAGCTATCTGCCAGCGCCGACGCCGTATTGCGTGATTTGGCGTCGGCGCTATACTTAACTAACTTTTGTTTCCTGGTGATGCCATGTTTACGCTGTTGATCGATGCCGACGACACCCTTTGGGAAAGCAACATCTATTATCAGCGCTGTAGCGCCAACCTGGAAGATTGGCTGGCAAGTCTGGGCGTAGAACGCGAGGACGTTGCGCCGGCTATCGCCCATTATGAACAGCAGGTTCTCTCCGAATATGGCTACAGCCCTCAGGGATATATCGAGGCGCTGGCGCGCACGACATCTACTCTCGCGCAGCGCTCGGGCATCCGGGTGACGGATGAGCTCCTCGCACAGGCGCGCTCCTTTGGTGCGCCGATGTTGCATCCGCCGATTGTGCTGCTGCCCAACGTCCAGGAAACCCTCGCCCAGCTTGCAGGGCAGCACCGGCTGATCCTCGTCACCAAGGGCGATGAAGTGTTGCAGCAGCGCAAGCTGGAGCGCTCCGGCCTGAGTCCCTACTTTCAACGAGTATATGTGCTGCAGGAAAAGGATGTCCACAGTTATCAGAAGATCATCCAGCAGGAGCAGGCCGCTCCCGATGCTACCTATATGATTGGCAACAGCCCCAAATCCGATATTAATCCAGCGGTTGCAGCAGGGTTGCACGCGGTGTTCATCCCGCACGACCATACCTGGACCGCCGAGCATGAGGAGATTCCCACATCTCCCTGTGTGGCCACCCTGCGGCGATTTTCCGACTTGCCGCAATATCTGGAATCTATCCATCCATAGGAGCCTCTTGGACGTTCAAGCTGTCATTGCCGAACTGGATGAACTCGTATATCAAACCTGCCATTTATGGGCGCCGGGCTGGGTTGCGTACAACTGGAGCAACTATACCTACGACCATATCCAACGGGTGCGCGGGCTGGCGGTGAACCTGGCGCAGCGTGAAGGCGGCGACCGCCTGGAGTGCGATCTCGCTGCCCTGTTGCACGATTTAACCAAACCGTATGACGGCGAATACCTGACGGACAGCCAGGGCAAGCGCCTGGTGGATGAATCCGGTTTCTGGGTCAGCGCCACACGCCAACCGCTGGGCGCCAACGAGGTAACGCGTCTGTACGACCGGCTGCATCTGAACGGCCAGGTACACAGCCGTTCGAGCGCTGCCTTATCATGGCATTTGCTGCGCAAACGCGGATTTGTGCGCTCTGTGCGCGAGCATGTTGCTGAGGCCATTAGCGAGCATCTCGGCCCAGGCGCCGAGGCATCCCCGAATGCCTTGTGCCTGTATGATGCCGACTTGATCGATGCCAACATCGGGCTGCCGGCGTTTGTCCGGCATATCTACATCCATCGGCACTTTTATGAGATGCGCCGTGCCCCTGACCAGCCGGCGCTAGCCGAACTGCTAGCTCATGCACCTCGGGCTTATGTTGAACCGTATGTGCGTGAGGCGCTGCCGCGCTGGATTGAAGGTAAGACGCACGACTTTCCACCACAGTTGCGCACCGCAGCAGGCCGTCAGGTGGCTCAAAACAGGCTAGCGCGCATCCGTGCGGTATCCGAGCAGTTGATAGAGGAACTAACTCAGGAATCTGTGGCGGAAAAGGGCAGCCTGGCGGTGCTGCTTTATCTATTGCAGCGATCGGAGGAGCCTTCCATCGCCGATGAAATTGCTATCCTCTCGAACGGTTGGGCTTCTGCTCGCGAGATGATGCCTGCTGCCCGCCAGCTTATCGGCGATCTTGCCGCGGAGGCTGCTGGCACGCAGTAGTTGTATGATCACCGCTGATGGTCTGGCGCAGGGTTGGGGTTCCAAAAGTGACGCTCAGCCCAATAATGAGCATAATGACCGCACCGATGGCAATCGCCGCGCTGGATCCCAATGACTGACCCAATAGTCCGGCCTGCAAGGAGTTGAACGGCGCCCCGCCGAACAGCACCACCATATATACGCTCATCACTCTGCCGCGGATTTCATCCGGGATGAGAAGCTGCACCAACGTATTTGCCGTTGCGTTCTGGATGACGTTGGCCCAACCCACCAGTATCAGCGCTGCCAATGCAACTGGCAGCGTGCGCGCGGCGGCAAAAAACAGCAGCCCAATCGGCATGCAAAAGTTGCCGATGATCAACAGCAGGCCTTTCTTGCGGGTGCGTGACAATCCAGCGACCATCAGGGCACCAATAAACGCTCCGATGCCCACAGCCGTTGAGAGATAACCCAGGCCTTGCTCGCCGACTCGCAGCACATCGGCAGCAATGGCCGGCAGCAGCACAGAATAAGTCATCCCAAACACCGTGGTGCTGCCAACAATCAGAATGATACTGCGCACCGATGCATTCTGGCCAACATAACGCAGCCCCACTTTTATATCCTTCAGCACAGATTGCGGCTGCGCTCTTGCTATCTGCTTGGGAAAGCGCATAAAGGCCAAGGCGATGAGCACCGCCAGGAAGGAAACGCTGTTAAGCGCAAAACACCACACGGCTCCCAGAGAGGATAGCACAATACCGCCAACTGCCGGCCCTACAATACGCGCCATATTGAACATCATCGAGTTGAGTGCGATGGCGCTCGGGAGGTCTTTGCGGTCATCTACCATCTCGATCGCCGCCGACTGGCGCGCCGGCGCATCGAATGACTGCGCGATTCCCAGGATGATGGCCAACAGGCCGATATGCCAGATAGCGACGCGCTGGGTGACCGCCAGCACCGTGAGGACTGCTGCACATAGCATCATCATGGTCTGGGTAACCAGCAATATCTTTTTCTTGGAAATACGGTCGGCCAATGCACCTGCGGGCAGCATCAGGATGAGTGTAGGAAGCGCTCCGAGAAGAGATATCGTTCCCAATGCCAGGCTGGAACCGCTGATCTTGTACACCAGCCAACCCTGGGCGACGGATTGCATCCATGTGCCCATCAGGGAGACCATCTGACCGATGAACCAAAGGCGATAATTCCGATAACGCAGCGCTGCAAATGCTGTGAACTGAAGTTGTTGTACTCGAAAGTGTCTGCTCATCCCATCAGCGGTCCTGGAGCAGTGCTTGGATATTACCGCCGAATACGCGCACCTTTTCAGTGAGAGACAGGTCTTGATACACTACCTGGCGGATGCCCCACTCGAAGCGCATGGGCGTAAACGGTGTATCCGACCCATAACAGACCCGTTCCGCACCCAGGATGTGCAGAGCTTGGTGCACCTTGCGATAATCGGCCTCGGAATCGATGAGATACCAGTTGTGATAGCGTTGTGCCAGCTCGATAACCGCGTCGTGAAGGCTGGGCATCCCTGCCCCGCCCATATGCACGATCATTATCTTTAGCTCCGGGAAGAGGTCAGATATCTTGGCGATACGGAAGGGATGCGTGCGTTCGTAATCATTTGCGCCGCAGTGCAGCGCCAGCAGCAATCTGGCCGAAGCGATGCGCTCGATGAGCGGCAGGCTGAGCTGCGGATCGTCGATATAGTAGTTATCGCGGGCGCCGTTGAGCTTAATCCCGCGCATGCCGTAATCGCCGATGCAGCGCTCCAATTCCGTCCTGGCGGCTTCGATGCCCAGGCGCGGGTTCACGCCGCCAAAGGGGATGATACGGCCCGCATGCATCTGGGAGCCGCGGTAAATCGCCTTGTTATCAGCCGCCACCTCGCGGTTATAAGTCAGCATAGGCCAACAGACGGCCTGGTCCACGCCGACGGCATCCAGCCGCTTGAGCAGCTCGTCGATGCCGATCTCGAATCCGGTAGGTTTAGCTGAAATGTGGCAATCCGCGTCGATATACATAAGTGAACAGTCTCCGTTTCTACAGAATAACGCCGTCAGCCGCGAGTTGCTGACGCAGGGTCTCGCTGTTTACTGCTCGAGGTTCAATGCTTTGGCTGGACGCGAGGGCAGCGGCGGCGCCGGCTGCTTGGCCGGTCATCATCGCTGGCGGGATCAGGCGCACGGCCTGTTGGGCATAGTCGTCGGCGCTGATACAGCGCCCACTCACCAGCAGCCCGTTCAATTCGGCCGGGACGAGGCATCCGTAAGGCACCTTATAATCCTGCGCTGGGCAGAAGCCGCTGCCAGCTTTGCCGATTGCGTCTGATGGTGTGCTGCCGGCTTCCATTTCGGCTCGGGTGAGTAGATGCATCCCGCGCACGCGCCGGCTGTCGCGCACGCCCAGTTGCGAGGCAAAGGTAAGCAGCAGTGCATGTTCAAAACCGGGGATATGTTTACGATAGTAATTCAATGAAAGCAC
>JAJFUJ010000102.1 GCA_021372475.1 Chloroflexota bacterium | reverse complement strand
ATCCGGCGAGGTATTCGGGTCGCCGGCGCCGTCGAACATCAGGAACGGCAGCGCTGGCATATCCACCAGCGTCACCTTGTTATCCGAAGCCCTCAGGCTGTACTTGAATTCCTCACGTAAATCGCTGGCGTTCATCGTGGCCTCCTTTAATGCATTAAAACGTTCTCTAGTTATGTAAAGGTGATAGTCGCAGCGTGCCTTGCAGCCGGCCGGCAGCAGCTTGATTTCATAGGTGATATACCCGTTCTTTTGGAAAGCACGCCGGCTGCGTATATTGTAATCTGCGATGCCGGGCTCGTATAGCAGATCCGCGCCGCACACCTCGGGAGATGGAACGATTGTACCGCGCTGACCGTCTTGGTACAATGTGGTTGTCATTGATCGAAAGGATAACACGATGTTGCGCATCATCACAACCATCCTGCTTGTTAGTGTACTCGCCGGCTGTACGCCGGTGAGCAGCGCGGTCAGCACGCATACGCCCATCCAGAATATGCCCACCGAGCAGGCCATCACACCGCAGCCCACTGCGGTCGCTGCCGAAGAGGGCAACCTTTACGCGCCGCAACCGAGCGACGAAAATCTGGTTCGCGACCCTGTCGCTATCAGCCTCTATGAGATTTTACTACTGCCAGGTAATCCGCTGCAGTTCAAGTTGCATCTTGTCGGCTCGACGCCGACCACCTGCCATGTGCTGAGGGTGGCTGTGCCTCCGGCGGATGCCGACGGGCGCATCGCTGTCGAAGCTTATGCGCTGGTTGAATCCGACGCTGTTCCCACCCAGGCGATTAAGCCGTTTGATGTTACCGTCAGCCTGGCTGGCTACCCCGCCGGGCAATATACCGTCTGGCTGAACGGCGAGTTGGTCGGCGAGATGGTGCTGCCCGAGGCCGATGCCGAAGAGCCTGCCTCGTACGCGCCGCAGCCCGGCGATGAAGACCTGACGCGCGGTACTGTTTATATCGACAGCCGTGAGATTTTCTTGTTGAAGACCAACCCGCCGCAGTTCCGGCTGAGCATCAGCGGGGCGCTGCCGACCCCCTGCCACGCGCTGCGGGTGGTTGTGCCGGCAGCCGATGCCGAGGGGCGCATCGATATCGAGGCATATTCGCTCGTCAAGCCGGGCGCCATGTGCGCCCAGGTGCTCGAGCCTTTCAGCACCACCATCAGCCTGGCTGGCTACCCCGCCGGGCAGTACAGCATCTGGCTCAACGGCGATAAGGTGGGGGAGATGGTGGTTCCCGCGAGCGGCGATATCTCGATGAAGGGCTGGGAGCTCTATTCCTGGCAGGAGGACGGCGTCTTTAGTTACGCACTGCTCGCGGGCACCAACCGGCTCAAGACCCTGGACGAGATCCAGGCTCTGGATGTACGCCTGGCGGATGTCGAGGCCGTCAAAACTGCGCTTGCGCGCCTGGCCGAAGGGGAGGTAATCACCTGGAGCGTGCTCGATTATGGTGGGGGTGAGCTGCCGCCGCAGGCCGTGCGCGATGAAATCGCTGCCTTTGCCGAGGCGCATGGGCTGATATTGCAGATAGCGGTGAGGTAGGTGAAGCCTATCGGTAGGAAGCAGTGGAACGTCCGCTGGGGATAGTTCAGACAACTTATGCTTGCTAACGATGTACAGCGCCGTCTAGTACACCGGCAGATACCGCGCCAGCTCCCAGGGCGTCACCTCGAGCTGATAATCCCCCCATTCCTGGCGCTTGGCGCTGATGAAGCGCTCCAGGATATGCGGCCCCAGGGCGCTGCGCACCACAGCATCCTGTTCCAGCTCGGCCAGCGCCTCCTCCAGGGAGCGCGGCAGCGTCCCATAACGCTTGCTGCTGCCGGATTCCAGTTGGTACAGGTTTTCATCCGTGGCTTCCGGCGCAGGCAGTTCGCGGCGGATGCCGTCCAAGCCGGCGGCCAGCATCACCGCAAAAGCCAGGTAGGGGTTGCAGCTTGGGTCGGGGCAGCGCAGTTCGACGCGCGTGCCTTCCAGGGTATTGGCGCGCGGCACACGGATAAGCGCCGAGCGGTTGATGCGCCCCCAACTGATGTACACCGGCGCTTCATAACCCACCACCAGCCGTTTGTACGAATTCACCAGCGGCGCCAGGATGGCGCACATGCCGCGCGCGTGGGCCAGTTGCCCGGCGATAAACTGGCGCGCCAACTGGCTCAAGCCGTGCGCATCGCCCGGGTCGGCGAACGCGCTGCGTCCGGTGGACTTGAACATCAGGCTCTGATGCACGTGCATCCCGCTGCCGCTGATGCCGCGTATTGGCTTGGGTAAAAAGGTGGCGTAAAGGCCGTTTTGCTGGGCGATAATCTTCATCGCCACGCGGAATGTGACGGCATTATCGGCGGTGCTCAGAGCATCCGAATATTCAAAGTCGATCTCGTGCTGGCCAGTAGCGACCTCATGGTGCAGCGCCTCGGTGACGATGCCGAAGGAGGCCAGCGTTGCCACCATCTGGCGCCGCAGGCCAGCAGCAGTATCCGTCGGCATATCGAAATACCCGGCCAGGTCCTGAGGCATCGGCGGTATGATCGCCCCATTGGCGTCCGGTTTGAGCAGAAAGAACTCGAGCTCCGGGCCGGTATTGTAAACGAGGCCCATGCTATCAGCCTCGCCAAGCGCGCGCATGAGCGCGCCTCGTGGATCGCCAATAAACGGCTGCCCTGACGGATTATACACGTTGCATATCAGACGGGCAGTAGATTCCTCTCCGGCAAGCCAGGGCACCAACGCTAGCGTATTGATATCAGGACGCAGATGCATGTCGCTCTCGGCAATGCGCGCGAACCCCTCGATGGATGAGCCGTCGAACCAGATGCCATTTTGCAGGGCGGCGGGCAATTGTTCCACGGGGATGGTAATATTCTTGACGATGCCCAGGATATCCGTGAACTGCAGATCGATAAAGTGCACGCCGGCCTCGCGCACGATAGCCAATGCGTCATCGTTGTTGATAGGCTTGCGCAGCGAATTTGCCATATTACCCCCGTAAAAACTGGGCTAAAACACCCAAAGCGACGAGTGCCGCCATAACCAACCCGCATATCACAACAATGCGCAGCCAGTCCGGCATTGGCCGACGCCGGCCAGCCTCGCGCCTGCCGGCACGCTCAAGCAGCGCCAGGTCGGCCGTATCAGGATTTTCCAGCGCGGCTAACATGGCTGCCATATCCGGGTAGCGTTCCCCGGGTTGGCGCTGCAGCGCTCGGGTTACCACCGCAGCGAGCTGCGGGGTGACGCTCGGCTGCACCTGGTCCAAGCGCGGCAGCGCGCCGTGCAGGTGCTGGTTCATCACAGCATAGCTCGAATCGCCCTGGTAAGGGGGCGAGCCGCTCAGCATTTCATACAAGACGGCCCCCAGGGCATAAATATCGGTGCGCTGGTCGCCGCGCTGCCCCTCGATCTGCTCAGGCGCCATATACTCCGGCGTCCCGGCCACGGCAGTCAGGTTAGCATACGTCACTCGGCGGGAGCCTTTGCTCATGGCCAAGCCGAAATCCAGGATGACCGGCTGACCCTGCGGGGTAACGAGGATGTTTTCCGGCTTGATATCGCGGTGGATGATGCCCTGGGTGTGGCAATACGCCAGGCCTTCGCCGATCTTTTTCGCCAGCTCGATAGCTTGTCCTGCTTCCATCGGCGCCTGTTCATCGATAATCTCACGCAGGCTCCTGCCCTGGATCCAGGTAGTAACCAGATACGGCGTGCGGTCAAAATGGCCAGAACCGAGCCCCCTTTGTATTGCAGGATGGTTGAGCGTATTGATGATCTGCAGCTCGCGCTGAAACCGCTCGTATTGCCCCGGGTCGCCCACCAGCGAGGGACTGGGTATCTTGACAGCCACCTGCTGACCGGTCAGCAGGTTATAGGCACCGTAAATGTCGCTCATACCTCCCTGCGCCAGGTGCGACTGGATGATAAAGTGGTCGAATTGATCACCGATTTGGAGCATCATGCACCCCATTATACCGACATTTCCAGAGACGCCAACCGTATAGCTGCTGCCTGGTCAATCCGCGCATCACTTGTCTCACCTGCGAAAAAGTCGCGCGAGGCTCATCGTCCGCGTAAAATCGTGCGCATGCTTATCCGCATCATCGCTCACCCGCAGAGCCAGTACCGACATATTATCGTCGCTCCCGCGCTCGCCGGCGCACGCTATCAGATGCTCACTCAGCTCCGCAGGGGCTATTCCTCCGGAGCATAGGCCAGCGAATTCGTCATCTTCTATTACCGACCAGACGCCATCGCTGCACAGAACCAGCCAATCAGCATCATGCAGATCGGCCTGGCTGATATCCGGGCGTGCAAACAGCTCCAGACCGAGGCAGCGGTTCAGGAGCGAACGCTGCACGTGGCCGCGCACTTTATCCGGCGTGAGCACGCCGTAACGCACCATCTCGCCGACCGGAGTGTGGTCATTGGTGAGGCAGCGCACGCTGCCGCCGCGCACCAGGTAGGCCCGGCAATCGCCGATATGCCCAATCGTCAGCTTGTGGCCTATGACCAGCAGTGCCGTCAGAGTGGTACCCATGCGCATGCCGCGTGCTTCGCGCGCCTGATACACCGCCAGATTGGCGCATTCAAACGCTTGACGCAGCCGTCCGCTGCCCGCGCCCATAAAGCTGTCGTCGTAATACGTCTGAAATAAACTGTCAACCGCTATCCGCGCGGCTATCTCGCCATCCTCATAGCCCCCCATGCCGTCGGCCAGGGCATAAAGCCTCCCGAGCCTTTCGGCAGGCTCCCGGCCGCAGCCACACAACCGCAGCACATCCTGGTTAACGGTGCGCACATCACCGCAACAAGTGGCCGCGCTGCCATCGAGCACGAGCGGTTTCATGGGGCGCAGCTCGCCGCAGGCGCACAGCGAAGGGCGCTGCACCGGATAGCGCCCTTCCTGGTTGGCTGGAGACGTTTAGCCAACTTTCGCACCGCTATCGGCAGGAACCTGCTCGGCTGCTGCGGCCTTGGGCACAATCGCGACACCTTTGGCGCGGCTGGAAATAAACAGGTAGGCAAAGCTCACCACCAGCCACAGGCCGGCGATGCCCAGCGCCAAATAAGTGGCACTGGCCGTGGTGCCGCCCGAGTTGATGCCTACCACAAAGATGACCAACACCATCCCGAGGTTGCTGATAAAGCCCAGGAACGGGATGAGCGCGTGCTTGATTACCCTGAACTCGGGCGTGCCGATAAAAGCAACGATGGTGATGAGGCAAATCAATCCATAGAGGATAAATGTGCCCAGGTTGGAGGCCAGCGTAATGCCGGTCAGCGCCACCACCCCGCCGGCGACGCCAATCGAGCCGATGACCGCCGAGATGATGACCATCAGCAGCACGCCGACATAGGGAGTTGCGTACTTGGCGTGCAGCAGCCCGAGGATACCCGGCATCTCTTTGTCCTGGGCCATCGCGAAGGTGATACGCACGCCCGTGTTCATCGCCGAGAGCGTGGTGCCGAGGATGGCTATCGCCACCGTCAGCGCCAACACAACCATCAGCGCAAAGCCGTTGCCGCTCAGCATAGTGTTGCCCAGCATAATCGCCATATCGCCTATCGGGGCCCCCGAAGCGGCCGCGGCTGCAAGCCCTTTGAGCGTCCCATCCGCGCTCATGAACCAGTCTCCCAGCGCATAGTTAGCGGCAAAATACTCGAACAGGTAAGCAAACAGCCCCTGCACCAACAATGAGATGATGACCGCGATAGGGATGTCGCGGCGCGGATTCTTGGCTTCGGCCGCGAACGCCGTTGACGATTCGAAACCCACCAAAATCAGGATGGCGATGGAGGATTGAAACAGCATACCCATCAGGTTGTGGGGCATCACAATCGAACTGGCGTTGGGATGCAGCCAGGCATCGGCTGGCACATGCAAAGGATTGCGCACACGAAAGCTGATCGCCAGGATGCTGAAAACAACCAAAGCGGTCAATTGGATGACGTTAATGATGATGCTGACTGTGGTCGAACCGTTGATGCCGCGCACGGCAATCAATCCCACCATGGCAGAGAATGCGCAGGCGATCAATATCTGGATCGGCAGCGATATGGCGATGCCAGGCGCAAAGGCTTTGATGATATAAATCACTAGCGTAGCCATAAAAGCCACCATCACGCCCGGGTAAACCCAATAAAAAAGGTGCGCTGCCCAACCCGTCACAAACTTGGCCAAGCGAGCCCAGCGCCGGTGTTTGCCACTGCTTTTATCCAGGAACGCCTTTTCGGCGAAATAATAGGCTGAGCCGCTGCCCGCGTTTGGATATTTACGCGCCAATTGAGCAAAGGACAGCGCCGTCAACATAGCCACCAGCAGCGCCACCACAATGCCGGTCCACATATCGGCGGCGGTGCTTGCGCCGGCTGCGTTAACGTTGGCTGCCTGCACCTGGAATGTAATCCATAGAAACGCACCAGGGGCAATCAAGGCCATGGCATTCATGGTGATACCCGTCAAGCCAAGGGTCCGCTTCATCTCCGTGCCCGTCGCACTCATTTTGCGCTCCTCTAGATTTAGCTACGCCTTTGTGCTAGGTTTATGTGTTGAAGATAATAACAGGCTGCTGGGCGTAAAACTAGGTAAAGCGTGTATGAAATCTGCGCCTGAAATATGGGCACACTGCATAAATGGCGCCTCACGGTGGCCTCACGGACGCTTGCTCAACAGCGCAGGCTGTAATAATATATGATAAGGAGGTTGAACTGCCTATGCTCCTCGGTCTCCTGCTCGATGACGAACCGATTTGTCTCTCCTGCGCGCAGGGGCTGCAGCCTGCGGAACTTGGCCGCGCTTTGCTCCTGGAGGACACCGATGTCAGCGCTCAGCAGCTCTCCTGCGTGCGCTGCGGAGATATGCTGGTGGATTACGCCGGCCTGCTCGATGCAGATGACATCGCATTCCTGCAGCACGACATCTAGACACTTGTTCTCCCAAAAGTGAGGTAACTATGGAGCACACCTATAGCCTGGCAGTCCCTGAGGCGGCTGATCCGGTCGTCTCCCGCATTCAAGCCTTGCTGCAGCGCATCATTGCCCAGCGCTGCGGCACGCCGCTGCCGTCAGCGCAAACGGCGCCCGGTTTGGCGCGCCTTACCCTGGCGCTCGACCGCTCCCTGGGCGCGGAGAGCTATGCCCTGCGCAGCAGCGGCGCTGCCGGCCTTGATGTGGCGGGAGGTTCGCCGCGCGGGCTGCTCTATGGCATAGGGCGCCTCTTGCGCGAGGCTGCCTATGCTCCGGGTTATTTTACGCCGGGCGCCTGGCGCGGCGCATCCGGCCCGGTTATGCCCCTGCGCGGCATCTATTTTGCCACCCACTTTCATAACTGGTATCACGAGGCGCCGGTCGAGGAGCTCGAACGTTATGTCGAGGAGCTCGCCCTATGGGGCACCAATACCGTGGTGGTCTGGTTCGACCAACATCACTATAACGGCCTGGCCGATCCGGCCGCTCAGGCCATGCTGGTGCGCCTGAAGGCTATCCTCAACGCCGCCAAGAACATCGGTTTGCAGGTTGCCATCGGCATCCTGGCCAACGAGGGCTATGCCAACTCGCCCGCCGCGCTGCGCGCCGATTGGACGGCCGGCCACAACGGTTACCGCCGCGAGCCGCAGGGGCACTACCATGTGGAGATTTGTCCCAGCCAGCCCGGCGCGATGGAGCTCATTCTGCGCGAATACGAGGAAAAGCTGCGCGCTTTCGCCGAGGTGGGGCTCGACTACATCTGGCTCTGGCCGTACGACCAGGGCGGCTGCACCTGCCCACGCTGCGCCCCCTGGGGCGCCAACGGTTTCCTGCGCCTGGCCGAACCACAGGCGCGCCTGTTCAAGCAGCTCTACCCGGCGGGCAAGGTCATCCTCTCGACCTGGTATTTCGACCACTTTACCGACGGCGAGTGGGCCGGCCTTGAGCGAGCTTTTGCGGGCAGGCCCGACTGGTGCGATTACCTGCTCATCGACGACTACGGCGACGCTTTTCCTACCTACCCGCTCGAGCACGGCGTGCCGGGCGGGCTGCCGGCCGTCTCATTCCCCGAGATTTCGATGTACCGCTGCGCTCCCTGGGGCGGCTGGGGCGCTAATCCGCTGCCGCAGCACCTGCAATCGTTGTGGAATCCGCTTGGACATCTGCTTTCGGGCGGTTTTCCCTACTCGGAGGGGATTTACGAGGATATCAACAAAGCTGTCTGCGCCCAGTATTTCTGGGATCCCGACCAGCCCACCGCGCAGACAGTGCGCCAATACCTGGCCTACGAATTCGGCGCACATGTCGTCACTCCGCTCCATCAAGCCATGGACACGCTGGAGCGTAACCTGCCGCGCCATCTGGCGTTCGAAAACGGCGCCGCGCGCACCGTGCTCGAACATAGCGAGGGCGCCGCTGAGGCCTGGGAGACTATGCGCAACCTGGATAAGATGCTGCCTGCCGAGCGCCGCGCCTGTTGGCGCTGGCGCGTGCTCTTCCTGCGCGCGCAATTGGATGCCGAACTGGCGGCTTCGGCTGGCCTGCATACGCCAGCTTGCGAGGCCGCCTTCCAGGAGCTTACCGAGCTCTACTATGCGCAGGACGCCTTGCGCGGCTGGCTGGCGCCACCCAGCGCCGCAGCGGCGGCCTTGCCTTCTGCCTAACCAATACATCCGCGGCAAACAGGGGCTGTCGTGAGCCCCTGTTTGCTATTTATACCCCCAATGGGTATTATAATTGCCGTTAGTAGCAAGGAGCATAATCTATGGCGTTAACCGCACAACAGATAGCTGATACCGTCGCCTTCCATGGACACCTGTGCCCGGGGCTGGCCTGGGGCATGCGCATATCCGAAGCTGCCCTGGCTGTGCTCGGCGCGCGCGACGTGGATGAAGAATTAATTGCCGTGGTCGAGACGGATAACTGCGCCGTGGACGCCATCCAGTTTCTGATGGGCTGCACCTTTGGCAAAGGCAACCTGCGCTACCTCGACCGCGGACAGAATATATTCACCTTTGCCAGGCGCGCGGACGGCCGCGCCGTGCGCATATCGCGCAACCCCGCCTGGCAGATGCCCGAGGGCGCCCTCGACCAGTCCGCGCACACGGCTGCCATTATGTCCGCGCCTGCCGCGGACTTGCTGCTGGTGGAGGAATTAGCGGACTATATTCCCCCGGATAAAGCTCAAATCCTGCCCTCGCGTCCCTGCGCCGCCTGCGGTCAGCCCACCATGGCCAGCCGTCTGCAGACCCTGGCTGGTCGAGAGCTCTGCCCGGCCTGCCTGGCCGACGAACTCGCCAACGCTGCCATGCTGCACCCTATTGGAGTCATTCGCAACGAGCTAATTGCCGGCGCAGCGCCTTCGCGCGCCCGCAGTGCACGCTCGGTCATCGAGCTGGACGAACGTTTCGCCCCTGCCCTGCTCGGCATCGAGGAAAATAGCTTATTGCAGGTGCTCTACCTGCTCGATCGCGCCCCCCTGGATGCGCCGCTGCAGCAGCACCGCAAGACCGATCCCGCTAAACCGCTGCGCGGCGTCTTTAGTCTGCGCTCGCCGCACAGGCCCAACCCCCTGGGATTGACCACGGTGCGCCTGCTGGAAGTCGTTGGCAGCCGGCTGGTGGTGGCCGGCCTGGATGCCTGGGACGGCACGCCGCTGCTGGATATCAAGCCCTACGCGCCCGAGTGGGACGACGGCGAGAACCCGGCCACGCGCTGAGCTGGCATACAAAGTTTTCCGCTCAGCCTCGCCTAACAGCGCCTTGCGCCGCAAAAGCGTACTGAATTTGCGGATAATCTCGAGTTCTTTTTCCTTTTGTTCGAAGACATCCAGGGAAAAGCAGCACAGCAGGTATTTTCTGCCGTCCGCGTCCTCGACCAGGTATTTGGCATCGGCAGACCAGCCGTATTCCACCTTCGTAACCTTTGTCCAGCTCTCACAGGCCGGGATATCCTTGAACGCTGCCTGCATCGTTTCATTACCTGGCATATATTTGCGCGGCTATTGTAGCATAGGGTTGCCAATTTCAGGATACGGGATACTGCTTGCCCGCTCCCGCTATGCGCGGCCAGTTGCGTCCACCCGCATCCCCTGTTATCATAAAATAGCTCTGTGAAACCGTATATGTTGGCAAGGGAGGCATTTATGCCTATCGTTGGACCGATCCGCGTCAGCGCTAACGGCCGTTATTTCGTCACCGCCGCCGGCGATCCCTGGCTCTGGCTAGGAGACACCGCCTGGCCGCTCCTGGTGCAGTATGCTACAGCGGATGCCGAGGCCTACCTGGCCGACCGCGCCGCCAAGGGCTTCAGCGTCATTCAGACGGTGATTGCCTGGGGCAACGGCTCCGGCTACGAGCATCCCCTGCCCGACGCCAACGTTACCGGCCACCGCCCCTGGCGCACTTCGCCGGCTGATCCCGACCCAGTCTTTTTTGAGCAGGTGGATTACCTGCTGGATGTGGCCGAAAACCTGGGGCTAGTGCTGGCGCTGCTCCCTACCTGGGGCTATTACGTCGTCGATACGCACACCTTTGATGCCGAGAACGCTTTTATCTACGGGCGCTTCCTCGGGGAGCGCTATCGCGCGCGCCCCAACATCATCTGGGTTTCGGGGGGTGACCGCGTGCCCACCGGCGGCGAGGCAGCCTACCGCGCCCTAGCGCGCGGCCTGCGTGCGGGAGATGGCGGCGCGCACTTGATTACCTACCATCCCTGCGGTTGGACCAGCTCATCCCAATACTGGTACGCCGAGGATTGGCTCGATATGCATATGATCGAGACCTGGACCGATTGGGATAAAGTATATCCGGCCGTCATTGCTGATTACTGCGCGACGCCCGTCAAGCCGGTGGTGCTGGGCGAGGGCGCTTATGAGAACGGCCCCGAGTATCCGCTGGGGCCGATTACCCCGCTCATCTGCCGGCGCCAGGCCTGGTGGGCTTTTATGGCCGGCGGGTATTACACCACCGGCCAGGACGCTATGTGGCGCATGGGGCCGGGTTGGACGGGCACCTTCGATACGCCCGGCGCGCGCCAGATGGGCATCCTGCGCAAGATCGCCGAGCGTGTGCCCTGGTGGCAGCGCGTGCCCAACCAGACCCTCTACGACATCGGCATCTCGAGCGAACGCACGCTCAACACCGCCATCCGCGCTCCGGACGGCTCGTGGGCGCTGCTCTACCTGGCCAGCCAGTGCAGTGTGCGCATCAACTTGAGCAAGATTCAGACGTATCAGGTCAGGTGCACCTGGATCAACCCGGCCAGCGGGGATGAAAAGGACGCGGGCACATTCGAGACCGGCAATCTGGGCGCAGCCCAGGTTCCGCAGCCCAACAAAGCCTGGTTCTCGGTGCCCGGCCACTGGGAAGATGCTGTATTACTGATGGAAGGTTGTTAATAGGAGGTTTTATGCTCGCATCTGATGCTGACCAAGCTATCCTGCGCGCCTTGGCCAGCGAAATGGCCGATATCGCGCAGGATCCGGTCAACGCCGAGCGCATCGCCGGCTGGAAAGCGCTCAACGAGCTGCGGCCCGGCCGCACGATGGTCCACATCTACCAGATACCCTGGCACGAGATGAATGTGGACGATGAGCTCACTTTGCGCTGCGCGGAAGACGAGAGCCGCACCATCGAGCAAGGCATGCGCCGTACCCTCTACCAGTGGCGGCATATGCCGGGCGATATGGTCGTGCCGGGCGTGTACGTCAATCCTTACGTCATCCACGATAGCGGCTTTGGCCTGGATGAGGACGTCGATATCGTCAAGACCGACGAGGCTAACGATGTCGTCTCACGCACCTACCACCGGCGCATCCGCGATGAGGCCGACCTTGAGCTGATCACGACCCCCGAGGTGACCTTTGACCCGGCCGCCACGGTGAGCAATCATGCCCATCTGGAAGCTATCTTTGGCGATATTTTACCGGTGATTAGCCGCGGCGTAGGCTACCTCAGCTATGCCCCCTGGGATTGGCTCGTGCGCCTGTGGGGCGTGAACGAGGCGCTGACCGACCTGGTGGAGCGCCCGGCGCTGGTACATGCCGCAATGGAACGCCTGACTGCTGCCTACCTGACCTGGCTCGATCAGATGGAAGACCAGAACCTGTTGGCGCTCTCGAACGCCAACATCACCGGCCAGGGCGGCCTGGGTCACACCGATGAGCTGCCGCCCGCCGAACACGATGCGCACAACGTGCGTGCCTGCGATATGTGGGGCGGCGCGATGTCGCAGATATTCTCGGCCGTCTCGCCGGCCATGCACGAGGAGTTCGCCCTGCAGTACGAGGCGCGCTTCCTCAACCGCTGCGGCCTGTGCTATTACGGCTGCTGCGACCCGCTGGATCGTAAAGTGGCTATCCTGCGGCGCAACCTGCCCAGGCTGCGCAAGATATCGATGAGCCCCTGGGTGGATGTGGCTCGCGGGGCCGAGGCCATCGGCGCGGATTATGTCTATTCGTATAAACCCTCGCCCGCGATGTTAGCCGGAGATAGCTTCGACGCCGAATATGTCAAGAGCGAGCTAAAGCGCGTGCTGGAACTCACTAGGGGCTGCCGCGTTGAACTGATTTTGAAGGATATCTCCACGATGAGGTATCAGCCCCAACGCCTGTGGGAGTGGGCGAGAATAGCGCGAGAAGTAGTGGAGGAGGAAGCCGAGAGGTAACCGTTTCGCCTACCTTCGTGAGCGGGCTGGGCAAGCTCACGCTCAACGGCACGGGCGCCGCAGCCCAGGGGGAGCAGCTTATCACGGTCGGCTACCTCAGCGTGACGCTCAGGATTTACGCCTATAAGGCGGTCAACAAGATGCGCGGCATCGCGGTAGAGAGCGCGCTGACGAACCTGACTCCCGAGGCGCGCAGGATGGTGGGGGGAGGGTGAGAGGGAGCTTATGTACCATTTGGCAGCCCCCCACGGCTCATCGCCAGGGCAGTCGTACAGATTATAGCCGCGTGCATTTTTGACTTACTAGAATACCAATCCGCCCCAAAGATACCGATCATAAGCGGGGGTTGGATACCTGCCAACTAGCCAGGCTTCATCCAGGTCATAGCGCTGAGCGATACGCTGCAGCTTGGTGTCATCGGCAAGCACGGGATGGTACTTGGCCTCCAAGCCGGCTGGCGGTTGCCCTGGCCGGTTAAGGACGAAATCCACCTCTGATGTGCTTCCATGCGCAAGGTAATTGAGGGTACCATAGTGTTTTAACTGGTTATAAAGAGCATTCTCAAATAATGCCCCTTCGCTGACTTGCGCCAACACCGACGCAATGCCGTTATCACAGAAGTATAGCTTGCGCCCCAAGGCTGCCGTTTTATCCGGCCCTGCAAATGCGCCAAGACGCTCGATTACATAAGTCTTCTCAAGAAATTCCAGATAAGCATTGACTGTGGGCCGGGAAATACCCAGCACCTGGGAGAGTTTACTGATATCGAGTTTACTCCCTATCCGCATAGCAAGTAACCGCAAAAGTTGTTGCAGCTCATTTATCTTGGTAAAGTCGGCCATTGTGCGTACATCGATGTTAATATATGACGTGATGATATCCCGCAGTATTTCCTGCTTGGCCTCGGGACGCTGCTCCAGTGCTACGTCAGGCATCCCGCCAAAAGTAACGAATGTATCATAATGCCCCTTCAGGCGCTCGAATTCGTGCGTGTCATAACGCATATCAGCCAGTTCTGTGCGCATACGAAAAGGGACGGCGTGGAAATCCAGGTATTCACCAAAACTTAACGGAAAGAGCTCAAAAATGACCTTACGTCCTGCCATCGATTCGCTAAAGTAATTCTTTAAATAAAACGAACTGGAGCCGGTTAACAGAAATTTGATTTTATATTGGTCATACAGGTATTTAATCACGCTCGGGAGGTTGGGAACGTTCTGGATTTCATCAATCGCCAGAGTTATCGGTTGGGTTGGGTCAAGACCACGGTTGCGCAGATAATCCATTACCAAGTCATAATTAGCTTCAGCAAATACTGCGCGTTGATCGAGTCTCTCCAGGTCGAGGTAAAGCTTATTCGCAGAAGGAACTCGGTCCAGCAACCAACGCAACGTGGTCGTTTTACCTACTCGGCGCATGCCTGTTATAACAATGATACGCTGGTCTGCCAGTGCACGCTGTAAAAAGGGAAACAAAGCTCTCTTGATTACCGTCATACCAATATTTTACAATATTATAGGTATTTTGTAAAGTAATATTTTACAATATGTATGTATTGTGTAAATCGTTATTTTACAAATTAGCTCATATTCGGTAAGGAACGCCGTTCCTGCTCATCAGCGGGGCTTTTGTCTATTTCTCAGCAGCGCTGCCTTCCTCTCTTGGGTAATTCACTACCAGCCTACTCCGTACCTCCTATCCGTGTTACAATCCTCCCGCATTTGCCAATTCATCATCCCATGAGTCCAGCCATGTCCACAGCCACCTTCCCCCTCGACCCCGACGGCGTTGCCCCGCAGCGCGTCCCGCAGGTTACCCTCACGGACGGCGTGACTAAAAAGCTAGAAAAACCGCCCCGGCGCTGAGCCGGAGCGGTCGTTATATCGTAACAACGGGCTCGCGTCAGCGCAGCGGCGTCTGGCTGCAGTACACCACGCCGACCGTCCCAGGCCCTACGTGCATGCCGATGACCGGGCCGATATCGATAATCTCGGCCACAGCGCCCAGGCGCCTCTTGATTTCAGCGGCCAACTGCTGAGCGCTATCCGGGCAATCGATATGGTGCACCGCCACTTCACCCAGGCCGTGCGCTGCGACATCAGCAGACATCTGCGCCAGCATGGCCTCCTCGGCCGCTCTGCGCGTGCGCACTTTTTTCAGGGTCGTGGTGAAGCCGTTCTCCACCGTCAGCACCGGGATGATCTTGAGCAGATCGGCCAGCAGCGCGCTGGCCATGCCGATGCGTCCGCCCTTTTTCAGATATTCGAGCGTTCTGGGAATGAACAGAAAGCGGCTTTTACGAGTGTTATCCTCCGCGGCTGCCACCGCTTGCTCGAGCGTGCCGCCGTCGTGCGCAGCCCGCGCAGCAGCCAGCGCCGCATACCCGAGCTGCATGCAGTTGGAATGCGAATCGACCAGCGCAATTTTTGCACCCGGCACGCGCTCCAGCACCATCTCGCGCACCGCGTGGGCGCTCTCGTAGGTGCTGCTCATCGCCGACGAGATGAACACGCAGCACAGGTCGCACCCAGCCTCCACCACGCGCAGCATCTCTGCCAGCATCTCGCCGGCAGCCGGCATCGATGAGGCCGGAATTCCTTTGGCTGCCATCATCGGGTAGAAGCGGGCATTATCGAGCTCCACCTCGCGGTAGCACTCGG
>JAJFUJ010000100.1 GCA_021372475.1 Chloroflexota bacterium | reverse complement strand
TTTTACCTCAGCGCGGCTGATGGTGCAGCGCTTGTGCAGGCGCTGCTGGGGGGCGGTGCGCGCGGCAGCGAGCGCATACTCTCTTCCGAGCAAACAGCGCGATTGCTACAGTCGCAGTTCACACTGGCTGCTGGTGTGCCGGGCGTTACTCTGGCATTCGATGAACTCTGGCTTGGTACGGACCGCCTGCTCGAGCTGGCCTCCTCATCCGGAGGCTTTACCGGCGCCATGCTGCTCTGGCCGTCCGGCAACCTGGGAATAGTGCTGTTGTATAACAGCGATTCGCCGGAGCTCTACCAGGCTTTCCAGGAAGAGCTTTTCGGCCAACTCGGTATTGGGCTGGCTCAAGCGGGGCAGCCTGCGAGCCGCCTCGACCCTCTTTATGCCGACCAGGTGGCCGGGTATTACCGGCGCCTGCCGCTTGCTGTGCCGGGCACTGAACGCACCCGCTTGCTTTTTCAGGCGGATCCTGACGCAGAGCTGATTATCAAGGTATCGTCCGCAGGGTTGCTTTCTGTGGAGCCAGGCGCGCCGGCTGCGTGGGTTCAGCTCGGGCCCGGCCTGTTCGAGGATGCAGCTCAGCGCCGTTGGCTGAGCCTGCAGCCCGATGACATCGGCCGCATCGCCCGTGCGGTTTTCAATCACTCCAGCTATACGCGCATCCCTTGGTATGAATCATTCTACTGGCAGCGTCGGCTGGGCTTTTTGTTGATAGGGCTACTGCTGCTCGGGATTTTACCCTTCTGCATCCAGGTCTTTCAGAAAAGGCGCCCGCCTTCGGCTTTCGCGCTATCCGCCATGATGGCTGGCGTCAGCCTGCTGCTCGTTATCTGCGCCATGGGCTGGTATCGGGTTTATACCGGCGATTTGCAGTTCGGATTGCCGGCCGCAGCAGCCTGGCTCAAGTACCTGGCCTGGGCAGCCGGTCTGGCAGCCGTCAGCGGATTGGTTCTGTTCGCCAGCGATGTCATACGCAGGCACCGTCCTCCTCTTTGGCTGAGCATCTGCGCTGGTCTGCATGGTCTGGTTGTCGCAAGCACTCTGTGGTATGCTTACTATTGGTATCTAGTTTAGTAAATCTGGACATCGGAGGCCGTGAATGAGGTATTGGCGGGTTCTTTTTGCAGTGATGTTATTGGCAGGCGCGTTGCTTGGCTGTGCTCCAGCCGCGGTGCCGCTGCAAGATCTTGGCTTGACGGCCCCCTGGCAGGACGGCGAAGAGAGCTACTATAACGTGGAATACTCCGATGGTACGCAGCTCGGCGCCGCCGTGTGGCGCTGGCACAAGACGGATGGCGGCTGGCTGCAATCCTACGAAGTGACAATGATTGGCCGCACCGATAAGGGGGAGACGACGCTGGATGCCTCGCTGCAGCCGGTTTCCGCCTGGAGCACGGTCGGGGATACGCGTTATGAAGCGCAATACCTCACTGACCATGTGCTGATTACCTCAACCATCGGCGCGACGGTGACCGCCAATACCCTGGCGCGCGACGCTTCAACCCTTGATAACGACCAAACGCTGCAAACCCAGCGCGCTTTGCCGTTCGCCGCAGGGTTGAGCGCATCCTACCTCAATATCATCCCAACGTCCGCTTCCAGCGCGGCTACACGCGTAAGCGTGGATGGCCCGGTGACGGTGACGGTGCCAGCTGGCGAGTTCTCTGCCTGGCACGTCAAGATGTCCTTCGGCACGCTTGCCCACGAGGCCTGGTACAGTGTAGATGCGCCCAAGCTCCTCTTGCGTTATACCAACACTAGCGCGGGCACCTCTTTTGTGTTGCGTGCCTGGCGGGCAGCGGGTGGCGCCGCACTGCAGGGCAGCAGCGAGGCTGCGTCTGCCCCGAGCGAGGGAGAAGTAGCGCTCCCGGAAATCAAAATGAACTGGCCGTATATGTTGCTGGCCCTCCTTGTGCAGGTGCCGGTGATGATCGGCATCTCTCTGTTGGTTGGCTGGCAGATCAACAAACGTCTTGGAATCAGTTGGAATGTTTTCCTATACGGCGCGATAACGTTTGTCATTTCGCAGGTGGTGCACCTTGTCATTAACCAGTTGGTTGGCCTTGCCGGTTCCGGCAGCACGGGAGCAGGCTCCTGGCCTTTACTCGTTACGGCTCTCGTGGCAGGAGCTTCAGCGGGGTTGAGCGAGCAAGGCGCCAACTGGCTGGCGCTGCGCTTCGTCTGGCGCAAATTCAGAAGCTTTGCCGAGGGGCTGCAGTTTGGTGCTGGCCATGGCGCGGTGGAAGCGATTATTGCCGGTTTGCTTTCGCTGGCAACCTTGGTGAACATCATCATGCTCTACTCATCCGGCATCCAAGAGCTGGGATTGAGTGCCGACCAGTCCCTACAGGCGGTGCAGGCGTTCTCGCAGGTGCTCAACACGCCGCTCTATATGCCACTGTTGGCAGCCTTGGAGCGTGTAAGCGCCTTGGCAGTTCAAATGCTCATGGCCGTGCTGGTGATGCAGTCGCTGGCCAAGAAAAAGCCGCTCCTGTGGTTCGCCGCCTTTGGCCTGCATACCTTGCTGGATGCTTGGGCAGTTTACGGCCAGCAAACTGTCGGTGTGGTGCTGACCGAACTCGGCCTGCTGGTCATCGCCGCTTTTTCGGTCTGGCAGCTCTGGCGGATGCACAAGTCATCGCAAAACGCTCTGGCATTCTGAAAA
>JAJFUJ010000082.1 GCA_021372475.1 Chloroflexota bacterium | reverse complement strand
CGCCGCAGCCTGGGCGTCGATGGGCGTATCTCCTACATACAGGCAGGCTGTCGGTTTCAACTTAAGCGCAGCCGCAGCCAGCAACAGCCCATCGGGAGCGGGCTTTGGCTGGGCCGCCTGGTCGCCGCCTACCACGACGCGCATATGCTGCAGCAGCCCTTCGCGCCGCAGCACGCCCTCCAGGCGGTCGCGGTACTTGGTCGAAACCACACCCAGCAAGTAGCCGGCATCGTCCAGCAGCGGGATAACCGCCCTCGCCGCATCATACAACGTGGTGCTGGCCACCATCACCTCATCTGCTTTGTGCACGAACAAGCGTGCGAACGCTTCCCGTTGGCGGGGGTCAACACTACCCGTCAGTCTGGTGAACGTCTCAGTCAACGCCAAACCGATAGTGCTGCGGATGCGCTCCGGTCCCTCTTGAGGGAGATGCATCTCCCCCAGGGCATAGTTAGCGCAGGCGATAATCCCGGGCGATGAATCGGCCAGGGTATAATCAAAGTCAAACAGGACGGCCTGCCAGCGCGAGTTTGGCATTGCGCCTAAAAACACCGAGAGGACGTGCGCAGGCCGATTCCACGCAGCTCGGGGTTACTGATCGCGCCGTGCTGCGCATCGAGCGCCGGACTGACGGCGCAGTAATAATGGAACAGCACGCCTTTGTTATAGAACACAGCCGGCTTGTGGGCATACTGCGCATCCAGGCTGCCGGGCGCACCCACATCGAGAATCGGCTGCGGCGCCTTGTCCCAGTGCAGCAGGTCGTCCGAGAAGGCCACCCCATCGCGCGCATGGCCGTCGGCAGCCAGGCCATAGTAGAACATCACCCAGGTATCGCCGGCGCGTAAAACATACGGGTCGCTGGCAAAGCGCTCATCCCACGCGCCCGTTGCTCCAACCGGCAGCACCGGGCTGCCCGCATAGCGTTCCCAATACACCAGGTCGCGCGATGTGGCCAGGCCGATCTGCTCGTGCCAGGGCCATACATCGCGGTTTTTGGCATTATAGAACATGTAATAGGTATCCTGGTGCTTAACGATACACGATTTATACAACCCGCCCCGCTCCCACTCGGCGCCGTCCGCAGCCCGCAGGCAAAAAGGCAGCAATTGCCAACGGCGCATGTTGTCGGACCATGCCAAACCGATGGACGCCGGTCCGGCTTCATAGCCCGCGGCCGGATAGGCATGATACGTTCCCAGCAGCCTGCCCTCGATTACGGTTAGTTCACCGCTGCCGTAGAGGTCGTTATCGCGCACGATAAAAGTCAGCGCAGCGTTGAATTCCGTCGGCGAACCGGCTGGTCCGCGGTCGATCATCAGCCCTTCCTTGCGCCAGTGTACCAGGTCGCTCGATGCAGCCAGGCCGGTGCGGTAGCCGATGCCGTCAAAGCCGATGAATGTCATCCAGAATCGACCCTGGTAACTGCCAATGAAGGGGCCGTCCACCGCGTGGCTGTCGAAATGCCCCGGAATGAATGACGGCGCCACCTGCATCCAGGGGACCTGGTAAGGGGTCGCCAACCGCTCCAGCAACTGCTGATATTTGCTGTTCATATGCTCTCCTATCAATATCCTCTATGCCTGCCCTGGCCCCCAGTATGGACGGCCAAAAGGCAGCCCGAAGGGTTCCTCGAAAGGTCGGAAGGGCACCATGGCAGCGATTTCGTCGAGGCGCCCAAGCACGCTGGCGGGCAGCGGTCCCTTGGCAACCGATATTAGATTCTGCTCCAACTCGGCGATTGAACGTGACCCGGAAAGGGTGGTGGTTATGTTGGGGTTGGAGATGATAAACCGCATCGCCGCTTCAGTGATAGGCATCTGCAGCTCATCTAGCAATCGGTAGAGTGCCCTATATTGTTCACGACGCGGTTTGCTCAGCCAGGGCGCTCCGGATGCAATTTCAGCATCGTAGCGTTTTGCCAGCGCTCCCTGCTGCAAAGGGGAGCCGATGACGATGCCCATCCCCTGCTCTATGGCTGCAGGCAGCACCTCAATCTCGGCTTCGCGCCATAACAGGCTGTAGTTGAAAGCGGTAAGCACGACATCAAAGCAGCCCGTGCGGATGATGCGCGCCAGCTCATACGCAGTGGTTCCGCCCAAGCCGATGGCTTTGACGGCGCCTTGCGCTTTCAACTCCTGGATGAAATTGAGTACAGGCCCCTTGAAGTGCTCTTTATCGCTCCACCAATCGTACTGCCCCGGACGGTCAGGCTCGTGAATCATCAACAGGTCTACCGGGCGCCCGAGCAGGCGCAGGCTCTCCGCAAAGCTGTATTCGAGCTCCTTGCGCTCCTGCGGATGAAAGGGCAGCGGCCTGCCGCCCAGTTTGGTCGAGAGCACTAATGGCTGCGTGACGTCGCAGAGCGCTTTGCCGAGGACCTCCTCGCTATCCAGGTAGCCCGGCGCGGTATCGATGTAGTTGATGCCCTGCTCCAGAGCATAATGGATGGCCAGCCTGGCCTGCTCGAACGGCCCGCCCACCTTGGAGACGAACAGCCCTCCCAAGCCCAGCAGCGTAACACTCAACCCGGTTTTCCCCAGACTGCGCTTCTCGAGCATCCCGCCCTCCTCAAGCATATGATGACACATTGTACACAACATCGGCACAGCCCTTCAAGTGCGCTAGGCTTGAGGGTATCGAGAGGTTTTGTCCTTATACTTGCCCACCTGGAAACAGGAAGCGTCATTCCGGCGCAGGCCAAACCCAGTATTAATCTAATATATAGTTGAATATATCATATAATAACAAAAATAAAAGCAAGATTTGGATGGGATCCTGCTTGCGCGGGAATGATATCCGGGTTCGCAACTCGGTCTTTTCAGACACTTGAGATGTCTCCAACAGGATACTTAACACCTTCCCAGGGTTGACACCCAATCGAAAACCGTTAAAGTGAGCGGCAGCATAATAGATACTAGCTTGGGGTATTTATATGAAACCATGTCTTTTTTCCGTGAGCTATGCTGGCTTGTGGGGCCAGCACTGCTTGAATCTCGAGCAATTCCTGCTCAAGGCAAGCGAGCTTGGCTATCCCACAGTGGAGCTCATGGCCAAACGGCCGCATCTCTCCCCGCTGGATTGGGACGACGCCGCACTCCTTGATCTCAAGCAGCGCGCCGCTGAACTTGGGGTGGAAATCGCTACCCTCGCTTGCTATAACGACTTCACGGCACACGGCGCCGCCGAAGTTCCCTGGCTGGAGATGCAGTACCAGTATATTCGCGCCGTCGCGCGCATGGCGCGCATGCTGGGCGCGCGCGTTGTGCGCGTGTTTACCGGATATGCCACCGCTGATATCGCTTGCCAGGCAGATTGGCAGCGCTGCGTCGAGGCGGTTCACACCTGCGCCCAGGCAGCGGCGGATGAAGGTGTCCTGCTGGGGGTGCAAAACCACCACGATACGGCCGTCTCCTGTGAGGCATATGTAGAGTTCCTGGACGATGTGGACCATCCCAATTGCTGCGCGATGTTTGACCCTTGGTCGCCTGCCCTGCACGGTGAGGATCTATATACATGGGCGTGCCGGCTCGCACCACGCATGGTTCAAACAACTCTGGCAGATTATGTAAAATTGAAGCGTTTTGCCTACCTGCCTGGCCTGGTCAACTACCGGCCGTTGCCCGACATGGTGCGCGCGGTGCCGCTTGGGAAAGGTTTCATCGATTATCCGGGCTTTTTTAGAGGGCTGCGCGCAGGCGGGTTTGATGGCTATGTGGCTTATGAGATGTGCTCCCCGCTGCGTGGGGGCGGCAGTGAGCGGAATCTCGATCAAACGGCGCGCTCCAGCCTGGCAACTATGCAGGTGCTGATGCAGCCGTCTCATCCGGAAGGAGCTGTTCGTGGCTGAGCCATCCGAGCTCTCTGTTGATATCGCCCCGGTGCAAGGGTCGCTCTGGCACCGCCTGGGCGAACTGATTGCCCTTTTTTTTGTCATCGGCGCCACCGGGTTTGGCGGACCGGCCGTGTTGATTGCCATGATGGAAGATGAGGTTGTACGTCGCCGCAAGTGGATGAGCCGGCAATATTTTCTTGACTTGGTCGGTGCAACGAACCTCATCCCGGGGCCAAACTCTGTCGAGATGGCTATTCACATTGGTAAAATTAGGGCTGGGATTCCCGGCCTGTTTGTTGCTGGTTTCTCCTTCATAGTTCCTGCTGTCTCCGTTACCATTTTAATAGCCTGGGCATATGTGCGCTTTGGCAGTATGCCGGCCGTTGAGCCATTTCTATACGGCGTCAAGCCGGTTATCATTGCGGTCATACTTTCGGCCGTATGGCGGCTGGGTAAACCAGCCATTAAGGGCTGGAGGTTGGCCGTAATCGGTGCAGCGGTGGTGCTCGCGACGCTGCTGGGCGTCAACGAAGTGCTTGCGATGCTGGGGGGTGGTGTACTGGGCATGTTCTGGCTGCGCTTGAGCGCGTCGAGGGCCGAGCGGCTGGATAAGCCCAAGCACAAGCCTGCTCTATCTATCATTGCGCTACCAGGCATGCTGCATACTGGTGTATTGGGATTATCCAGTGCAGCAGCGGCCAGCCCAGTCACCATCAGCGGTATCTGGTGGTTTTTCCTTAAAATCGGATCTGTCCTCTATGGCAGCGGCTATGTATTGGTGGCCTTTATCCAACGCGGTCTGGTCGATGACCTAGGCTGGCTGACCCAGCAGCAGTTGCTGGATGCGGTGGCGGCCGGCCAGATTACCCCCGGGCCGTTTACATCCACTGCTGCATTTGTCGGCTACTTCCTGAAAGGGGTGCCGGGAGCCCTCGTTGCAGCAGCAGGGATCTTTATTCCCTCTTTTCTTTTCGCATGGATACTGAACTCACTTGTGCCTAAATTGCGTAAATCCCCCTGGTCGGCGGCATTTCTCGATGCTATCAATGTATCCTCGGTAGGGTTGATGGCCGCTGTTACTGTCGAACTAGCCATATCGACTCTGTTCACGGTCCCGGCGGGTGTGGGTATCATGGTCAAATGGCCGGCCTGGATCCTGGCTGGGCTCGCTGCGGTAGTCGCGCTCAAGTGGTCGATCAGCCCGACCTGGCTGGTCCTGGGCGGCGCAGTACTCGGCTGGTTCCTGGGGCGCTTTAGCGGATATATGTGAGCGCTATTCACGCGCCTGGCCATTTGCTATAATGCATCATAAAACGTGATCCATCTCATAGGAGGGTTCGTGGCGCCTAAAATCGTGCTCATCGGGGCTGGCAGTGCGATGTTTACCCAGGGACTGGTAGCTGAGCTGATTTCATCCGGCCAGGAATGGCAGTTAGGTCTGGTTGATATCGATCCGCAAGCTTTGCAAGTGGCGGAAGGGCTCAGCCGGCAAATGATTGAACTCAAACGCGCGCCGATATCCCTAATGGCGTCGCTTGGTCGCCGCGAATTACTGCCCCACGCCAATGTCGTGGTGACGACCATCGGCGTGGGTGGTCGCAACGCCTGGCTGCAGGATGTGCAGATTCCGCGTAAATACAATATCTACCAACCGGTTGGCGATACCACCATGGCGGGCGGCATTTCGCGCGCGATGCGCATGGTCCCAGCTTTAATAGATATCGCCCGCGACGTCCAACTGCTCTGCCCAGATGCTTTGTTTATCAACTATGCTAATCCGATGTCTGCTAACTGTTGGGCTATCCGCCGCGCAACCGGTGTGCCGGTAGTCGGCCTGTGTATCGGCGTTTATGAGGTGCAGCAGGAATTGGCTCGCTTGATTGGCGCGGCTGATGGAGAGATAACCGCCAAGGCGGCCGGCGTGAACCACTTTACCTGGATTTATGAGCTGCAGCGCTGCGGTGAGGATGCCTGGCCGCAGGTGCGCCGGCGTCTGGTGCAAAACCCGCCCAACGAGAATCTCTTCAGTTGGAGTTTGTTTGAGGCCTATGGAGCCTATCCGGCGGTAAATGATCGCCATGTGGTCGAGTTCTTCCCGGAGCGCTTTCCCAATGGATATTACTATGGGAGCACCCTGGGAGTCAGCGTCTACTCCATCGAGCAAACGATCGCATACGGCCAGGCCATTTATGAGCGCATGCGTGCCCAAGCCAACGGCGACCTGCCGGTTGATGAGCAAGCGTTCAACCGCAGCCAGGGTGAGCACGGTCAGTTAGTCGAGATTCTGCAGGCAATCGCCGCCGACCGGCGCTCGACATACACTGCCAACCTGCCGAACGGCTCGTTGTTGCCGGCGCTCCCAGCGGAAGCGATCCTCGAGGTGACGTGCACAGCGACGCGCACCGGCTTACAGCCGGTACCCGTCCACTCTATGGCGCCGCACCTGCTGCCGCCTGTGCTGCGCCGCATCGCGGTGCAGGAGCTTACCGTCCAGGCTGCGCTGGCGGGTGACCGTAAAATGTTCGTCGAGGCTGTGCTGCTCGATGGGTGTATCGGCAATGCCAAACAAGCCGGCACACTCGTCGATGAGCTGTTGGCTGCCCACAAGGCATATCTGCCGCAGTTTGCCTGAGCGGCATCTTTCGCTTAAGGGAGTATTTATGGCAAACAATACCTATATCGGCGTCGATTTGGGCGGGACCAGCCTATTGGCCGCGGTAGTCGATACTTTCAATGGCCGGATAATGGGTGAATCCAAGCGCAAAACCCGCCCGGAACTCGGCGCCGCAGGGGTAGCCGACCGTCTGGTGCAAACAATCGATAAGGCCATCGATGATGCGCACCTCAAGCGCCGAGACATCGCTGGTATCGGCATCGGCGTGCCTGGGCCGATTGACGTTGAGACGGGCGTGGTTGTGCGCTGCGAAAATCTCGGTCCGACTTGGGACCAATTCGCCCTGGGCGATACCGTCAAAGCGGCATTCAAGCTGCCTATTGTTTTGGATAACGATGTGAACGTTGGTGCCGTAGGGGAACACTCCTTTGGCGCCGGTAAAGGCTTCAGCGAGATGCTTGCCATATTTGTCGGCACGGGCGTCGGTGGCGGCATTATTTCGGCTGATAAGCTCTATGCAGGCGCGCGTAACTCGGCAGGCGAAGTGGGGCATATGGTTCTCGCGGCCGATTCTGCCCTGCTGTGCAACTGCGGACAAGCGGGCTGCGCCGAGACTCTGTGCAGCCGCACGGCCATCGAGCGCGATATCCGCGCAGCAATTGCCTCCGGTGCAGCCAGTGTGGTGCCTGGCATTTTGCAGGAAACCGAACGTGATGATATCTCTGCTGGGATCATCGGCGATGCCTATGATGCCGGCGATGCGGTGACGATGGCCGCGGTTGCCAAGGCCCAGCGTTACCTCGGGCTGCTGATCGCCTCGTGTGTAAACCTGCTGGACCCGCAGATTATTGTGGTTGGCGGGGGTGTTTTGGCGCGCATGGGCGAATCTTACCTGGTGCCAGTGCGGCGTACGGCGCAGGAACACTATATCAATAAGATGAATGCTGACAGATTGCCGATCGTTTGTGCGGCTCTGGGGGATTACGCTGGCGTTATTGGTGCCGCTGTGCTCGCGCGCGAACGGTTGAACGGCGGCTAAACTCTTTCCCTCCCCCTGATGCGCTTCCGAAAGCCTCGCATCAGTGGGCCGGCTTGGCGTCCCATCTAGAATCCGGGGCCCTATTACCTCTGTGGATGTTTATTTTGTTCATGCATCCCCTGCTGCTATAATCATTTTTTGGTATTCAACCATAAATACACCTTTCTTGCGTAGGCTTGGCTAAACCATGGATATGTATCAGGATTCGCAACATAAGCACAGACCAACCGAACCGCGCATATTCACCATTGCACTGGTCGTAGTACTGTGCATCGCCAGCTTTATGGCTGGTATTTTTGTCATGTGGGCCAAAGAAAACACTGCGACGCTGCCGACAACGGCGCTCGATTCATCCGCGACGGTGGCGCCTGAAGCGACACCGCAGTTGACCCGCGAGCAAGGCATCAAACTGCTGGTCGATATCATGCAGATACTGGATAAGGAATATATCGACTCCAATGCACTTGATGATACCAAGATGCTTTACAGCGCAGCGGCCGGCCTGGTCGCCGGGGTCGGCGATGAGCATACCATGTTTCAGGAACCGGTAGCCGCCGGATTGGAAGCGGAGCGGATGGAAGGCTCCTTTGAGGGTATCGGCGCTTCAGTAACAATGAGCGGCAGCCTGGTCACGATTGCCCAGCCTATGCCGGGCAGTCCCGCGCTCAAGGCCGGCATACAGGCTGGGGACGTTATCCTCGAGGTGGACGGCGTTTCCGTTGATGGCCTTAGTCTCACGGAGGTCGTTTCAAAGATTCGCGGACCGCGCGGCTCTCAGGTGCGTTTGCTGCTCCAACGCGCTTCTGTTGATGAACCGCTGGAAATTCTAGTAACGCGCGACCGTATCGAGATAGAGACGGTATCCTCGCGTATGCTGGATGGCGATATCGGCTATGTGCAGCTTTCGGTATTCAACGCCGTAGCGACCGACCAGCTTACCAGCGCATTGCGCGAGCTGCTTGCAAAGGATCCTGTCGGTTTGATATTGGATTTACGGGGCAATCCGGGCGGATACCTCGTGACCGCGGTGGAAGTTGCCAGCCAGTTTCTACCTAAAAACACGCTTATCCTGAGTGAAGAGAAACGCGACGAGCCTCTGGAAGAGTTTCGCGTAGAGAAGGCAGGGCTTGCTACAAGCATCCCCCTGGTCGTCCTGGTGGATGGCGACAGCGCCAGCGCCTCTGAAATCGTGGCCGGTGCTGTCCAGGATAACAACCGCGGTAAAGTGATCGGCACCAAAACTTATGGCAAAGGCTCGGTTCAGGCTTCGCACGAGATGGTGAACGGCTCGAGCCTGCGGGTAACAATTGCCAAGTGGAATCGGCCCAATGGCTCGAACATCGACGGCAACGGCATTATGCCGGATATCGTTGTAGAATATACCCAGGAAGACCGCGATGCCGGGCGCGACCCGCAGCTAGACCGCGCCGTTCAGGAACTCTCACAGTAGGATTAGATGGTCAAGCGAAATAAAGGTTCAGAGGCGCGCAAACCCAGTGGCGACCGAATTGTGGCGCAGAATCGCAAGGGCTACCACGACTATTTTATCAGCGATACGCTGGAGGTCGGTATTGTGTTGGTTGGCTCCGAGATCAAATCGATCCGCGATAACCAGGTAAATCTGCGCGACAGCTATGTAACCATCCGCAACGGAGAGGCCTGGCTGATTGGCGCACACATTGCCGGATATACCGAGGCCAGCTATCAGGACCACGATCCCCGCCGCGACCGCAAGCTGCTGATGCATCGGCGTGAGATACTCAAATGGCGCATAATGGTCGAGCAGAAGGGATATACCATCATCCCGCTTAAACTATACCTTGCGCATAATCGCGCCAAGGTGGAAATCGGTCTGGCGCGCGGCAAACGCGAATATGATAAGCGCGAAGCCATCGCCGAACGCGAATCCGAGCGCGATATTGACCGCGCCATCAAAGAGGCATACCGTTGAGACCAAACCAACCTACGAACCATTGGGCTGCCCAGACCAAACCTCTCCTGCTGCTCACCAATGACGATGGCATCTACTCGCCCGGCCTGGCTGCTTTAGCCAGATCTCTCAGCGACCTGGGTGATATCCTGATAGCTGCGCCGCTTCAACAGCAATCGGGTGTTGGCCGCAGCCTGATCGGCAGCGGGACAATACAACCGGTCGAATTGAACCTCGGCTTTGAACCACTCGGTGTTTACGCGGTCGAAGGCACGCCGGCCCTGTCCGTGCGTACGGGTGTTGTCGTCCTCACTCCGCGCCCTGTAACGCTGGTGGTAGCCGGCATCAATTATGGAGAAAATATCGGTGTCGGCATCACCGTTTCTGGTACACTCGGCGCAGCTATCGAAGCAGCGGGTTATCAGGTGCCTTCCCTGGCTGTGTCCCTGGAAACGGATGTCGCACATCACTTTACCCACAGCAACGCGATCGATTTCTCAGTGGCTGCCGGCTTTGCGCGGCGCGCGGTCATCAAAGCATTGAGCGTCGGTTTCCCGCCAGGTGTGGATGTAGTGAAGCTGGATATCCCATGCGACGCCGTACCTCAAACCCCCTGGAAGTGGACTAACCTGACTCATCAGCGTTACTTTGAATCGACGCTGGTTGAGACTGCTCCCGGCCAAGTTCAAATCAAAGGGTATGAGCGCATGATTGACCTGGCGAACTTGGAGGCAGATAGCGATGCGCATGCACTTCTAATTGACCGAGTTGTCTCGGTCTGCCCATTGACCATCGACCTTTCAGCGAAGGGGCTTATCGGCCCGGATAACGACTGGAATCCATTATAAAGCTTGGTGATAAAGCCTTACCTGAGGAGATGCGGTCCGTGAAATTTCGACTTGAGCTTTTTGCAACCCTGGTGATATGTTTATGTCTTATTACAGCGTGTCAGACCTCGCCTACCGCAGCGCCTGCGAGCGCTCCGGCTGCTGCGCCGACCGCTCAGGTTGCGCCTGCGACCTCCCCAGCCTCTACCGAGGTTGCTACGCAAACTCCTCTGCCGCTCATCGCTACGATAGAAGATTATAATCCGCAGTCGCTGTGCGACCATCCGTATCTGCCGCTGCGCTCCGAGACCAAGTGGACGCTTTCCACCATCGATGTAGTGATGACGATGGAAGTTATCAGCCTGGCTGCCAATGAAACTGAAGCCGTCGCACAACTGACGCGCAAATATGATTTTGGCGAGCAGTATGACGAGGCCTGGCGCTGCACCGCGGACGGCATCTATGGTTATGATATTACCTCGTACAGCAGCTCTAATGGCTTAATGCAGCCGGTCGGCCTGATCAGCCATTCGGGTTACTATTTACCTCAAGCCTCGCTGCTTGTACCCGGCTATGAATGGGATGAAAAGACTATTACCCTCAACCAAGGATATACCCTCACGACTGATTTGCACTACACCGTGTTGTCGATGAATCCTGTCTCGGTGACAAACCAGCAGTTACCCGGCCTGCAGGTTCAGGTGACGGGGCAGTTGACTGCCGTGGACCAGACCGGCAAACAGTCTGAACGCGATGTGGATTATGAGAGAGAGTTCGCGCTCGGTGTCGGTTTGGTCAGGGAAGACCAGTTGGTTTTGCGGAAAATCACAACCACAAAATAGCCTGCTAGCTGAATGAGGTGAGTCTAATGCTGAAGGAAGCCGCGGGTGCTCTGGTCGGGAATTGGTTGCACGCTCACGCTCAATGCTGGCCGGTTGGCTTATCGTCCGTTCATTTGGATGGATTCATCGGCAGCCGCGTCAGGCTAAACAACCTTTCCAGTATCCCGCTGGGGCTGGCCAGCCCGGTAGCGGAGCCTTTTGCGCTGCTCAACCGCGGGCTGCCTTTGCAGCCGATTCATCTGCGTTTTGTCCAGGATTCGGATACCTGCAAGCTGTTCGAGGCTGCCTGCTACGCGTACGCCGCTGATGCCGACAGCAATATGCTGGATAGATTCGAGTTGCTGCTTCCCATGCGCGCGCGCACGCTGCTTGCAGACGGCCGTATCACAGCTAACCTGGGTCAGGTGGCTTATCAAGTCGGCTAGCGTCATGCGCCCGATACATGCAATCTGCCTGTGAGTCGGCACAAGCAAACCAACATATCATCTGGGTAGCGGAAATGCTGGGCATATTTGCTGCTTTAATGCTTATCAGTCAGCTAGGCATAGTTGTAGCTGATTTTTGGCGGCCACGTTGGCTCAAATATTTGGCCGGCATCGGCATACTGCTGCTGGTCTTGCATTTCCTTTTCGATAATGAACCCTTTTATCCGCGCATGATGCCGCTGTATCTGCTGGTCGGTTTTTCCTTCGCCGGAACAGTGCCCATGCTGCTGCATCCTCAGATAAAACCCATGCCGCGCACTCTGCGAATATTGGGGATCGTCAGCCTGGTTTGGTTGCTGTTAGCTGCAGCACTACCGCTGTGGCTGTTGCCCTTTTACCCGCCTGAGCCTGCTAGCGGCCCATATAAGGTAACAAGCCGGACATTCTCACTCGCAAGTGGGCAAGTCGAGGCTGGATCGGGCCGAACAATAGAGCTCGAAGTCTGGCTGCCCGCCCAATCCGTTCAGGCTGCCGCTGCCAATGCAAGTGACAGGTATCCGCTCGTGTTTATCGAGCCCGGTAACCTTGCCAATCGGCGCACAAATGAGGCACTGGCGCAAGAGCTGGCCAGCTATGGAGTGGTTGCTGTGAGCCTCGACCACCCCGGACAGTCATTGCTTTCGCTTAACTCCAGTGGCGGCCTGG
>JAJFUJ010000061.1 GCA_021372475.1 Chloroflexota bacterium | reverse complement strand
CATCATCCAGGGAGCCTTAACCGGGACGATGGGAGCGGCGATGACCCTCGTCGCCACCGAGACTCCCGAATCTCATCTGGCCACCAGCCTGGGGACCATGCAGACGGCTCAGTATGTCGGCATGGCTATCGGCCCCCTGATCGGCGGGCTGATTGCGGATGCAACCAGCTACCGTACGGTCTTCCCTGTGGCATCGGTCATTATAGCGGCAGCTCTGATAGCTATTATCTTTGGAGTACACGAAACCCAGACCCATCGCCAGACACAAGTGCCCAAGACGCCGACGAGCATCCGTAAGGTGCGTGGGACGATGAGTACCAACGTCATCCTATTAATAGCGGCGCTGGGCAGCACCAGTTTTGCCATGGCTGTGCTTTCGCCCATCATCCCGCTGTATATCCAGGACCTGGTAACCGACTCTTCCCGTTTGGCTACCATCGCCGGTGCGATGGCCTCGGTTTCATCGATCAGCACAGCCGTCTCTGCGCTGGGAATTGGACGTCTGGCGGACCGCATCGGCCTCAAAACGGTGTTGGTAGCCTGTGTGGCTGGTGTGGCGCTGACGTTCATCCCGCAAGGGCTCGTGCGCGATCCATGGCAGCTTTTCGTGCTGCGCGCTTTTCAAGGCTTCTTTATCGGCGGAATCCTGCCAACGGCCAATGCGCTGTTAGCCGTCTCTACGCCGCACGGGAACCGCGGCACTGTGTTCGGCCTGACAGCCAGCGCCCAGTCGGGCGGCAATGCCCTTGGCCCGGTGGTGGGCGCGGCAGTGGCCAGCAGTTGGGGATTATCCAGCGGCTTCTTTTTAACGGCTGCGATTTTCGGGGTGTTGGCGCTCTTGTTGCAGGTGCTGATTAAGAGCAAGTTGAGCCGCTATGTGGAAGATACAGGTACCGACCTCATCCCGGAGGCTGCCGACGGCGAAACCAAAGCAGATTAGGCGCCTTGCCCTCTCTAGCCTGCCAGGAACTAGGGCTGCCAATGCGCGAATGCCGGAAACGCCTTGATGATATCCTCCGGCCAGCCCAGCATGTGGCACTTTTCCCAGATATAGTAGCAATAGGTATCCCATGGTACCTCGCCCGGGCAGCGGTGGTCCACACCCGGAGCGAAACCTCCCGCCAGCACGGCCGGCTCGATGCGCTTGAGCTCACGCAGGACGCCCTCGCGCCCTGCGTGCAGGGCGAATTTGTTGAAACCGCCGCGAATCAACAGGTCGCGGCCGTACTCGCGCTTGAGCTGCACCGGATCATTGCCCGGGTTGACCTCTAGGGGAAACACGGCATTCTGGCCAATCGCCAGCCACTGGGGAATCAATTTCAGGATGTTGCCGTCGCAATCGGTGTAGATGATATCGACGCCGTGCTGACGGAGCATCTTCACCACCTGCGCGACATGCGGCATGATGCGTTCGGCGAAAAAGCGCGGGCTAAGGAGCGGGCCGCTGTTGAAGCAGATATCCTCCCAGCCCGAGCCGACATCCACCTGGCAGCGCTCCAGCACGGGCGGCAGTAAGCGCAATGTCATTTGCGCGAGGTGCGCCACCATCTCCTCCACCAGGTCGGGGTCGTCCACCGAGAGGTAGGCCAGATTCTGGAAGCCCGTCCAGTCGCGCACCCAGCCGATAAACGAGCCGTACCAGATTGATACGGTGTGCGTGCTGGTGCGCGAGAGCTGCTCCATCTGTGCCAGGGCATGCTCGGGGAGGACACGAGCGGGATTATCAATATCGAGAAACTCGTCGCGGAAAGCCTGCCAAGTGGCGCGGTCGCGAATCGGAAACTCGAGAAAGTGCGGGATGGTGTGGCTACCCTGGATCTGCACCTGGCTGAGCACGCCCAGGCCATCGCGGTAGGTGCGCGTGGTCGCGGTTTCCTCGATGATCTCGATGGGGCGCAGCGGCAGCGTGCCGATATGTGCGCCAACGCCCGCAAACTGTTCGACGCCGAAATACATCTCTACCAGGTAATCGGGGATGGAGCCGTCCGGCTGGCGCATGCTGGCAGGCAGATGCCCCTGGCGCAGCCAATCCTCCTTGAGTTCATCCCAATAGCCAAACTCGAGATGAGAGATATAATCTACCTGTTGATAGTGCATCGTGCGCAGAAAGCGCTCGCGCGAGGTGAGCGGTGGTTGAAAGCTGGCTGGTTCGCGGCGAATATCGCTCATAGAAAGCCTCTTTTCAGCGTTTTTTGCACAGCAGCTATTATAATGGCGACATCTGCATCCGCAAGGGTGAGAAACGCTTAGTAGCTGGCAGCAGGGGATGAGATGAGTTTTGAGAGCTACCAGCAGCATTTTGTGTGCACGCACCAACAGGCGCGTGCGATTATCACCCAGCACGACCGCTTCTGGTTGGGCGATTGCGGCTGCCGCACTATTGAGCGCAAGACGCACTCCGGCCATGGCTTATGCGCAGAGATCCGCACGCTAAAAGCAATTTCGATGAACCAACGCGCGGAGGTGAACAACGCATGTTCTCTACCTTGAGATGGCGTTATGTGTTAATCTGTGCCTTGATGTTAGGCGCATTGAACCGCTGCGAGGCTGCTCCGAGGGGCGCGAAAACACCCGAGCATCAGCCTGGGCTCATTATCAGCACCTGCACGCCTGCCCCAAGCGCAAGCCCAACTAGTAAACCAGGGACGGTCTCCGTTCCCACTTGCAGCCCTAAACGTCCTTGAGCGGAAGATTAGCTGCGCCGGGAGCGCGGCATATCTTCCGCTGACTTTATTCGACGATAATATCCCTGCAGCCCTCAGCTTCAGCGGCGCCGACCTGACGCTGTATTTCCCAACTGGCAAACTGGCGCTGGTAGAGGTGGGCATAACGACCCTCCGGCATAGCGAGCAGCTCCTCGTGCCTCCCTTGCTCGACGATACGGCCGTCTTCGATCACAAAGATCGTATCGGCGCGCTGAATCGTGCTGAGGCGGTGCGCGATAATAAAAGTCGTGCGCCCCTCGAGCAGCGTATGCATCGCCTCTTGGATGGCACGCTCCGTCTGGCTGTCTACGCTGGAAGTAGCCTCATCCAGGATGAGGATGCGCGGGTCGGCCAGCAGCGCGCGCGCAAAGGAAATAAGCTGGCGCTGGCCGACGGATATGTTCGAGCCTCGTTCACCTACTTCGTGGGCGTAGCCGTCGGCATATTTCATGATAAAGCGGTCAGCCTGCACGGCTTGGGCGGCGCGTTCGATATCCTCCTGGCTGGCGTCCAGCCGGCTGTAGCGGATGTTATCGGCAATGGTGCCTGAGAACAGGAAGGATTCCTGCAGCACCAGCGCAATCTGCGAGCGCACGCTGGGCAACTGCACCTGCGCTAGGTCGTGGCCATCGATGAGCACGCGCCCCTGCTGCGGATCATAGAAACGCATCAGCAGATTGATGATGCTGGTCTTGCCGGCGCCGGTAGGTCCCACCAAGGCCACGGTCTGTCCGGGTTGGATAGTAAAGTTGATATCTTTGAGCACCCAGCGGTCGTCTTCCTTGTAACGGAAAGAGATATTCTCCATTGTAACTTGACCCTTAATGGGAGGCAGCGGCTGGGCGCCCTCAGCATCCAGTATTTCGGGCTGAGTATCAAGGTACTCAAAGATACGCTCTGCCGAAGCCATAGCCGAAAGCACGCGCGAGTATACACGGCTGATGGCACTGATCGGCTCCCAGAAGCGGAAGAGATAATCGGTAAATGCCAGGACATAGCCTACCGTAATCACATCGTTCAGCACCATACGGGCGCCCGCCCACAGCACCAGGGCTGACCCCACCGTACCGAGTACATCCACCGTCGGCCAGATAAGCACTTCGGCTCGGATGGCGCCCATAAAGGCATCATAGTAATTGTTGTTGAGCTTTTCAAAGCTCAGAATGTTCGTGTTCTCACGGCAAAACGCTTGGCTAACTCGAATACCGGTGATGGTCTCGTTCAGGTTGGCGTTGATATTCGAATTTGCTTTGCGCACATTGCGCCAACCAGTCTCCATCCTGGGGCGCAAACGCACCACGACCCAAGCCATCCCTGGCACAACCAGCATGGCCAGCAGTGCCAGGCGAACGTTGACCACAAACAGGATGATGACAATACCGACGAGGCTGACAGCCTGCGAGATAATCGTCACCAGGCCCGAATTAATCAGGTCGTTGATGGTTTCGACATCGTTGGTGACGCGCGCCATGATGCGCCCGACCGGCCGACCGTCGTAGAAGCGCAGCGAAAGCCATTGCAGGTGAGTAAAAAGTTCCTGGCGCATATCATAGAGCAGGTTTTGACCAGTGCGGTTGAGGATGTGGATGCGCACATACTCCGCGCCGGCTCCCAGCAACTGAAAGACCAGCCAGAGGATGGCGACAGTATTGACCACGCGCATATTCCCAGGCGTAATGCCAAGGTCGATGGCAGTGCGTAGCAGATAAGGTTCCGTCAGGCGCAGGATGCTGCCGATGGCGATGACCACGGTCGCCAGCGCCAACTGTTTGCGGTAGGGTATCGTATAGCGCAGCATACGTTTGAGCAGCCCATAATCAAAGGGACGCTGCTCTACTTCCTGCAGCTCCTCATATTGTTCATCGCTCATAGTGATGCACTCCCCAAATCTAGCTGGGCATTTATAACCTCCTGCGGCCTAAGCTGCAGGTTATAAATACGGGCGTACTCGCCGCCTTGAGCGAGCAGTTCTTCGTGGGTGCCTCTTTCGACCACCAGGCCGTCTTTGAGCACCATGACAACATCGGCATTGCGTACCGTGGAAAGGCGCTGGGCGATGACAATCGACGTGCGTCCGCGCATCACCTCATCCAGGGCAAGCTGGAGCGTATGTTCAGTTTCGGCATCGACGCTCGAAGTGGCCTCGTCCAGAATCAGGATACGCGGGTCGGTCAGCAGCGCCCGTGCGATGGCGATACGCTGTTTTTGCCCGCCGGATAAGCCAAGCCCGCGTTCGCCGACGCGCGTCTCATAGCCTTTGGGCAATTGAGCGATAAACTCATGCGCCTGCGCAGCCTGCGCGGCCGCCTCGACCTCGGCATCGGTTGCATCGGGGCGCCCAAAGGCGATATTGTTACGCACTGTGTCGGAAAAGAGATAGGTCTCCTGAGGCACGATGCCAATTTGCTGACGCAGCGAATTCAGCGTGACACGGCGCAAGTCAGTACCATCCACAGTGATGCGCCCCTCCTGCGGGTCGTAAAAACGAGGAATCAAGTTAATCAAAGAGGATTTGCCCGAGCCGGTGCCCCCCAATACTGCCACGACCTGGCCGGGCTGAATCTCCAAGTTGAGCCCGCGCAGTACAGGAGTGCCGTCGCCGTCCTCAAAGGCAAAATGCACATCCTCAAACCTGATCAACCCCTGGATAACAGGCAGCGGTTGGCTGTCTGCGGCTTCAGGGATCTCGAGCTTGGAATCCAGCACGGCAAAGACACGCGGACCCGAGGCGATGGCCTTCTGAGCCAGGCTGATCAGAAATCCCAGGAAGCGCACCGGATAGATCAGGCTCCATAGGTACCAGTTGAACGAAAAAAAGGTGCCCATACTGAGCTGGCCGTTGATTACGCGGCGTCCACCGTACCAGTACAAGAGCAGGAAAGAGATGCCGGTGATAAAGCTCATCACCGGGAAGGTGCGCGCTTCGATATCGGCGCGGTCGATATTCGCATCGAGGGTCGATTCATTCATATCCGCAAATTTGTGGATTTCGTGGTGCTCACGGCCGTACGACTTGACCACGCGTACCCCACTGATGTTCTCCTGCAGGGTAGTCGACAGCTTGCCCATCTGCTCGCGGATTTTCTCCCAGGCTGGGCCAACGACGCCGCTGAAACGAAACGCAAAGAACATCAATACCGGAATCGGGGCGCACACGACCAGCGCCAGGCGCCAATCGGCAATCAGCAGCATGACTAGCGTGCCGGTAAATATCAGGATGGATGACATCATCTCTGAGATGCCGAAGCCGAAAAAATCCATGATTGCACTGACATCGTTGGTCAAGCGCGACATCAAGTCGCCGGTATTGTTGACGGAATAAAAGGTAAACGAGAGCTGCTGCAAGCGTGCATATAGGTCGCGCCGTAAGCTGCGCACGGTCTCTTGGCCAAGCCGCTCCTGGGTGATCATTTGGCCGTAGCGCAGTGCAGCGCGTACCACCGCCAGCAGCGCCAGCAGCCCGGCATAGCGCAGCACATTGGGCATCGAGCGCTGGCTGATGCCGCGGTCGATGACATAACCGAGTATGCGCGGCATAAAGAGCTCGGCTAACAGGCCGGCAACCATGCAGACTAACAGCAGCACCAGTGAACTCAGGTAAGGTTTGAGATAAGAAGACATTCGACGCAAAATCGCCATAGAAAAACCTCCGCATTGAGACACGAGCGACAGGCGCAGCGATACCGACAAATAAATCTAGAGGCAGTTGGTCGCCCGGGAAACATCCCCGGGCTCAGTTGGAATACATGGATTCCAAGCGGTGGCTAGCCGGGGAAAGTTACCGTGGTCATCATATTAGATCCTCCTTGGTATGAGGTGGAGCCATCATAGCATAGAGTATCGTTATTGGCAAGTAAGGGGAATGCAAGTAAATTGCCTGTTGCTTAAGGTTATACACACAACATATATTCACTCAAGGAGCCTTGATGGCCCAGCAAAGCGACCATATCCGGCACAACGTCCTGGTTTTGAGTGCCGATTTTATCTTCTTCTCGATTGGGTTAACCTTCTGGGATCCCGTTGTGGTAGTACCTTCGTTTGTCCAGGACCTGACCGGCTCTACGGTAGCAGTGGGGCTGCTCACGGCCGTGCGCGTCCTCGTTTTTACCATACCGCAGATCTGGGCTGCCAGCTACTTGATGGGCAAGCCGTACAAGAAGCCGCTGTTGGTATGGTCCAGCCTGGGTGGACGGCTGCCTTTGGCGCTGCTGGCCTTGGCTACCTTGCTATGGGCTAAAAGCGCAGTATGGTTGGTTGGCGTTATCCTGGCTGTAACTTATGCCGCTTTTTACACCTCCGAAGGATTGAACGGCATCTCCTGGCCTGATCTGGTGGGCAAGGTGATTCCAGCGCACATCCGCGGGCGTTTCCTGGGCGCCGGACAGCTTTTCTCCAGTCTAGGAGCCCTTGGTGCAGGTTATTTGGTTAAGGTCATACTCGGCGCGAATGGGTTATCCTACCCTATCAACTGGGTTGTGCTGTTTACCTGCGCTCTGGGGGGAATGATGCTTTCGTTGGGAGCTATCTCGCTCACGCGTGAAGAGGCTGACGAGACCTTGCCGCAGTCAACCGTCAACGTGCGCCGCGATGCACTCGCCGTGGTCAATTGCCTGCGCGCGGATAGCCGTTTGCGGCATCTTATCACCGTACAACTGATATTAGGGCTAGCCGGCGCAACCTTCCCCTTTCTTGTGATTCGCGCGCGCGAGGTTGTCGTCGCCGGCGATGAGATCCTGGGATTGTTCTTGATTGCGCAGAATCTGGGCGGGATGATCTCTGCTCTTCTACTGGGCAACCTGATCGACCACATCGGCAGTTGGGCTGCTATCCGTATCCTCACTATCGTGCAGGTAGCCTGCCTACTGGTGGTATCCATAGGCAGCCTGGCTGGCTACTACTGGGCAACCTATCTGGTCGCTTTTGCCCTGCTCGGATTCGTCAATGGGGGCGCATGGTGGAGCTATACCTCTTACATCCTCGATATAGCGAGCGAAAAGATGCGTCCGCTCTACCTGGCAGCCTCCGGCATTCTGCAGGTGGTGAACGCGCTGAGCGCCGTGCTGGTTGGCCTCCTGCTGAACGTTTTTACGGCCGAGGCGGTCTTTGGCGCAGCCGCTGCGCTTAGCGCTGCCGGAGCTGCGCTGGCCTGGACCCTGCCCAAGTTCAAGCCGCGCAGGCATAGCCCGGATAACCCGGCGATAGCCAACACGAGCGATGGTATATAGTACGAGGCGGACTGCTACCTGGCAGCCCACCGGCGCTCATGCTCATCCGGTAATGAATGGAGACCTAACAAGAATCTACTTGTTATAGTTCTGTTCTAGACGCAGCAACCCCTCTCGATGCGCCGCCAGGGATGCGTCGGCGTCGACGCCCATCTGTTGTGCGAACCACTCGCCCGAGTAATAGCCCTTGTAGCCGATGCCCTGCAGCAGGTCGAACATCGCCTGGATGGGCAGCCCGCCTTTGCCGAAGGGGGTAATCACCGGCGCGCCGGGGTCGTTGACCGCATCGTGAAAGTGGGTGTGCTGGATAAAGGGCGAGATCGCGTGCCAGGTCTCATCCAACGTTTCGCCGTTGCGGTAAGGGTGCATGTTATCCCAGTTGATGGCGACAGCCGGGTGGTCGACCAGGCGGATGATGCGCCCGGCATAAACTGCCTTGGAGACGCTGTCGTGGGTCTCCAGCCAGAGCCGGATGCCGCTCTTGAGGGCGTGTTCGGTCACCTGACGCAAGTTATCAGCAACCACC
>JAJFUJ010000033.1 GCA_021372475.1 Chloroflexota bacterium | reverse complement strand
TTTTTCCACACCCTCGCTTGACACCAGCCGCAACGCATGTTATATTGCGCCCAACTGAGCCTGGCCACGACGCGCCATTCGGGTGAATGTGCGCTGGTTTCAAAAAAGCCAAACCAGCTTATTTAGCTGGTTTTTTGTTCCCCCAGGAGAAACGCATGGTCGAAACGCTCCCTTTCTGCGGCATACGCTATGCCCCGCGGTTTAGCAAACCGGAAGTCTTTGCGCCGCCGTACGATGTAATCTCTGCAGAGCTGCGCGATACGTATACCGCTCGGGATGCGCATAACATCACGCATATTGACGTCACTCCTGCCGGCGCAGGGCTGGATTGGTATGATCAAGCTGCCAGCCAGCTCAACTCCTGGATCCGTCAGGGGGTGCTGGCGCAGGACGATACCCCAATGTATTACGGTTATGTGCAGCACTTTAGGCTGGCTGACCAGACAACCTATACCCGGCGCGGTATATTTGCTGCGGTGCGGCTGGCAGCCTGGGGCGAAGGTATCTACCGCCACGAGCACACCCGCTCAGCCCCCCGCGCTGACCGGCTTAACCTGATGCGCGCCACGCGAGCTCAGCTAAGCCCTGTGTTCGGTATGTTCAGCGATCCGGAGTTGCAGTTGAGCGCATGGCTGCAGCCCCCGCCCGCTGCTGCGGTGAATTATACGGATCAGGAAGGCACGCAGCAGATATTCTGGCCGTTGGCTGCCCCTTCCGTTATTGCCAACATCCAGGCATTTTTGGCAGATAAAGAGATCGTGATTGCTGACGGGCACCACCGCTACGAGACCGCCCTGGCTTACCGGGATGAACGCCGTGCTGCAGAGGGAAATCCGTCGCGCAGCCAGCCCTATGATTACGTATTGATGTATGTCACCGCCTTGCAAGATCCAGGGCTGTGCATTCTGCCGACTCACCGCGTGGTCACAATCTCGGGGATGCCTTCTTTGCCGACTTTACGGCAGCTCCTGAGCGCCAACTTGGCAATCACAGATGCTGCGCATGATGCACCTCTGGCAAGCCTCATTCGCCCGCTTGATGAAACGGGCACAGCCTTCGGCATCTACCTCGGCAAGGGAACGCGCTGGATATGCCGGTTGAAAGACAGCTCAAGCGGAAATAGCGCTCAGACAAGCGATAGTGCCGATGAGCAAGCGCTGGACGTAAGTATCCTGCAGGATCTGGTTCTAGAGCCTTGCTTTGGCATCGATGCCGGCGCGTTGCAAGCCAGCGAACGTGTGTACTATACTATCTCTGAAGCAGAAGCATGCGCCCGTGTAGATAGCGGCCAGGCTCAGGCAGCTTTCATCCTCAACCCGACGCGTCTTGCTCAGGTCTGGCAGACAGCACGCCAACTGCAGACGATGCCGCAAAAAAGCACCTATTTCTATCCCAAGTTATTGACCGGCCTGGTGATGCACACCTTGTAGTGTGCTTTGGTGTTATTAGAACCCAAGTGGATTGCCTCAGGAGGAATGATGCAAATACTCGTAACCGAGCCCCTCGAACGGGGAGGCATGGACTTGCTTCGCCAGCATGCGTCGGTGGAGACGCGCAAAAACCCGACGACGGAGGAACTGGCCGCGATTATTGACGATTACGATGCGCTGGTGGTTCGTTCGCGCACGCAGGTCACGCGCGAATTGCTGAGCCATTGCAACAAGCTCAAGGTGGTCGGACGGGCCGGCACCGGTGTGGATAACATCGATGTCGATGCCGCCACCGAACGCGGCATCATCGTGGTGAATGCGCCCGCTGGGAACAGCAACGCCGTGGCTGAGCAAACAATTGCTATGATCTTGGTGCAGGCGCGGCGCTTGTACCAGGCTATTTCCTCACTCAAGGCCGGCCGTTGGGAGAAGAGTTCCTTGCAGGGCTTTGAGGTGAAGGGCAAAGTGTTGGGTTTGGTCGGGCTCGGCCGCATCGGCTCGCTGGTGGCTTCCAAAGCCAAAGGGCTGGAGATGCGCGTCATTGCCTTCGACCCCTACACCTCGCCGGAACGGGCTGCCTCCAGTGGAATCGAGCTGCTAGACCTGGACAGCGTGCTGCGTCAGAGTGATTTTGTCTCCGTTCACGCGCCGTTAACGTCCGAAACCAGGCGGCTTATCAATGCAGAAAAGCTCAAGTTGATGAAGCCGACGGCTTTTATCGTGAACTGTGCGCGCGGCGGTATTATTGATGAGGCCGACCTAAAGGCAGCCCTGGCCGAAAAGCAGATTGCCGGCGCAGCGCTGGACGTTTTTGAGGTGGAGCCGGTGACTGATAGCGAGCTCATCGGCCTGCCCAACCTGGTTGCTACGCCGCATCTGGGCGCATCGACAATCGAGGCTCAGGAATCGGTGTCATTGGATGTAGCCCAATCTGTTATCGATGTTCTGGAAGGACGTTTACCCTCCAGCCCTGTCAACATGCCCTATTTGCCTCCCAATATGGCTGAACTGGTCATGCCCTATGTCGATTTGGCTGAGCGGCTGGGCAGCTTTTTTATCCAATGGCGCGGCAGCCTGCAGGGCAAGATTGAAATTACCTATGAGGGAGAGCTCATCGATTGCGATACGCGGGTATTGACCGCAGCGTTTATCGCCGGATTATTGAAATCTGTCAGCGATGCGCCGATTAACGCCGTCAATGCCCTGGTATATGCTCAGCAGCGAGGCTTGATTGTCTCCGAAGTGCGCGGTGCCAGATCCAAGGTGCCGCATAACGTCATCACCGCGCGCTTCCCCGAGAGCGAGGATGCCAATATCGCCGGCACGATAATCCAGGATGAACCGCACCTCATCGCGCTCGATTCACAGCGCCTGGAGGCTGTGTTGCAGGGCAATATGCTGGTGGACGTCCATCAGGACCGGCCGGGATTTGTCGGGCGCATCGGGCAGGCGCTGGGAAGCGCGAACATAAACATTTCGTTTGCCCAAATGAGCCGCTCCAGCCGCGGGGGGCTCTCGATTATGATCCTGGGCCTGGATGACGATGTGCCGCCATCGCTGATGGAACCCTTGATGCAGCTCCCCGGGATGGAGCGCCTGCGTATGGTTAAACTGCCGGAGCTGGATGGGTATTACGGCGCTAGCCAGGGCTAGGCTCCGCTAATACGGTTATCCTCTCTCAAACCCGCCAGATAAAACTGACGGCGGGGTACTTATAAAATAAACCACCACCGCCCTTGACTAGCAGCGGTGGTAGTTTTTGTCCCACTCTAGTGTTCAGGTTCCTGAGCGAACTGGTACACATCCAGCGCCTCAGCTTGCATGCGCAGCTTGATATCCTGCGAATATCGTCCGCGCCGTTCCTCGGGAAGAAGCTGGGCAATGCTGCCCATGATATCATTACTGATTGAATCGAGCTGCCTGCGGTGTTCCTTGCCATCGGCCGCCGAAAACGGCCCAATTTGCTTGCCGATGCGCACAGTAACTCTGGCGCGTTTACGAAGCTTTAGCTTCGGGAACACATCTATCAGGCCATCCAGCCCGATTGGCAGAATCGGCGTGCCGGTGCGGGAAGCTAAATACGCGGCTCCCGGGCGAGCTGTGCGCAGCACGGCAGCCGAAGCGACAGCTTCCGGATAAATGCCGACGATTCCGCTATGCTGCAGCACACTTTCGGCAGCCTGCAACGCTGTTCTGGAATTGCCGCCCCTGAAAACTGCAAAATATCCCCATAAGCGTGGAAAGATCGTTGCCCACGCAGGAGCGTTTGGCATTCTAAAACCGCCCAGGAACTCCATCGGCCAGGGGACGATGCCGACCATTAGCGCCGGGTCGAGGAAGCTAAAGTGGTTGGCAACCACGAGCAGCGGCCCTGTATGCGGCAGATTCTCACTACCGTATACTTTGATATCCGCTAAAGTTCGAAAAGCAAAACCTGAGAGTGTGTGCAGAATCGACCTAATCACGCGTCGCCGCGGATACTGATAAACTGCCGGCTCTGACATCGAATATTCCTTACAAAAATACTGCTATCTATATAGAGACGGAATATGAGCTAGTTTTCTTCGGAAACAGCCTCAATAGCCTTCTTTTCGTTCATCGAAAGCAGCAAAAGCAAGCCGATAACCAGGAAGGCTGCCATAACAAAAATGCCCAAACGCAAGCCGGCCTGGTCGGCAGCATGGGCATCCAAACCTTGCGTGACCATAAACCGATGGGCCAAATCGGCCGCTACCCAACCATAGATGGAAGGCCCGAGGAAGGATGAGGTCCGTCCGGCGACGGAATAAAATCCGAAAAATTCGGCGCTTTTGTCCTTGGGTGAGATTTTGCCGACCATGGTTCTACTGACAGACTGCACACCTGCCATCGCGAAACCTGCCACGGAGGCTACGATATAGAACATTGTAGCGCTAGGCGTAATGTAAATTAACAGGACAGCAACAGTCATCAAGACAATCGAGAGTATCAGGGAGCGCTTGGTATCATAACGCTGCACGATCTCACCGAATACCCATGAGCCGGCTATATTGGTGAGCTGTACAAGGATTACCAGGATAATTAGTCCTTGTTGCTGGATACCAAACAATGTTCCGCCCAGGATGGATGCATAATCGAGGGCAGCAATCACACCGCCGTTAAACGCGATACTTGCCAACACAAAGCGAATGGCTTGTTTGTATTTCTTTGCCTCCCGCATCGTCTGCCACAAACGGTGAAATCCGACGGTAAGTACCGTTTCACCAGGAGGCAATTTCTGGGCGCTCGCCTTCTCAGGCAGCCATAGAAAGAGGAAAATGGAGCTTACAGCATAAAAGGCGGCGCCAATCACCATCGCCAGGCGCACGGGAAAGGTGCCTTTAATCAACATGATAAATGGCAAAGTAAACAACAGGCTAACGATACCGCCGGCTGAACCGACAGCCCAGCCCATGCCAGAAACCTTTCCCATCTCCTGCGGGCTGGCTATTTCGGGTAAGAAGGCATCGTAAACCACCTGGGCGCTGCGGTACCCGATCTCTGCCAGGATGAAAAAGATCATCCCTATAGTTACATCGCCTTTTTGTACAAAGAACAACAGCCCCATAAAGACTACTGCTTGTACAGTAAACGCAAATAAAAACTTCTTTTTTGCGCCGGTAAAATCAGCGATTGCACCAACCACCGGGGATATGATGGCAACAACCAGCATCGCAATGCCAACAGCCACCCCCCACAGACGCGTCCCGAGGGCCCCGCCGACCACTGTCCCCTTAAAATAAGCGGAATATACCGCAAGAAGCACAATCGCAGCGTATGCCGAGTTGCCGAAATCGTACATATACCAGGCAAATCGTTCGCGTTTTGAGGCTTTGGCGGGTGAAAGATTTGTTGGCATCTTTGCGGTCCTCCTATTGAATGTGCGCGCTTAACCCAGTACCCGATTCATGATCTCCAAAGCTAAGGCAATATCCTCCGAGTTGATGCCGTAATGTGTCACCGCTCTGAGGTGCAATGTATCCATTGAACTTACTCTTAGGCCTTCGGCGGCTAACTGTGCTAACACTCGCTGCTGTACAAGGTTACGATTGGCCAATGTAAACATCACCATATTGCTTTGCACGCTTTGCAGATCAACGTGCACCTGCTTGAGATTCATCATGCCCTCGGCCAGAATACGCGCGTTGCTATGGTCCTCCGCCAGGCGCTCCACCATCTGTTCGAGGGCGACGATAGCCGCCGCAGCCAGGACGCCTGCCTGGCGCATGCCGCCTCCCAGCATCTTGCGGACGCGTACAGCCTCCTGGATAAATGCTTTGCTGCTGCAGATAGCCGAACCAACCGGCGCCGCCAACCCCTTGGAGAAGCAGAATTGGACGCTATCGGCTTGCGCGGCAATCTCCCGCGCCTGGATGCCCAGGGCAGTCGCCGCGTTAAAGATGCGGGCGCCATCCAAATGAACCGGAAAGCCGTTTTGATGAGCAATCGAGGTGAGGGTTGCCATCTGCTGGAGATTAAGGACCGCACCACCGCAGCGGTTATGGGTATTTTCGAGACAGAGCAGGCGGGTACGAGGAAAATGGATATTTTGCCCGCGGATCGCCAGCTCAACCTGTTCTGGCTCCATCATGCCGTTGGGCAGGTTAGGGACTGTATGAACATGAATGCCGCCCAGGGCTGACGAACCTCCCCCCTCATAGTAAAAAGTATGGGATTCACTGCCCATAATCGCTTCGTCGCCGCGCCCGCAGTGAGTCAGCAAAGAAACAAGGTTACCCATCGTACCACTGGGCACAAAGAGCGCAGCCTCTTTACCCATCCGTTCAGCCGCCATTTCCTGCAAACGGTTGATTGTCGGGTCCTCGCCATATACATCGTCACCTAATTCGGCGTTGTACATGGCGTCGCGCATCGCCTGCGTCGGCAGTGTTACCGTGTCGCTTCGAAGATCTATAATCCGCATTGCTCAAGTCCTTCTAGTATTTATAGACACTATCGGTTGAACACTCTACTCCCAAATCTCCAACTGGTCAAGCAGTAAACTGCTTTGCTTAGCGCTTGCTTTTTGCCGACAAGTCGTTTAGTGTATAGCTCACACTGCGTTAAGATAAACGCTGAGGATCGCACGCCGGATTTACCTGCCACGCAGGAAGGATGATGAGCCGCTCGCAGATGGGTCAAATTTTCTCGGGGCATACGCATCACCAGGCGAGCTTCCCGCGTGGCTGGAGCAGCCCGAGCGCGCAGCCGGCTGAGCCAGCGATGCTTATGGGGTAAGGCATGCAGAGCGCTTCTCAGCAGGGAAAACCATTGCAATGCTGTATACTATCGTGGCTTCGGAAGCCTGGCAGATATGCATCATTGTGAGTGTTTGGGAGCGCGGTAGCTCAGGAAGCGCATACAGTTTTATGGTATACTAGTTCAATTAAGTTGTGGCATGGCTATAATCCTGTAATCTATGTACCAAGGAGGCTGCTGATGAATATCCCCAAGATGATGCAAGCAGTGCGCGTATATGCGCCTGACGATTACCGCCTTGAGGAGATTCCCTTACCTGAGATTGGCGCGAATGAGGTGTTGGTTCGCATCCTTGCGACAGGCATCTGTGCCAGCGACGTCAAAGCCTGGCACGGCGCGCGGGTGTGGGGATCTGCAGAGATTGCGCCTTATATAGAGCCCCCTGTGACCGCCGGGCACGAGTTTATCGGGGAGGTTGTCGCTCTTGGTCCGGGCGCTGCCGCGAAATACGGCCTGCAGATCGGCGATTGGGCGGTTTCGGAGCAAATCGTGCCCTGCTGGGAGTGCCGATTCTGCAAGCGCGGCCAATACTGGATGTGCCAGAAGCACGATATTTACGGCTTCAAGCGAGGCCGCGCCGAAGGTTCGTGGGCAGAATACATGCGCTTCCCTGCCAATGCCATCAACCACAAGGTGCCCAAGGATATCCCCGCAGTGCAGGCTGCGCTCATCGAACCGTTGGCTTGCGGTATTCATACCGTAGAACGCGGTGATATCCAGCTTGGCGATGTGGTAGTCATCGCTGGGATGGGTCCGATCGGTTTGTGCATGCTGCAGGTTGCCAAGTTAAAAGGCCCCGGGCTTCTTATCGCACTGGATGCTAAACCCAAGCGCCTCGAACTGGCCAGGCAATTGGGCGCTGATTTAGCATTCGATGTGCATGAAGGAAACGCGATTCAGCGCGTGCTCGACCTTACCGAAGGCTATGGCGCGGATGTGTATATCGAGGCGACAGGCGCCGGCCCGGCCGTCAACCAGGGGCTGCAGATGGTCCGTAAACTGGGGACGTTCGTAGAGTTTTCTGTTCACGCTGGGCCTGTAGCGGTTGATTGGTCGGTCATCGGCGATGTCAAAGAGCTTAACATACATGGCTCGCATCTTGGCCCCTATAGTTATCCCAAAGCCATACAATATTTACGCAACGGCGTCGTGAATGGCGCCGCGCTGGTCTCGCATACGCTGCCTTTGAGCGAGTTCCATAAAGGGTTGGAAATAGCTGCCCAGGGTGACGATTCCATCAAGGTAGTGCTTGTTCCCTGATAGCAGATAGCCGAGCAGCTAGCAACTTAAAGGGGGAAGGCAGAGGACGATGCCCGAATTCCCAAAACCTGTGGTAGTAGTGAGCCAGTGTCTGGGATTCAGCGCGTGCCGTTGGGACGGGACTAGCGTTGTCAGCGAGGCGGTCAGCCGCCTATGCCAGTGGGTTGAATGCAAACCCATATGCGCTGAAGTAGAGATCGGCTTGGGAACTCCGCGCGCTCCTGTGCGGATAATTGCGAACGGCAGCCAAGTGGCACTCGTGCAACCTGAAACCGGCATCGATTATACAGCCGATATGCGCGCCTTCTGCGATTCGTGCCTAGCAGAACTGGGGCCTGTCGATGGGTTCATCCTAAAGAGCAAATCGCCTTCTTGTGGCCTGAGAGACACCAAAATATACCAAGAGAGCGGTAAGTCGGTCCTCACTGCCAAAGGGGCAGGTTTTCTTGGCAGTGCTGTACTAAGTCGATATGCTAATGTGCCTATCGAGGATGAGACACGGCTCGAGGATGTACGCTTACGCGAGCACTTTTACACCAGGCTGTTCTGTCAAGCTCATTTTCGCCAGGTACTCGCCAAGGGCACAATGCGCGAATTGGTGCACTTTCACAGCGAGCAGAAATTGCTCTTGATGGCATACAACCAAGCTGCACTAAAGCGTATGAACCGTATTATCGCCAACCCGGATAAACACAAGACCGCTGAGGTCATGGCCGAATACGCCAGTAACTATTATGCTGCCCTGGCGCATCCCCCGCGTACAACCTCTGTAATCAACGTATTGATGGCAGCGCTAGAGTATTTATCTGACAAACTATCGGCTTCAGAAAAAGCGCATTTCCTGGAGGTTTTAGCGCAATATCGTGCTGGGATTATGCCACTCAGCGAATGTATTAAAGTCCTGCAGACTTGGGCAACCACATTCAAGCAGGCTGGTTTGCAGCGCCAACAATTTCTGCACCCGTTCCCAGCCGCATTAGCATCATAACCAGGTATCGCTGGTAGTAGTTTCTTTATAAAACCAAGACAGCTTGATCTGAGCCTCTGTAGATAGAAAAAGATAGCTATCCTGTTGCTCAGGCAAGCATCATGACATCGCAGTAACGGCGCGTCTCGGCGGATTCGCGCGCCCACAAACACGTCAGAGCGCTCTGAATACCGGCCTCGATTGGGCTGCGCGAGGAAGTCCCGTCGCGCATCGCCATAAGAAAGTCATAGCATAGCTCGCGATCGCCGCCAAAATGCGGCATATCCCCGGTAAAGCTGATCGTCTCAACGGCGGGCGACTGGTGTTTGAACACTTTGATAACATTTTCATACCAGTCGAAAAAGATAGTGCCTTTATAACCATAGAAGCGCGCGCCGCGCCGTCCGGCGGCGTTGCGAGCGAAGACATTCTGCGAGTATGAGGTTTGCGCGCCGTTCTCGTATTCGATAATCACATTATCGATATCTTCATTACGGATTTCCTTGCTATATAGGCAGAGGCGGTCAGAATGCATATCGACCTGCTCCCCCTGGAAGCGCTGACGGAACAGGTTAAAAGGGCTCTCCGGGCAGGTTTCGAAGTCGTCGCAATCGATACAGCGCAGATTGTGCGGTTTATCCCCGCCGTATACGCGCCGGCTGTGCATCGCACAGAGCTGCCGGGGCTTTTGGCCGAGCACATAGGCAATATAATCCAGGTCGTGCGTGGCCTTCTGCAGGAACAGACCGCCCACCTGCTCATAATTGCGATACCAGTTGTAGAAATAGACATCTCCGTAGGGCACATCATTAAAACCTACGACGTGTTCCACCGTGCCGATGGCGTCGGCTTCGATCATCTGCTTGATTGTCTGCACATGTACCGTCAAACGCAGCGGGAACGATACGACGGTCGGCGCTGGATAATCCTTAAATGCGTCGTTCAGCTTTTTGATCTGTTCAAATGTGATCGCAACCGGTTTTTCGAGAAAAAGCGGCAGCTTGTATTGAGCTACCTTACAGGCCATATCAGTATGCATAAAGCAGCGCGTGCCCACCATCACACCGTCCAGCCCGCCTGCCGCGAGCATCTCGTCCGCATTTGCATAGTAGGCGGTATCGGCCAGGAAAGGATCATTGCTGGCTCTGATTTCCTCCGCCCGCGGGTCAGTGATAGCTGCCACGCGGTAAGGGATGCTGTACATCCCCAGCGCTTTAGCCATACTGGAAACACGTCCGCCGTAGCCGATTATCCCTACGTTAAGCATAGCGACTCATTTCCTCCACTAGTAGTATGGCGTGCATTATAATCTTCCAACAAGGGTGCGCAAGAGCACTGACTTGTTGCGCATGGCTGCTCATCTTGATATACTGCGCTCTGATTTCATTTATCGTTAGCTGCAGGAGAGCGGCGGATGCACAGAACATTCATGACAACTACCACTAGGCATCAAACCTATCTGGATGGTTACTGGGATTTTGTCATTGACCCGAACGATATTGGGGTAGATGAGAGCTGGTACCAGTCATTTCCAGAGCATAGTCAGCAGGTATGGGTGCCGGGGGTATGGAATACAGTTCGCGGATATATGAATTACGAGGGAGCGGCTTGGTTCCGCACGCGTTTTGATACGCGGACGTGCAGCGCTCTCCTGGTGCAGTTTTCGGCAGCCACCCATCTCGCAAACGTTTGGATGGACGGTGAGTTATTGGGCGAGCACTATGGCAGTTTTCTGCCGTTCTCGTTCCTCGTGCCCCAGCCGGAAACAGGCAGCCACGAACTAGTTGTGCGCGTGGATAATACGCACGACCTGATCGGCACCATCCCTTCTGCCCGCCTGGATTGGTTCAAATACGGCGGCATCATCCGCCCCGTATGGGTAGAGGAAATCTGCGGCTCCGGCTATATCTCCTCATATAAACTCACGGCAGACGTCAGGGGGGGAAGGTGTATCCTGCAAACCACAATCGAACTGCAAAACCTGTATGATAAAACATTGGACAGTGCTTGTGCAGTGCTGTTGGATGGCGCAGAGATCCACACGGAGCCGGTGCATTTGAATGCTGGCGATTCCCTGGCATTAAAGTTCGATTCGTCGTTGGCAAACTGCAGCCAGTGGTCGCCCGACCATCCGTCGCTTCACCAGGTGGAGCTATGTTTCGCCCAGGATAACCTGATTGAGCGAGTCGGCTTCCGCCACCTGCAAATCGAGGACGGCGCTGTGCTGCTTAACGGCCAACCATTGGCGCTGCGCGGCGTGCATCGCCACGATGACCATCCAGAATGGGGATTCGCTGTCCCCGCACCGATAATTCTGAGCGACCTTGACCTGGTGCAGGACCTTGGCCTCAACGCTCTGCGCACCGCTCATTATCCTTCGGACCAGCGCTTGCTCGATTTATGCGATGAGCGCGGCATTATGGTCATCGAAGAGATCCCTTTATCGAATTTCTCCGCCGAACAACTAGCAATCGACATCATCACAGACAGAGCCTCCGCCATGCTGTGGGCGATGATTCAACGCGATGTGAACCATCCCTCAATCTGGGCTTGGAGCCTGCTCAACGAATGTGATACATCGTCTGCTGAAGGCTATAGCACGGTGGAATGTCTTGCTGCCACGGCGCGCGAGGCCGATTCCAGCCGGCCCATTACCTATGCCAGCCGCGATGCTCTCCAGGATATCAGCTTTGACCTGGTGGATTTCGTCACCGTTAATGCTTTCTTTGGCTGGTACTCGTTCGATTTTACATGGCCCGCCTTTTTAGACCGTATCAGGATGCGCATCGGCTCCAAACCGCTGCTGGTGGGAGAATTCGGTGCAGAGGGGCTATACGGCTGCCGCACCCTTGAAGATGACGTGATGTGGAGCGAGGAATACCAGCGTAAGGTGGTCTGTGAGTGCGCCGACCAGCTCATGGCGCGTTCGGATTTGGTGGGCTTTTATATCTGGCAGTTCTGCGATTCGCGGACCGACAGTGGCATCAATGCGCTCAGCCGGCCGCGCTGTTATAACAACAAAGGGCTCCTGGACGAGTATCGCCGACCCAAATTGGTATATTATGCTCTACGCGATTTGCTGCGCGGCATCTGCACGCAGCAACCTCGGTTACTCTAGGTTCATTCCCCACTGGACGGCGTGCGGCGCACCGCATAACGGTTCCAACTGCAGCGTTCCTCAAAAGGCTTCTTGGTACGGCGTTTAGCTACCTCAGCCGGCTTGCCTATGGGGATGATGACCATCAGGGCGCGGTCTGCCGGAATGCCAAGCAATTCGCAAATCGGTTGGTCCATCTCCGGGGCACGCAGCAGATAATCGATCCAACCGCAGGCATATCCCAGCGCTGTCGCTGCCAGCAGGATGTTTTCCGTGGCCGCTGCATAGTCCTCGATATAGAACGTGGTGCCCGGCAGCGACTGGGCTGTATCGCTGACAATCGCGATCATCGCCGGCGCGCTGGCGAGCGGTTTATGCCTGGTGATGTGCCCGATCTCGGCCAGCACGGCGGGATCGTTAATCAAGATAAACTCGGATGTCTGGCGGTTATTGCCGGAAGGCGCCGCCATCCCGGCCTGCGCTATCCTAACCAACTGTTCGTTAGGTACAGGTTCTGCTGCGAACGCAGCTTTGTGGCTGTAACGCCTGGCGATGGCTTCGAAAACATCCATGAGCTCACTCCGTTGAGAAGATATACATATTCTAGCTATCTTGACACTTTTGACTACAATACCGCTTTGTATGTCTATCTCATCCGAGGCATGAAGCATGAATTCATCTTCGCATTCTATCGTCCGCGCTGTTAGCTGCAATTATCAAGCCAGCGATGAGGAAGTGTACGCTGCCTTACGCCGCGCCACAGATCCGCTCGAATCAGCCTGGCAAAAACTCAGCCGCGCCCAACGCATTGCCATCAAGTTCAACCAGGATTGGCCGCCCGCCAAGGTGGTGCGCTACCAGGGTGAGCTGCAGGAGCTGGTTAGCCGCAAGCTGACCCGAGCGGTGCTGCGTTTGCTGCGCGAGAGGACGTCCGCGGAGCTTATCTCGTGCGATACCAGCGTACACGCTCAGGCCGATCCTAACCTGAGTGTGCTGGAGTGCATGACCATCGACGATATTCTAGGCGAGTTCGGCGTGCCGCATTATGATTCCAACCATGTGCCTATGCGCCTGGTGCAGGTTCCCGGCGGCGGATTGATGTTTCGCCAATACCAGTTGCCGGAGCCTTTGGCAGAGGCCGATGCGGTCGTCTCGGTGCAGAAAATTAAAAACCACCGCTTTATGGGCACTACTTTGTGCTTAAAGAACCTGTTCGGCCTGCTGCCGCAGCCGCCGCGTTATCATGCGCGTCAATATTTTCACCACCTGATACGCATGGCGTATATGCTGCCCGACCTTGGGCTGCTGACGCAGCCGACCCTGAATATCCTCGATGGGATGGTCTGCCAGGCCAATGCTGAATGGGGCGGCGCAGCGCGTATTGGCAATACGCTTGTGGCAGGCGATCACGTCATCGCCACCGATGTGGTGGCCACACACCTGATGGGCCACGATGCCGAACAGGATTGGCCAAGCCAGCCCTATATTCGAGACCGCAACCCCCTGCGCGCGGCCGCCGAGGCCGGCTTTGGCACGACCAATCTGGACGATATCGACTGGACTGCGGAGGTGCAAGCGCCCATCGCTGCGTTTGGCGTCGATGAGACCGATTCCTTTGAGACCGTAACCAGTTGGCGGCGCAGCACCTGCGAACAGGCGCTGCATTATCGCGACCATGCCAAGTCATTTTATGACAAGTACGCCGGCCAGTATATTTTAGTGCAAAATGGCGAGGTCGTCTGGCATGATGTCACCAGCGACCTGCGCGTCAGCCGCCGCAAGTTGGCCGGTATTTGGCATAACCAGGCTTTATGGCTCAAGTTCGTTGATCCTCAGGAAGCTGAAGGGGAGCACTTTGAGGTATATGAGAAGACCTTGAGTGCTCTGCAGCAGGGGTTGTAATAAAAACCAGAGCGCCGGCGGTCTGCGGGCGCTCTGTATGTTAAGGTAGCTCCCACCTATGGCTCGGGCTGCCAGCGCAGAATAAGCTTGCGAGCGGCCTGAACTTCATCCAATCTGCCGACAGGCGCCCTGTGCGGCGCCGTGCGCAGCAGCTCGGGTTCCTTTTTAGCCTCTTCCGTGATAGCCTTCACAATCTGAATAAATGCATCCAGGCTGCGCTTGCTCTCGGTCTCGGTAGGTTCGATCATCAAAGCCTCCGGCACAACCAACGGGAAATAGTTGGTGGGCGGATGGATGCCGTAATCGATCATCCGTTTAGAGATATCCAGGGCGTGGATGTCTTCGGCGCCATTCACCCGCCCTTCGAACACGCACTCGTGCATGCATAGGCGATCATACGGCAAAGGCAGGGTATCCCTCAGGCTGGCCTGGATATAGTTGGCCGCCAACACCGCTGCCTCGGATGTGGCGCGCAGTCCCTCCTCGCCGAGCATGCGGATGTAAGTATAGGCGCGCACCAGTATCCCAAACTGGCCGTAAAATGACTTGATCCTGCCGATCGAGTGCTCGGGCATCTCCAGGCGGCACATCAGGCTGCGCATATACTGCGGAGCGTCCGCGACAGGATCATCCGCGTCGATGTCGAGCGCTTCGCCACTGAGCGCGCTGTAAACGGCCTCATGCGCCGTTACGATAGGTCCCGGCAGGAACTGCGCCAGGTCCGCACGCGCTGCCACAGGCCCCGAGCCGGGGCCGCCTCCGCCGTGCGGCGTGGAAAATGTTTTATGCAGGTTCAAGTGCATCACGTCGAACCCGAGTTCTGCCGGCTTGGCGATCCCCATTAGCGCATTCAGGTTGGCGCCGTCGCCGTATATCAATCCGCCGGACGCATGCACCAGGCGAGTTACCTCGAGGATATGCTCATCGAACAGGCCCAGTGTGTTCGGGTTGGTCAGCATCATCCCTGCGATGGTGTCGTCCAGTTTGGCGCTCAGATCGTTCAGATCAATGTTGCCACGCGCATCTGAACTCACCTGCACCATCTCCAAGCCCACCATAACCGTCGAGGCAGGGTTCGTGCCGTGAGCTGTATCCGGGATCAACATCCTGGTGCGGGCTGTATCTCCCCGCGCTCGATGATAAGCACGGATCATCAGCACGCCGGAGAGTTCCCCCTGGGCGCCTGCGGCAGGCTGCAAACTAACGGCCTCAAAGCCGGTGATAGCAGCCAGGTACTGCTGCAGCGCGAACATCAGTTGCAGGCAGCCCTGAGAGAGTTCCTCGGGCAGATAGGGATGGACCTCAGCGAACCCTGCGAGCCGCGCGATATCCTCATGCACCTTGGGGTTGTATTTCATCGTACACGAACCGAGCGGATACATGCCGATATCCACCGCATAATTGAGCTGCGACAGGCGCACATAATGGCGCACCAGGTCGCTCTCGCTCACTTCAGGCAGTTCGAGCTCGCTGCGCAGCAGCGCATCAGGCAGTGGTTCGGCAGCAGGCACATCTAGCCTGGGCAAATGGGCAGCGCAGCGCCCGGGCGCACTGAGCTCGTAAATGATTGCCTCGCTCATCGCGCCGCCTCCTCGAGGCCTGTTGCCAGGCCCTCTATCTGGGCTGCGCTATTGACCTCAGTGACACAGATCAACATGTGTTTCTCGAGCGCCGGATCTACTCTGCCGAGGTCGTAACCGCCAATAATGCCGTATTCCTCGTACAGCATCTTGTTGATTATAGCGGCCGGCTGCGGGCAGGCAACAATGAACTCATTAAAGAACGGTTGATTATTATTAACCTGATATCCCTTGATTTCTGCAATACGCTGTGCGGTATAATGGGCTTTATGATAACACAGCTCAGCCACCTGCTTCAGGCCGCATTTGCCCAGGGCGGCCATATACACCGCTGCCGCCAACGCGTTCAAGCCCTCGTTTGAACAAATGTTTGAAGTCGCGCGTTCGCGGCGGATATGCTGTTCACGGGTCGATAGGGTGAGCACAAAGCCGCGCTGTCCATTTATATCAGTGGTCTGGCCAACCAAGCGCCCCGATGTACGGCGCACGTGCTCCTGCCGACAGGCAAAAAAGCCCAGATAAGGCCCGCCAAAAGAAAGCGGATTGCCCAGCGCCTGCCCCTCGCCCACCACGACATCCGCGCCGTAAGCGCCCCCTGGCTTGAGCATCCCGAGGGCGATGGGGTTGCTCACCACAATCAGCAGCGCGCCGTGGGCATGGGCGGCATCAACTGCCGGCTGCAAATCGTGAATGCGCCCCAGGAAATCGGGCGTTTGTACAGCCAGGCAGGCTGTTTCGTCATCTATGAGGTTGATAGCGCTCTCCAGGCCGGTATCCGTAAGCGCCGTGGTCTCAATACGTATGCCCATTCCTTGCGTGTAGGTTGCGGCAACCTCGCGGTATTCGGGATGGATCCCACCGCAAAGGACGACTTTGGTCTTCTTGCCGCGATACACGGCCAGGGCCATGACGAGCGCCTCTGCCAGCGCTGTAGCGCCGTCATAGTGGGAAGCATTGCTTACCTCGAGGCCGGTCAGGGCGCAAATCATCGTCTGGTATTCAAAGATGGCCTGCAGGGTTCCCTGGCTTATCTCAGGCTGGTAGGGAGTATACGCTGTATAGAATTCGGCGCGGCTGATGATGTGGTTCACTACGCTCGGGATAAAATGATGATACGCGCCCGCCCCAAGAAAACACGGGGAATCCTGCGCAGTAGCGTTGGCGCCGGCCAGGGCGCGCAGCTCTTCCATCACTTCGAGCTCGGATACTGGGCTGGGCAGCTCGATATGCGGGAAGCGCACAGTCTCAGGTATTGCTGTGAATAAATCCTCTACCCGCTCAACGCCGATGCTGGCGAGCATCTGTTCTGTTTCCAAAGCGGTATGCGGAATATATGTCATCAATGTTCAGCTTCGGCCTGAACCCGCTTAACAAAAGTTTCATATGCCTGGGGGGACATAAGGGTATCGAGTTCGCCCAAGTCTTCGATGGCGATTCTCACAAGCCAGCCGTCGCCGTAAGGATCTTTGTTGACGAGCTCCGGCGTATCCTCCAGGTCCTGGTTGACCTCGACGATTTCGCCTGCGACAGGCAGGTAGCAATCAGTAGCAGCTTTAACAGACTCTATTACGCCGAATACCTCGCTCTGGGTGAACGAGTCTCCCACTTCGGGAACCTCGACATACACGATATCGCTCAACTGTTGTTGGGCATAATCGGATATGCCGATATAGCCGAATTCATCCGTGACGCGAATCCATTCGTGCGATTTGCTGTAGCGGCAGCTTGGATCTATTCGATGAGCCATATATTCTCCTTTGAACGATATATGCTGTCTAAATTGCAGGCCGATTATATTCTGTAACCGCTATGTTGCATAAAATACACGAGTTTGCCAAATAACAAAAAGTGCCTGCCGATTTTCTCTCGGCAGGCACTTGTAAACGAAATGCTTATTCAGCAGCCCAAACGTTCACGTTATCGTAGGCAAACTCAATTCCGCCTTCACTGTTGGCGCCGCCCATCAGGCCGATGTCGCCGTCTGCAAAGGTGCTGTCATAGATATCCTCAACGATCGTATCATTGATGGCAAGGATGAAATGATCCCCCACAGCGGCTGCGCCTAATACGTTTTCACTTTCGCCCTGGTTAATCAGGTCCGACGTCGTCCAATCGATAACGGGATACCATTCGTTATCCAGGTAATATCCAAAGGTGTACATGCCGTCTGAGCTGACCGCAAATACATAAAAGTTGTCCGAATCCTGATACCGCAACACAAGGCCCATCGCATTGTCATCCGAACCACTCGTCTTGCTAGCCTCGACTGTGATGATAAAGTCATCGAAAGATTGATAAGCATTGCCCCAGGCCATTGATGCAGAATTTGTAAGCTCAATGACATACTTACCATCCCGGTAGGATGCCAGCGATGAATCCCCTTCCCATTCGTCCCAACCGGTGGCTGAATCCGAAAAGTCGTCGCTGTAAACCAACTCGCCCTGCGTAATCCCACCGCTCGCCGAGCCGCCAAGCTGGCTTTCGTCGATATCCCAAACCTTGAGGTCAGTATACTGCACTTTGAGGTTGCCTTCATCGTACGTGCTGCCAAAGAGCGCTATATCGCCGTCCGCGAAGGTATCATCAATTGCGGAATCGACCTCGACCCCATTGATATAAAAGGTAAACTGGTTTCCCACAGCCGCTATGGCCAAGACATTACTGCCGTTCAGATTGATAGCGTCGCTGTCCTGCCAGTCGATGATGTCGCTCCATTCATCATCCACCAAGACATGCACGGAATACGCACCGTTATCAGCAACTTTGAACACATAGAAGTTATCCGCGTCCTGATATCTGAAGATGAAACCATAATCCCCATTTTCCGGACCCGAGACGCGAACCCCAGTGACCTCGGCCGCAAAATCGCTGAGAGAAAGGTCAGCCGAGCCCCACACAATCAAGTCGGGTTCATAGATGGTGATAGCATAGGCGCCATCGACCAGCGCCAATTCGTATTCATCATTGTCTGTTTCCGGGAATTGTGAATCAGGTTGAAAGTCTTCGACCAGAATAGTTTCACCAACAGGTAAATAGTCCGAACCTACTTGCTCGGTTTCGGTTGGTTTCTTGGTGCGTTGAACTGTAGGTTTCGCAGTAGGTTTTGGCGTGTTGGTCGGTTCCTCGGTAGCGGCTACCGTCGCTTTGGGCTTGCCAATACCCGCGGATGAAGCCTTACGCGCGGTTGGCGTAGTCTCAGCCGCGGCTGAGTCGGCAGTTACGGTATCAGTTGTCTTGGGTGCCACCCTGGTGACTGCCTCATCCGTCTTTTGAGCGCCCTGGCCACAGCCGGATAAGGGCAGCAGTAGCACCACCAAAATAAAAGCAATCACCATCCTGAACGATTTCATCTTTCTTCCCCCTGTTTAAATACATCATTGGCGCGGGACAAGTACCCGCACAATAGCTAATTATTCTGGATTACGAGGTTATCGAAGGCGATTTTCACACCTGCCTCATCCGACGCACCGGCAAACAAACCGATGTCGCCAGAGCCAAAGGTCTTGTCAGTAACGACCACAAGCTCCTTGCCATTCACCTTCAGAGTAAACTTACTGCCTTTGCATTGGACAGTGATATGGTTGGTCGCATCGCCTTGTTTGATGGCGCTCGTTTCCTCCCAATCTATTATATCCGTCCACTCGTCATCTTTATAATATCCAAAACGGTAATAACCGTCGCTGGAGATGCTGAACATGTAGAAATTCTGCTCGTCTTGGTAGCGCAAGATAACCCCATAGTGGTTATCATCGATGCCGGCTAGTTTGCTAGCGTCTACGTCCAGCACAAAATCAGCGAGATCCTGGCCCGTATAAGCCCAGAAAAAAGCATCGGGAGCTAGGACTTCTATCGTATATTGACCGTCTTCATAACCGCCGACGGAATCATCCTCTTGCCATTCACTCCAGCCGGAACTTGAATCGCTGAAATCGTCTTCATAGATAATATCTTCGGCGACCACAGGTTCTTCCTTGACTGCGGTCGGCGTTTTGACGGCCTTGGTTGCGCCGACAGCAGCGCTTTCTGCTGTCCTAAACAGCTTGGTCGCACTGCTAGAGGTTGTATCTTCATCAGTGTTTTTCGCCAGCAATGAGGCCGCCACGATAACAATAACCACCACAACAATGAGTGCAATTACACATCCCAAGACAATGCGGCCTGTTTTGCTCTTTTTCTTGGGCTGTTCGGTGCCCCCGGCCGGCGGTTGAGGCGGCGCCGGCGGAGCAAAGCGCTGTTGTGAACCGCTGCCTTGAACCTGTGGAGACGTCAACGGCGCTGCTGCGCTCGGCTTGGCGGCTTGTGGTGTGGCCTGTTGGCCAAAAATGCTGGCTTGCCCGGCAGGAGGAGGCGGCATAAACGCGGGGGGAGGCGGAACGACGGGCTCAGGGGACGCAGCCGAGGGGGCGACGCTGGCAGACGGTGGAATAAACGCTCCCTGAGTCGCTGCCGCGGGAGGCGGCACGAATGCCCCCTGAGCAGGTGCTGTGGGAGGCAGCGTAGAGGCATCCTGCGCTCCGCTTGGCGGTGGTACGAACGCCGAAACTGCCGGCTGGCTCGTATTGGTAACCGGCGCTGCCGGCGGCGGCGTAAATGCTCCCTGAGCAGTCTCTGCCGGAGGCGGTACAAA
>JAJFUJ010000036.1 GCA_021372475.1 Chloroflexota bacterium | reverse complement strand
GATGCCGGGCATATAGTGATAGGTAGGATCGGGGTACAGGTTGAAAGCCAGAAAGGCTTTGCGAAGTTGCTGTATCAGAAGCTGCGCCTCGGTCTTGCCGGTGATAACCGCCTCATTCGCCAGCCAGCCGCTGGGCACGATGCCGACGGCGCTCCAGCGCGCCATAAGGTCGCTCCAATGCTTCATATAGTAAACCAGCAGCGGGAGGGCAGCCAAAACTGCGAGCAGGGCGCACACCAAAATGTGTCTGCGGTAACGACGCCATAAAGGTGCACCTTGTGCCCAGCGCAATAGCAGGAACATCAGCAGGATAAATGGGATGAGGCGCGCTCCCATATAAGAGTATATACACAAGCCCAGCAGCAATCCCGAGACTGCCCATGGCCACCAGCGACCTTCATCCAGGCCGCGCTGCGCATGCCATAGCACGCCCAGGGCAAAAAACGGGTCCCAAATGTTATTCAGGCCGATGCGGCCGTAATGGATGGCATAGTGCCATCCGGCATACATCAGCGCGGCGATAAAGGCCACGCGCCGCCCGTACCAGCGCCGGCTGAGCTTGTACAGCCACAGGACGGAAAGCGCCGCGCACAGGGCGGAAGACCAGCGCAGCGCGGCTGTACTGATCCCACCAAGGCCCAATGCTACGGACTGCATAAAGAAATACAAGGTTGGATGCGAGAGCCAGCCGGTAGTAAACGGGTTGCTCAGGCTGCCTCGCAGCACCTTGACGGCCTCGAGGCCCATCGAAGCCTCGTCGCCCGAGAGCACATAAGGGATATGTTCGAGGTCGATAACCCGCAGCAGAAAAGTGACTGCGACCAGCGCCAGCATGAGCGCCTGTTCCGGCTGCGGTAGCCGTATAGGACGCAATCTTTCCAAGGGATGTAAACCCGACCAGGCGCCAAAGGCCGCCATCACCGCGCACAAACCCAGCACCCAGACCAACAACAGGTCGTAGCGCGGCAGTTCACGGGCTCGCTCTGCGGATACCAACGCCGCGTAGACTACCGCCAAGCTGCCCAAAACGAGCAGCAGCGCTGCCAGAGGCTGGCGTTTATGCGGCTGAGAGGGAGGCGGGGTAGTTACGTCCTTGATGTGGGCAGCAGGATCGGGGACAGGCGAGACGCTAAAGGCAGCCAACAGGCTCAAAGCAGAACACCCATAGAGGAGCAAGCCCATAGATAGCCCCTCATCCGGCCCCTGGTTGAAGGCCAACTGCCCACTGACGGCCAACACAAGCGCAATCAGGAAGAGTACCAGTGCGCTGCCCCTGATTGTGCTGTGTGTCATTTGGTTACACCTTGCGCGCTCTGAGCGCAATATCTACAAATGTCCGCACATGCGCCATACGCTGCGGATTATCGTTTAAGCGGTCAACGGCATTGAATAATCCCAGAATCCAGTTAAATGGGTTCAGGCGGCTGCCGCGGTTGGCTTCACCCTGAAAGCGGTGCGCGGAACGCGCCATAAACGCCGGCAGCATGTTGTGCTCGATCAATCCTTTGCCGATAGTATACACGATAAATTGCGTGCCTGGGAAGCAATAATGCGTCTGCTCCTCGACACATTCAACTGCAAAGCCGGCGGAGCCGACCAATCGGCGCAGCTCGTCGGGAAGATAGAGGCGCAAATGATTGGCCCAGATGCCCGCGAATGCCCCTTTGCGTATCGGCCGGTGAAACACCCCCTCGGCCAGACGGTTGAGCGGGTCGAACCAGCCGGAATAGTGCTTGTGCGGCACGGTGACGGCCAGCACCGCACCGGGCTTCATAATGCGGTAAATCTCCCGCAAAGCGCCGGCGTCATCCGCCAGATGCTCCAGCACTTCGGAGAGGATGACGGCATCGAAACTGGCATCCTGATAGGGCAGATGGTGGATATCGCCGCGGTTGAGCAGTGCGCCGCGCGCCGCCAGATGGCTGTGCGCAAAGGTGAGCACGTGTTCGTCATAATCCAGGCCGACCAGCCGGCAGCCGGGGCAGATTTCATCGACCAGCTTGAGGTAAAATCCACGCCCGGTGCCGCAATCGAACACGGTCATACCGGGTTTGAGCCCGAGGTAAGCTATGATGCGCTTGGCCCGGCGGGTGTAGGCTACGTCCGACTCGTTGCGCAGCAGGACTGCCAGGCGCTCATTTTGGGCAGCGGTCAGCTCAGGCTCATAAACCATGCGCGCTTTGCCTCCAGTGCTTGGCGTATTCGGGCGGGCGCGTTCAGCGCGCCATACTCTCAAGCAAGCGCTCGTAATCGCTGATAGCGCGTTCGTAGTTAAAAATATCTGCGATTTCGCTGCGCGTCCGCAGGTAATGCTCGCGGTTGTTCATGACTTGCAGCATTCCTTCAGCCAGAGCGCGGCTGTCGCGCGGCGTTACCAGCAAGCCCATACCGGTGACCTTGACGACCTCGCGCGCGCCGGGGATATCGGTCGCCACGACGGGCGTGCCGCATAACATGGCTTCCACCTGGACGCTGGCAAAACAATCCGTGCGACTCGGCAGCGCGAATACATCGCACATAGCATAAAAGTTCGCCAGCCGCTGTGGATCGGTAATCAGCCCGAGGATCACAAGATGTTCGCGGTTAGCTTCGATGAGCGGCAGACAGCGCTGGTAAAAACGCTCATAAACCACCTTAGTCTCGCCGGCAAAAACGAACTTGCAGCCGGGAAGCTGGGCACGGATGAGCGGGATGGCCTCGAGCAGATAATCAAACCCTTTCTCCTCGACAAAGCGCCCGGCAAACCCTACTACCGGCGCGCCGTCTATCCCAAGCTCGCGGCGCCAGACGGCGGCTGCAGCAGGATCCGCTGCGGGGAAAATAACCGGCGGGTAAATGGGGATCACTTTCTGGCTGCGTGGCCGCAGGAAATCCGAGTGTTCGGTGTAATCGCGTGTATAGATGCTGATGGCGTCGGCGCTGTCGGCGCCCCGGTCGAGCAGATAACCCACTATCGTCTGAACGATGCGGTCCGGCAGGGAAGCGGGCATCACCAGGTCGCCGTGATGGGTCATCAGCAACTTTAATCCTGCGCGATGCGCAGCGGCGCCCACCTGCCAGGTTTCAAGCATCGGGGTGTGCACCTGAACCACGTCGTGCGCCGGCAGCAGGCGCCGGATGGTAGGGATAAAAGCAGGCGCCACCTGGCCGCGCGAGAGGCGGAACCAGCCGGGCACGCGGATGATATCGACGCCATTGTGCGCCTCGCGCTCGGGCAGGTCGGAGCTGTAGCGCGAGGTGACGACGGTAATGGTGTGTCCGCGGGCTGCCAGGCCTTCTGCGATACGCTGCGCGAATGCGGTCAAGCCCGTCCAGTGCGGGTAATAATATGTCAGCGCTGTGAGCACTCTCATAACGCGGGATCTTGTGCTGAAATAGGGTCAGCAGCCCCTTTACTGCCGGCTACCTGGCTGGAGATTTGGCGGAAACTTAGGCTCTCAGAACGCAGGCCGATAATGCCCAACACGATCAGCCCCAGGTTGGTGAACATATGCAGACCAAACCCATAGGCGAACGCCTGAGAATTGCCGATGCCGTATAACCCCAACGCCAGGACAACCGCTGCCTCGAACACGCCCATAGCGCCGGGGGAAGAAGGCACAACCATGCCGAAACCGGTAGCCACCAGCACAAAGGCCGAGGCTGCGAACGAAACCTGCCCCGTCATATGAAAGGCAGCCAGCATGACATAATTCAGCAGCGCATATCCGAGCCACAGCGCCACCGACCAAAAGATGATGCCGGGCGCGAGGCGCGTTTGCGTCAGCGGTTTGAGCCCTACCAGCAGGCTGCTCAACCAACTGCGCACACCGGGTTTGCCGATAACCGGCACTTTGCCCAGGAAGCGCCAGAGCCAATCCAGGCCTCGCTCACCTTTGTATGCTAGGGCAATCAGCACCGTCATGCCGACGATGGCTATGGCGCCAAAGATGAGTCCGCCGCGGGCTGCCCAGTCGGGCAGGGTGATGAACGGCAGCAAGATCACCAGCAGGATGACGACGCAGAGCACATCCAGCAGGCGTTCGACGATAAGCGTCGATAGGGCGCGCGCAAAGCCGCCCTCTACTGTCCGCCCGACCAAATAGGCGCGCACCAACTCGCCGACCTTGGCGGGGAGGGTATTGTTGAACAGATAACCGATGTTGACGACATGAAAGAGGCGAGTGACGGTGATCGGCTCAGCGGAAGCGATGAGCAGCTTCCAACGCCTGGCCCGGCTGTAACTGGTGCTGAGCAGGATGAGCAGCGCGGGTATCAGCCACCAGTAGTTGGCGGTGCTGAACACGCGCCAGAGCTCGCTCCAATCGGTGTTGCGCAGCAGCAGGTAAAGCGAAAGTACACTGATGCCAATACCTACAAGCAGGCGCCAGTGCGTCTTGACGAAACGAATAACGGCTTTCACGAAGGAAGGCATAGGCATCCTTCAGGTCAGATTGCGCAATTATAGCACGCTCCCGCAGGGCGAGCAAAGGGTTGGTCGTCCGGTTGCCTATTCGCTAAAATAAAGCCAGCCGAAACGTTCGGGTGTATGAAAGGCGTTGCGCCCGGGAGCCGACCAGGCCGAATACTCATCGCCGTCAGGCGAACGATCGATGCGGTACAGGTTCATGCGCCAGCGGTCGCCCACCTGCGGGGGCAGATGCGGCGCAGTGCAGAAATCCTGCCAGGGCAGCGCGATCTCGGCCGTCCAGGCGCGGTCGCTAGAGTCAGGATCGCTAGGATCGCCGTCGACATGCACCGCGGTGCGCATCCCGGGCGCTTGCCAATCCCAGAGCTGCTTCCAGACCTCGCCGCGCTTCATAATAAAGAGTTCGAGGATGGTATTGAGCGGGTTGACCTCGAACTCGGCGTAGGAATAGTCGTCGGCGTCGTCATCCAGGAACACCTCGACAACCTCCTCCTCCCACAAGTGCATGCCGCGCTCGCGCATCGTCGCATAGACGCGCGTATCCTGGCAGCGGAAACCGATATAGAGGTAACGGTCGTCCCACAACAGGCGAGCTTCGGTGGCCTGGCGCGGCGGTTCGCCTGAAGCGGCCTGCACCAGCGCCACAGCCTCGGCCTGCTCCCAGGCCGGGTCGTTAAGGGTGCCGTCGAGTGAAAGGGGGCCGGCGGTGCGCCGGCAGACACAGGTTGGGCGTTCGGCCATGCTCAACTCCTTCAAGGCAACTGAACTGCCCGCATCATAGGCATAACAGCGTTTGCGCGCAAGCGCTGACGCGGTCTGGGCGCTGTGTTAGCATCGGCTGGAGCAAACGGCAGGGAAAGGAGCCAAGTGGATATACAATTCAGCACCAGCGCAGCGCGCGACAGCACGATAAGGTTTATTATATTTTCAATATATTTATCGTATCAAGTGCGGATAAATAACATCGGCTTTAGCAGTATCAGTTCAGTTTCGTGTAGATCATCCAGGCGAGATGGACGTCACCCGGCTGCCACTCACCACCAGGCGCCAGGTTGTGTTAGGCTGGCATTGACTAAAGACGTTGACATCATCTGTCACATAAGTGTAGCTTTTGTCATCGCTAAGAAATGTGATAGTGTAAGCCTCTGTACGGTCGCCCTCGCGCTGGTTAGCGCCGAGGCTCACGCGCGGCCACATCGGGCTGTAGTCGCTGCCTTGTGCCTGCAGTGTGTCGACAATCGTCCATTCCTGCACGGTATAGCTACAATACTCGTCATACACGTAATAGCTGCAATCCTGCAGCACCTCGGCGCGGCCGTTGCCCAAATCGCGGCTGTAGGGAGTGCCGCACACTTTGGTGGCGTTGGCGGCAGGTTCATCCTGCACGCCGGATTGCCTGGAGCTGCAGGAGCCGATATCGGCGCCGGCAGGTATGTCTTTCTCCCAATCCTCGTATTGCACCGCGTGCAGCTCCTGGATGGCAATCGAGCGCTGCCAGGCAACGGACGAAACGCTGCCAATGGCGTTTTTCGGCCAGCAACTACTAACGCCGTAGATGATGCCGATGAGCACCAGCGCCGCCAGCCCAATTAGACTCCAGCGGCAGCCCTTATTGGCGCTTGGAGGCGGCTCTGCGGGTGCTGCCGACTGCTGCGCCCCGAGTGCTGCGCCGCAGGAACTGCAGTTGGGCGCATCGGCCGGGTTGAGCGTGCCGCACGAAGGACAAGAAATCTGGGGAGCTGGTCCAGCGCTATGAGCGCCCAGGATGGCGCCGGCCTGCCGCGCCGTCCCTTCCTGCAGGTCACCCCCGCATTGGGAGCACTTTTTGGCATCGGCCGGGTTGCGCGTGCCGCAGAAAGGGCAGTGGATATCGGGGCCTATTTGCGCAGCCGCGATCTCTGCCTGATCGGTGATGAGCTTCTCATCACCCGCTTGCTCAAATTGCACATTCTCAGGTTGCGCAGCGCTGCAGCCGCTGCAGGTTTTAAGCGTTCCCAGGTTTTTAGTACCGCAAGAGGGGCACGTCCAGTAGGTATAAGTATAGCCGAGAGTTTCCTTGGGCATGCTGGTGTTCTCCTCACTGCCAGGTGCGGCAGCAGAGCGGTGTATGCGTTCCGCCAGATAAATGGGCTAGATGCCCGACAAACCCTCTTCAGTGTCGCTGGTCTCGAGCTCGCGCATCTCGCCGGTAACCGTAAAAATGATGCGCTCGCAAATATTGGTCACCCGGTCGGCAGCGCGCTCCAGGTTGTGTACCACCCACAGATAATAGTTAGCGTGTTCGATGACCGTCGGGTCGGCGATGATTTTCGTCATCAACTCCTGCTGCACTTGGTTGAAAAGCCTGTCAACGGCGTCATCTTCGCGGGCAATCGCGCGGGCACCTTCCGCATCATCACGGATATAGCACTGCAGCACGCGCAGCATCATGTCGCGCGCCTGCGTGACCATGGGCAGGATATTGGCCGGCGCATCGACCAGCGGGTGCTCGCCCAGCAGCAAGGTTATCTTGGCAATTCCCTTGGCATAGTCGCCGATGCGTTCGAGCTCGGTGATGATCTCCAGAATAGCCGCCAGGCGGCGCAGGTCGGTGGCCATAGGCTGCTGGGTGGCAATCAAGCCCAGCGTGTCGCTCTCGATGCTGAAGCGCATGGCATTAATCGACTGGTCAGCATCGTAAAGACGGTGGGCGCCTTGCCTATCGCGGCTTAGAAGGATGGTGACCGAATCGCGCAGAGCATTCTCCACCGTGTTGCCATAGATCAATACCTGCTCCTGCAGACGCTGCAGCTCACGCTCAAAAAAGATGCGTGTCATGGCCTTTTCCTTTACATCCTGAACACTTCAAAGACTTTATCCTCAGCACCTTCTTCAGCCAAACGGGCTTCAACCTCAACATATGGGGCCAAGGTCGAGTTGCGCAGCTTGCGTTTGAGCAGCTCATCCACCTGATAGATACCAGCCGGGTTGGCCAGGACGATGGTGATGCGCACCGGACGTTCGACGCCCTTGGCGATATTGACGGCCGTAACGGCCTGTGCGGAAACCGAATGGATGTTAATGGAGCCGGCCTCGAAAGGGATGCGCGAGCGTCCCTCCGTCATATCGAGTGCATCGGCAACCTTCAGCACGCCAGCCTCGAGGGTCAGGCAGCGCACATCCCAGCGGTGGGCGATGATGGCGTGCAAGGTATCGGCGGTCAGCATCGTGATGGCTGGCTCGTCATATATTCCTGCCAGCAGTTGGCGGATTTTAGGGTACGCAAGGGAGACGCTATGCTGCTCGTGTTCATCGCGGTGCACGGCGATGCCCAGGTCGTGCAGGCAGGCGCCCAGCACGACGATGACTTCAGCGTCATCCTGGGTCAGACCATGGTCAAGCACGATATTGGGCTGGATGCCAGCCTCCGCCAGCAGGCGCAGTAGGCGCAACCCAGCATTGGCTACGATGCGGATGTGCACTTCACCATGGTCGTTGATGCCGGAACGATTGACGGCGTTGATATTGGCGCACTTCCACATTTGAACGAGTTCAGCGTCGACGTTAACACGCTCCACCAAGGTGGTGAGTTTTGTATTGTGGCGGGTAGGAACCTGCAGGGTCACTCTTCTGCCTCTAAGATTGGGAATATCTCGGTACGAATCTGTTCGCGCACCCTGCGAAAGGCAGCCAGGCGTTCTGCGTCGCTTCCCTCGGCGTCGCTCGGATCGGGCAAGGCATGATGTATTACCTTGCCTGGACCTGGCCAGTAAGGGCAGGTTTTGGCAGCATTATCACACACGGTTATTACCACGTCAAACTGCTGCCCGTCAAAGACGGCGACGCTTTTACTATACATGGCTAAAGTATCGATGCCCAATTCCTGCAAGGCTTGTAGCGCTAGCGGCTGCACATATCCGGATGGTTTGGTGCCAGCGGAAAAAGCCTGCCAGCGCCCAGCCAGGTAATGGTTAATCAACCCCTCGGCCAACTGGCTGCGCGCTGAATTGCCGGTGCAAATAACTAACACACGTTTCACTGTGTTTCCTTTCACTTTGAGATATGATTATTGTAACACGTCACACCAAAACCTGTCTATTCTGCTTGCACACCACAGCGTTCCGACTAGGATATAGCTGAATGCGCATTTGGGAGGAAGCAATGACAAGTGCCTCGTATGATATGGCCGGCCCGCCAGCGCGCGACCTATGGCTGCACCACCCCGAGATTGGCGATATGTCTTTCGATGCTTTCGAACGCCTGCCATCCAACCCGCTATTCATCGGCAAACCGCCCTACGAGTGGCCGGTAAACGGTTTTTTGCTGCGCGACCCGGTCTCGCAGAACCTGTATGTCTATATCGGCGTGTATGCCAAGGGATACTGGGGCGAGGCCAGTTACTGCCACCTGATGCGCTCACGCGATAACGGCGTCACTTGGGATGACCTGGGTCCGCTGCTGCGCGGCACGACCGACCTGTTTGATAGTTGTGATGGCGTACCAGGGAGTACGCCGGATGTCTCGGTGGTATACGACAACGGCATCTACCATATGATCTACGATTGGGGGCGTCACACTTCCGACCCAGCCAGGAAAGATGGCGGTTTCGCCTATGCCTGGTCGCGCAGCCCGGAAGGACCCTTTGAGCGCGCGCCCGAGCCGTGCTTTGCGCAATCCAACCAGCCGCTGGTATTCGGGTTATACCGCATGGCTTACGCAGCCGCGCTCGTCAAACGCGCCCATGACTGGCTGGTCATCTCGGATATGTCCACCCTGCATAACCAGGGCGGCACCTGGGCGCTGGTGGCGTTTACCGCCAAACATCCGCAAGGACCGTATTGCGGGCCGCATTTTTTGCTCTGGCCGCAAACAAGCGTCTTTTACCCCACCACCGTCGAATCGTTCCCCGTCTTTCCGCACGCTGGCTACCTTTACGCGCCGAATACCTCGGTGGCCCGCAACCGCACTTACCAAGTCATCTACCGCGCGCCCATCGAAGAGGCGCACCGGGCCGAAGCCTGGGAAGTGTATCAAAACGGCTCGGTGTGGCACGCGGAGGCCGAGGACAACGAGGCCTGGGGCATCTGGGGGCAGACATTTTCAGCCGAAGTGGAGGCCGACGGCACCATGTGGGCGATGTATGCCTGCAAAAACAGCCAGGACCGCGGCACCATCAACATCGCCAGGCGCCCCTGGTTGCAGCCCTACAAACACGGCGGTGTGCTTTCCGCGCCGCAAGGCCCGGCGCTCTCGCTCCTACAAAGGGATTATACCATATTTGAGCTGCAAGCAGTCCTGCGCGCGATGGGCGCCTGGGGCCTGATTTGGCAGCACAATGGCCCGCTCGGGCCCGATAAGCCGATGGGCGCTGAAGGCGGACCGCATCCGCTGACGTTGGCGGATTGCTGCGAGCTGCGGCTGGATGCGAGCTATTGGGAGCTGCGCCGAGTCGATGCTGCCGGCGCAATAACGACTGTGGCAGTCGGCGCCCTGCCGCCAGATATAGGCGGCGCTGTCGCCAGGATTGGATTGCGCCAGAGAGCGGATTCGTTCACGCTTGAACTCAACGGAGCGCTGCTTTGGCAAGGGGCATGGCAAGCCCAGCGCGGCAGCATCGGGTTTATTGCTGAAGCCGGCGGCCGCCTATGGCTGGATGAATTGCGGCTTTCCAACGCAGGCGAACCAGCCCGACGCTTTCTGCTGCCCACCGAGGGTGTGATGGGCTACGGCCAGCTCGGCGACACCTGGCAATTCCGCAACAGTTCAGATTTCAAATTCGGTTTTGGCTACACCAGCGCGCAGGCTGACGCGGGCTGCAAATGGTGTTGGTCGGGCGGTGGATTTACGCTGTGGAGCCCGCTTGCGCCCGAATACGGGGATGCCGAGTTATGGGTGGATGGCGAATTGGCGGCGGTGCTCGATTTCAGTGCGCCGAATGCGCCCTCCGCGCCGCGCTACGTCCGTGAACTCGCGCGCGGTTACCATGCCGCGGCGTTGCTGCATAAAAGCGGTGTATTGCCTTGCGATTCGCTCTATGTGAGCCTTTAGGGAGGAAGATGAGATATCAACCGACGGCCGCTTCAGTGTCGCAGCATCCGCTGCCAGAGTGGTTCGACGATGCCAAACTGGGCATCTTTATCCACTGGGGGCTGTTTTCTGTGCCGGCCTGGGCGCCCCCGTGCGGGGAGGTGACCAAGATCGTCAAAGAACAGGGCTGGAAGGCCTGGTTTACCAACAACGCCTACGCCGAGTGGTATCTGAATACGATGCGTATCGAAGGTTCCCCTACCGCGTTGCACCACGCCGCCACATACGGCCATATACCTTATGAGGGTTTTGTGCCGATGTTCAATGAGGCTGCGCGCAAGTGGAATCCGATAGCCATGGCAGGCGCCATCAAAAATGCCGGCGCACAATACGTGGTGCTGGTGACCAAGCACCACGATGGCTTCACGCTGTGGCCCAGCGGCCAGCATAACCCGTATAAATCGGGCTACCACGCCGAGCGCGACATCGTCGGCGAGCTGTCAACAGCGGTGCGGGCTGCCGGCATGACGATGGGGCTCTACTATTCAGGCGGTCTCGACTGGACCTTCAAGCATCCGGTAATCACCGATATCGCCGACCTGATTGCCTGCATCCCGCAGAGCCAGGATTACATTGCTTATGCAGACGGGCAATGGCGCGAGCTAATCGAGCGCTACCAGCCGGCTGTGTTATGGGATGACATCGGCTATCCGCAGGCGGCGGATGTGCCAAGGCTTTTTGCGGATTACTACAACCGCTGCCCGGAAGGGCTGATCAACGACCGGTTTGTGCAGCACAAGTTGGGCGGTTCGTCTGCGCAATTCTGGAGCTCGCCGTTGGGGCGCTGGCTGCTGGGGCGTCTGGCCGGGCATGGCATCAAGCACAAGATGAGCGCCAAGCCGCGTGTGGCAAATCTGGTGCACTATGATTTCTCCACACCTGAATATGCTACCCACGATCAGATTATGCCCTACAAATGGGAGGCGACGCGCGGCCTTGGATTTTCGTTCGGTTACAACCGCGACGAGGGGCCCGAGAAAACCCTCTCGGTGCGCGAACTGGTGCACTTTCTAGTGGATGTGGTCAGCAAAAACGGCAACTTACTGCTCAACATCGGTCCGATGGCCGACGGCGCCATCCCGCCGATTCAGATGGAGCGGCTGGAAGGCCTCGGCGCCTGGCTCAAGGCCAACGGGCAGGCCATCTATGGCACCCGGCCATGGATAACCGCCGAAGGCGTTACCGAAGGCGGGCTCCAAGTGCGTTTTACCAGGCGCGCAGAAACGCTGTATGCCATATTATTGGGTGCCCCCGGCGGCACTGCGTTGCTGCATGGCCTGCAGACGGCGCCTGGCAGCGTGGTGCGCCTGCTTGATTGGGGGCAGCCGTTGACCTGGGTGCAAGAGGAGCACGGGCTGCGGGTAGTATTCCCGCCCAACCTGACCGAGAGCCCAGCTTATTCCCTGGCCATCTCGCCGCTGCCGAGTTTGCATCCGAATAGCGGAGTGAATGGATGACGCCTCTCCTGGTCGCGATCCTTGTGCTGCTATGTTTGTTAGGCTTGGGATTGATTTATATCCTGCTGCGAGTAGTGCGGCTGGATAGCGCCCCCAACACACTCAGCCAACTGCGCGAATTCGCGCAGCGCCAGGATATGACCGGCAGTTCGCTCATCGATACCACCAACGAAATCCGCACCAGCCTCAATAGCGCACAGCGGGACCTAGCCGGCGTGCAGGCCCATCTACAGGCGCGCCAGGAGCAGGATAAGCGCAATGCCGATGCGCTGCATTGGCTGGAGACGGTCATCGCAGGCACCAAGAGCAAAGGCATGGCCGGTGAGAATATCCTCGAGGTTCAGTTCAGCCAACTGCCTCCCGACTGGCAGGTGCGCAACTATCATGTGCAGGGAGGGATGGTCGAGTTCGGCCTGCGTCTGCCCAATAATATGGTGCTGCCCATCGACAGCAAGATCCCGGCCACCAGCGAGCTCAGGCGCTTTAACGAGGCAGACGACCCGGAGCTCAAACGCAAGGCTAAAGATGATATCGAACGCGAGGTGCTCAAGCGCGTGGCCGAGGTGCGTAAATACCTTGACCCCAACCTGACCATCGGGTTTGGGCTGGCAGTAGTGCCAGACGGGGTTTATGAGCTGTGCGGCGAGATAGTAGCCAGGGCATCGGCCTTGAATGTGCTGGTCATCAACTACAGCATGTTTTTGCCGTATATCCTATTGACGTACAAGATTGCCTTGGCGGCCTGCAGCGATATCGATCATTACCGCCTAGAAGGCTATATCCGTTCGACCCAGGAGGTCGTTAGTGCCTTGCAGGACAAGCTAGAAGGTTCCTATAAGGACAGCCTGAAACGGCTGAACAATGGGCGGGATGAGATGGCCGGCCTGGTCAGCCAACTCAGCGCCAGCCTGGCGAATCTGCGCCAGTACGCAGTCGGCGCAGAGACGCCCGAGGCGCTGCCTGAGAATGACGAGGGTGAGTTCACCGATGCACAGACAGATGGGAGGGAGCAATGAACGACCGCGAACGTTTCCTGGCGACAATGAATTATCAGCCGCGCGATCGGGTATCCTGGTGGGAGCTTTGGTACTGGCCTGAGACGGTTGAGCGCTGGCATAGCGAAGGGCTGCCCGAGGATGTGCACCTCGAACAGTATTTTGGTGTTGACCGGCGCGCTGATGTGGGCGTCAACCTCGGCCTGGCGCCCGGGTTCAAGGCCGAGACGCTGGAAGAGAACGAAACATATGAAATCTACCGACGCAGCGACGGCATGGTAGCCAAGAAAATTAAAGAGGGTGACCTCGGCGCACGCATGCCCCAATGGCTATCCTTCCCGATAGAATCGCGCCGCGATTGGGAGGAGGATATCAAGCCGCGCCTCAACCCGCATTCCCCCTGCCGCTACCCGCTCTATTGGGAGGAAAAGAAACGCACCTGGGTGCAGCGCGACTATCCGCTTTCCATCAGCGGTGGCTCGGTCTTTGGTTGGCTGCGCAACTGGATGGGGCTCGACCGTATCTGTCAGACGCTGTACGACGACCCTGAGTGGATGCACGAGATGATGGATTACCTGGCCGACTTTGTTATCGCCACGGTGACCAGGGCCGTCGAAGAGGTCGATATCGATATGGTCTTTATGTGGGAGGATATGGCCTACAAGGCCGGCCCGCTCATCTCGCCGCGTATGTTCCGCGAGTTCATGCTCGAGCCTTACAAGAAGATCACTGCCTGCTTTCACGAGCACGGCATTCACCTCATCTTTGTGGATAGCGACGGCAACTCGGAGCCGCTCTTTCCGCTTTGGCTGGAAGGCGGCGTGACGGGGCAATATCCGCTGGAGCGCGCCTCGGGAATGGACCCGCTGGAGCTGCGGCGCACATACGGCCCGCAGATGCGCCTGATCGGCGGCATCGACAAGCGCGCCATGGCGACAGGCCAGGAAGCGATCGATGAAGCCCTGCTGCATCTGGTGCCGCTCTTTATCGAGGGCGGGTATATCCCTTGGTGCGACCACCTGGTGCCGCCCGATGTGCCCTTCCAGAACTACCTGTACTATGTGAACAAAATGAAGGATATCTCGCTCAACCCGAGAGCGTATCTCTAAATCCGGAGGAAACGTGATGGAATTGGCAGGCAAAGCAGCGCTTATTACGGGCGGTACAAGCGGTATCGGTGCGGCCACCGCGTTGGAACTGGCTCAAGGCGGCGCCGATATCGTGATCGTAGGGCGGCAAGCGACGGAGGGTGCCGCACGCATCCAGCAGGCGGTGCGCGCGCTTGGACGGCGCTGCGAGCTTGTTTTAGCGGATGTGACCGATGCGGCAGCCTGCGAGCGCTGCGTCCAGCAAGCCGTGCAGATGCTGGAACGGCTGGATATCCTGGTGCACGCGGCCGGCGGACCGTGTAACGGCAATATTATGGAGGTAGCCCCCGAGGCGTGGCATGATGCCTTTGCTGTGCACGTGGACGCCGCTTTCTACCTGTGCCGGGCAGCGATCCCGCACCTGCGCAAGCAAAGTGAGGGCGCAATTATACTCATTTCGTCGGTGGCAGCGCTGCGCGGTGTGCCCAACGCTATCGCCTATGGCACAGTCAAGGGCGCGGTGCTGGAGTTTATGCGTGACCTGGCGCGTGATTTAGCCGGCGACAACATCCGTGTCAATTGCGTAGCTCCGGGCATCATCCGCACGCCATTTCACGCTGCCATGACGCCCGAAGCTAAGCGCAACAATATCGAGAACCGCATCCCGCTGCACCGCGAGGGGAAGCCCGAGGATGTAGCCCAGGCGATTCGTATGCTGGTCTGCAATGACTTTATTACCGGCGAATCGATAACCATCGATGGGGGCATGACCAGCCGCGTGCCGTAATAACGCGGCGTTTGCCCAAACTGTGCGGGATGATAAGGAGGAGATGATGAAGGTAGCGATAGTAGGGACTGGCAATGTAGCTGTGCACAGCTACTTACCGTACCTGGTGGCGCACGAGCAAGTTGACCTCAGCTACTTTAGCCGCACGCGCGCCAAGAGCGAGGAGGCAGCGAACCGCTTCGGCGGATGGACGGCCGATTCGCTGGAGGAACTGATGGCCGATAACCCCGATACCGTTCTGGTGCTGACCCCTGAGACGGTGCGCGACGATGTGGCGCTGGAGCTGCTCGAGTTCAAACCCAAACGCATGTTCTTCGAAAAGCCGCTGGTGGCGAAACACGGGCAGGCCAACGTCACCGAGGAAGACTTTCGATTAGGGCGAGTGCTGCTACAGCAGGCTCAAGCCGTGCACTGCGAGACGGCGATGGTGTTCAATTACCGCTATTTTGCTCAGGTTGCGCACGCGCGCGAGCTCGTGCAGCGCTGCGACCTGGGCAGGCTGATGAACGTCAGCGCGCTGGTGCATTATGCCTGCTGGAGCCATTGCATCGACCTAATCGTCTATTTTGGCGGGCCCATCGCCTCGCTGGCGGCGCTGGCCAGCAGCGAGCAGCGCGGCCGCTCCAACGGCGAGCAGGCTGTGGATGTGGCCGCTAGCTTTCGCACAGAGGGCGATGCTTCCGGCACGATTATCGGCACCCTGGCGCTCGATTTTGCCATGCCGTTGTATGAGCTGACTTTGAGCTACGAGCGCGGCCGCATCTCACTGCGCGACCTGGACGGCGACCTCGAGTATGTGGACTACCGCGGGCATAAAATTGAGACCTATGCCCTCTCACGCAACACCTCCCGCTGGGACCAATACAACGCCACTTTTGCGGCCTCGCTCAAAGCCTACCTGGCCTCGATTCGTGCCGGCGGCCCACCGCCGATCCCGGGGATGGCCGGGCTAGCAGAGCTGCAGGTTGAAGCGGCCATGAAGCGTTCCATACGCGAGCTCAGGCCGGTCAACCTGGCCGAAGAGTTCCCCCTGGAGATATAGTGTGCCGGCGCACCGGGGCTGTATGCCGCCGCTCGACGCGGCAACTCGTATGAGGTGCTGGGCAGGCGCGCGACGTCGGGCGATTATCAATGTCCTGCCTGGCGACGAGGCTTGAAAGGAGCATATGCCGATGCCGAGCTATCACTTTTCAACTCTCTCCGTAGATGCTTATCTGGAACGCGTCGCAGAGGCGCGCCGTGCGCTCGCCAGCGACCCGCAGCGGCCGCGCTATCACTTTACCGCGCCGGCCAACTGGCTGAACGACCCCAACGGCCTGATTCAATGGCAGGGGA
>JAJFUJ010000231.1 GCA_021372475.1 Chloroflexota bacterium | reverse complement strand
GGTGCTGCCCAATCAGCTAAACTGGAAGGAGCTCTCCGACCGGCAGTTGGACGAGATGATGCAGCGCTGGATAGCGGATACCGCCGACGACCCGGCGGTGTACGGCTATTACCTCAAAGATGAGCCGGGCGCCGCGGATTTCCCTGGCCTGGCGCGCGCCGTTGCGGCGTTGAAGCGCCTCGCACCCGATAAAATCGCGTACATTAACCTGTTTCCCAATTATGCCACCCTGGGAGCCAACGACCTTTCGCAGCTCCAGACCGATACTTTCGAGGAATACCTCGAGCGGTTTTGTACAGAGGTGCAGCCTCCCTTTATCTCTTACGACAACTACCAGGTTCAGTATTCCATGGACCTTGAAAACACCGCCATAGCCGCTAGTTACCTGACAAATCTGATGCAAGTGCGTTCCGCGGCGCTCAAGCACCGTTTGCCGTGGCGCCAGATCGTCTCCGCCAACCAGATACGGCCGCAGACGACGATCCCGTCTCCCGCCAATCTGGCTTTGCAGGCTTACACCTCGCTGGCAGCCGGCGCTAACTGTATAGACTGGTATACCTACTACCAGGGCGGCTATGCCTACGCTCCGGTGGATGGGCGTGATGAGCGCAGCCAAACCTGGTATTACCTGGCTGAGATAAATCGCCAGTTGCAATTGGTTGGCCCGCAGCTCAACACGTTGCACTCGCTGGGCGTTTACCTGCTCAATCATACTGCGCCCGGGTATCCTATTGCGCCTTTGGCGATACAGGATACCATCGAGTGCGCCAACCCGCTGATGGTCGGCTCGTTCGGCGGTCAGGAGGGAGAACGTTATGGGATGCTGGTCAACTTGAGCCTGACGCATTCCGCCAAAATTACCCTCAAGCTGGCTATCGCTGAAGGTTGCCTGCAGATGTTTTCGACGACAACCGGGCGGTATCTGCCTTTCCTTGCGGGAAAACCTTTGTGGTTAACGGCTGGGCAGGGCATGCTTTTGCGCGCGTTATGATAACGGTTCGAGCTTATTTGATACGAAACGGGAAAGGATGCATATGCAGGTAAATCTGAACGGTCAAGTAGCGCTTGTGACGGGTGGGGCGAACGGAATCGGCCGCGCTATCGCCTTTGCTCTGGCGACGAACGGCGCGCATATCGTTGTGCTGGATATCGTGCCGGGGAATCTGGCCAGGATGGCTGATGAACTCGAGCAGGCTGGTGCCTCATATCTATGTTTGCAGGGCGATGTCACCGACCGCGCCGGCTTAGAGCGGATTGTTGAGCAGATTACAGTGAAGTGGGGTAGGTTGGATATCCTGGTGAATAACGCCGGCATCAATACCAACGGCGGCCGGGTGCCTTTACACGAGTATCTGCCCGAAACCTGGGATAAAATCATCAGTGTTGATCTGGACGGCGTGTTTAATATGAGCCGCGCCGCCATCCCGGCCATGCTGAAGGGCGCAGGCGGCCGCATTATCAATATTAGTTCCGTCGCCGGTCTGGTGCCTCTCAGGCTGCAGAGCGCCTTTGTCGCGGCCAAGGCCGGCGTGGCCAACCTGACACGTTCGATGGCTCTCGAATACGGTCCGCTAGGCATACTGGTAAACTGCGTTGCCCCTGGCTCAACGCTTACCCAGGGGACAGAGGCGCTTTTTTATAGCCCCAACGGCTCTTACTCGGAAAAGGCTGCCAGCCTTCTTGCGCACATCCCGCTGGGGCGGCCGGGCCGCGTGGAAGAGATCGCTGCGGCCGTCCTATTTCTCGCGGCGCCTGAAGCCAGCTATGTCAATGGTGTGGTGCTGCCGGTGGACGGCGGCTGGTTAGCCGGATACAATCGCGATTGGTAATCCTATCTGATAAGAGGCGAAAGATGAAGATTCGACCGTTTCAACCGTTTACCGGGACGCCCGGCATCCCTAAGCCGACCGAACCAGTGCAGCCACACGTAGTGACCGTTCAGGATGGCGTGCCGGTGCGTTACCCGGATTGCGACGGCGTCGGCGTGCGCATCGTGCATCCGAGCAACCCCAAGGCCCAAACCAACACGATGGGCATCGTGATGTTCTTCCTGCCGCCCCATGCTTCATTGCCGGTCGGCAGTCACTGGACTGAGGAGACCTACTGCATCCTAAAGGGACACGGTGTGATGACTTTGGCGGGTAAGCCGACCGAGGTAGGACCTGGCACGTTCGTGCACCTGCCGCCCTGGTGCGAGCACGGTGTCGAGAATACCGGTAACGAAGGGATGGAAATCTTGCTGTGCACCGTCCCGCCCAATCCATGAGGGTAAGCACATTTAGCTAGAGCCTGGCAGATACTTAGTCCGACTTTTTCAGAAGCCGGGATACTGTGCGCATAGCGAGCATATCCCGGCGAACGCTCTTGTATTTCTGTGCCAGGCTCTGACGGTGCCAATGGTTTACCAGCGATTCGGGGCAATACGCAAGCTGATATCCCAGGTGCATAACCTGCCTGCCCCACAGTTGGTCCTCACACGAGGCCAGGTCCTCGGCGAACGGATTCTCTCGCCACACTTGCAGCCGTACTGCGGCGCTGGAATTGACGTATAAACGGCTTACGACCGCCTGGCTGCGCAGCCTCATGTGGCGGTAGAGGAAGTCAAAATAGGCTATCGCCCAGGAGCGGTACCACCAGTGTTGAATCTGCCGGCTGACGGCACCGGCTACGGCTGGGTTACTGAATGGGCGCAGCAACTCCGCCAGCCAGCGGTTGTTTATCGGTACGGCATGGCCCGCCAGGCTGACACCCAGCTCCCCCCGAGCGACTGCAAAACCGGTATTGAGGGCATAGCCGTAAGTAAATGAAGCTTCCGGTATCTCGATGATACGTGTGTTGAATGCACGGGCTATCTGCAAGGAATCATCGGTAGAGCCAGAATCGACAATGATGACTTCGTAATCGGCAGGTATTTGTGTGTGAACTGCCTGCAGGACGGTGGCCAGTGTCTTGCCTTCATTTTTAACTCGAATAACGATCGAAGCTGCTACCATAGGAGCACTCTAGACGCCTGCGCGCATATCGACGGGCAGGCGGTCAACCGCCTCAAATGACAACCAGTCAATTACGGCACCTTGGCCGACGGGGCACTGGGCCACCAAGCCAATCTGCGCCTCTGCAGTGAGAGCGAGGCAACACAAGCGCACCATATGCCAGCGCTTCCCATCTGCAGCGTAGTGCATAGCGATCAAGTTCCCCTGACGTACAAGTTGCAGCCAAATATCGCTGGTTGTGACATCGACGCCGTTGGCATCATCAGATGTTCCGTTGGTAACCACGCTGACTACAGCGCGCGTGCCGAAATCGGTCGCTTCGAAACACAACTTGGCCCAATGCAGCGCATCCTGGCGCAGCATGATAGCGCCGGCATCGTAGGTGCTCTGAAAGGGATGGCGGATATGCGCGCGAACGGCCAAGTCGCCGCTAATAGGCATCCAAAGATACGGTGCGGAATCAGCGCTATGCCTGCCAGCCGGGTCTTGGAAATAATCCACGCACGCCGGTGTATAGATGCGCAGGCCACCGTCCGCTAGTTTCTGCCATTTTGCCGGCGCATGCGCCCAGCGGAAAGGAGCAAGGCTGTCGTGCGTTAAGCATTCAAGTGCGTTTTGCATGTTACCTCCGAAGCCTAATTCTCTGGGTGCCTTACCTGCACCTGGATAGAGTGCGTGCGCGAGGCATGGCTGGGCAGTGTACCCTCCGTGGTGGTCAGGATATTGGCGGAACCGGCCGTCTCGATTCCCTGCGTATCGAATTCCGGCCAGACACCGTGCAGCAGGCATACAACCCCGGGCATAATATCCGCGGTGATGCGGCAGGGAATCCGCATCATACCCTGTGGATTGAACACCTCCACCAGTTGGCCGGGCTGGAAACCGCGCTGCGCGGCATCCTGCGGATTTATCCACAATCCCCCGGCCTCGTGCTTGCGTATCCAGGCGATATTGCTGCCCTGAGAATGGGTGCGGTACGGCGAAACGGGCGTAATCAGGCTGAGCGGATAAGCCGGATTCGGGGCCAGCAAGCGGGCTGTCGGCGCTGCGCAGTATCCAGTGCGGGCATACTGTTCTGACGCGAGTTCAATCTTGCCTGAAGGCGTGCGCAGCGGGTACACGATGGGGTCGTGGCGAAAATCATCGAGTCCGGAGCGGTTGTGGTCGCTACCCAGATAGATACCGGTGCGCTTGAACTCCGCAATATCCGGCACATCCGAGGTAGCGAGGCTGCAGGCCAACCACTCTGCCGGCGTCCTATCCTGTGTATAGGCCCGGCCGATGCCCATACGTTCTGCCAGGCCACAAAAGATAGCGTAATCATCGCGAGTATCCTGCAACGGCTCGACCGCTTGCTGCGAATAGAGCAGCATATTGGTGCTGGTAACAACCACATCCTCGCGCTCGAGCGGCATGGTCGCCGGGAGCACAATATCGCAGTATCGCGCGGTGGGCGTGAGGAACCAGTCGTGGCAGACGGCCAGCTCAACCTTCTCGAATGCCCGCATGCTTTTGTGCATATCCGAGCCCTGCACCACAAAATTGCTGCCGACGTTATAGATCGCATGGATATCGCAAGGAAAACCGGCCGCTCTGCCGCCCAGGACGGCATCGGGCCAATGCAGCACCGGCACGGAGGCGCTTTGTCTGGGAGGCGGTACGGGCAGCCTGCCTAGATGAGGTCCGGGTAGCTTGCCCCAAATGTGTGCACCGCTGGATCCACCAGGCAAGCCTATATTGCCCGTCACGGCTTGTAGCGCGATGCTCAAGCGAAGCGTTTCCTCACCCCCCATGGTACGCTGAATCGACAACCCGGGCAGCAGCGCTGTGGGCTTTAGTTGGGCATACCTTCGTGCGAGGGCGGTTATCTTGTCGGCGGGCACACCGGTGAGAGGAGCAGCCCATTCGGGCGTTCGGGGTGTGGCGCCGTTCTGGCCGTGAATGCTGGCGCGCAATGCCTCATAACCAGTGGTATACTTGGCAATAAAAGCTTCATCCGCCAAATGCTCGGTCATCAACACATACAGCAGCGCCTGCATCAGCGCCGCATCGGTGCCGGGCAAAATTGGCAGCCATTCTGCTCCCAGTTTGGCGATTGTGGTAGAGCGGCGCGGGTCGATGCCGAGGATCGGCACCCCGCGCTGGCGGGCTTGCCGCAGACGCCCCTCCCATTCGCAGCCAAAACGGTTGACATAAAAATCGGCACCCCACAGGATGATAAAATTCGAGTTGACTAGTGCGCCGGGATCCATCCCCTCCGGTGCACCCACTCCTAATACATAAGGAATCGCAAAGTTTGACGCTCCCCGGCTGTAGCTGCCGGAAAGGTAGGTATAACCGCCCAACAGGGATAGAAATCGGCTGCATGTGCTGCTGGTGCTATGCAGGGCGCCTTGCCCTGAGCCGTAACCGCCCATATTCATCACCGCTGTAGGCCCGTAATGGTGATAGACTTCTCCAAGGCTGCTGGCAATGCGATCCAGGGCTTCATCCCAGCCGATAGGCGTAAATGCGCGGCTGCCGCGCGGGCCTACCCGCAGCAGTGGTTGGGTCAGGCGATCCGGAGCATATAACAGCCGGCCGGCCTGATAACCGCGCACACAGCCGTGCATATAGGGCGCTCTGTGCGGATTATCGCGAATCGAAACGAGTTTGCCGTCGATTATCTTGGCCCACAGGGGACAGCCGCCACCGCAGTCCTTGTTGCAGGAAACGGGCACTTCACGCACCTGCATAATAGATGTCTCCTAGTCGTTGTGACTAAAGGACAATGTAAATTGCTACCAGCGGCTCAGCACATCGCGCACGCGGGCAACCTGCACGGCGACCTCGGTGTATTCGTTCTCGCCGGTATGGTGCTCTACGCTGAGAGCCCCCTGGTAGTTGACTTTATGGAGCAGCTCCAGCTTGGCTGCTAGCGGACCTTCGGTCACATTCCAGGCGATGTGAGTGTGCATCACGTACGGCGCAACGAGCTCATCCCCTTGCCCGGCATCCTCCCCGTGCCAGTTGGTAAAGTGCAGCAGCATGCCAAAGGCCGGGGAATTTACCTCGCGAACGATGCGGAGCATATTAGCGGGCACGCGTTCGGGTCCCCAATGATTTTCTGGCCCAACCTTGAAGCCATTATCGGCAGCAAAGCGGGCATATTCTTTGTAGCGCATCAGGACATGGTCGAGCTGTTCATCAGTAAAGACATCATCCTTACCGCCCGCGTCAATGCGCACGCTGCGCGCACCCAATATAACGCCTGCCTTTAGCCAGGCCAGCGCCTGCTGGTGGTTGTGCTCGCGGGCTGATGGATCGTCCTCCCAGATGTGGGCGCCATCGACGCACAGGTTGGCAAGCTGCAACCCGCGCTCATCAAGAGCCTGGCGTACAGTAGCCAGGTAGCCGGGGTCAGCCGTGGGTAGAAAACCGTTCCAGATATCTGCGGTCTGCAGGTGATAGCGGTACTTGCAGCTCTCCAGGTAGCCAAAGATATCCATTTGCTTGTTTTTCAACAGCCCGTGAAAGGCATACGAAGCAATGGAAATAAGCATGGTTGCCTCCAAATGGTTAGGTTCAAATATCTATCTGCCTTTGATATTACCAAAATAGCCAGGCGACCTCAACAAGGCGTTCGACTTACGGATAGGGGTCCATAGAAAAACACAAAAACGTATATGCGCTGTTTGCTACATTATATTATGTTAGAGGCGAAAAGTATACTCTTTGCCTCTACTGCTTACCAAGTTTTTATTTACTGTTGTAAAAAGGCTGGAGGCTATTCCTTTGTGTCAGTAAATTCCTTCGTTTGTCGGGATTACCAGCCCAGGACCAGGTCGCCAGTGACATCGTTGACCAATACAAATTCGCCCGTGCGGTCGCGGTCGGTAGTGAAGGGATAATAATCGTGTGCCTCGTCGCCGCGCCAGATGCGCTGGACGACCACATCCGCCTCAGGCTCCAGGTAAAAGCGTACTGTTGCGGAACGTAACCCGCGCAGCCACATGCGCCGTCTGATGCCCACCTCCACCGAGCACTGCTCGGTGCAGGAAACCACACCTTCGGCCTGTTCGATGAAAACACGGCATTCGCGCTGCCAGCCACGCGGCATGCGGTATTGAGAAAAGCCGTTCTCCAATTCGGTTTCATACCCGAGCAGCAAAGGCGCTCCCTGCGGGAACCTGAGTTTGAGCGTAGCGGTGGTATCCGGCATGTAGCCGGAGAAGAAATAGGCGTTCTTGTAGCGAGATACGGTGACCAGCGCATCGCGCGTGGCCACATTCGGTTTGCTGAAGCGGAAGCGGTAGCCCAACTCATCCAGTGCCCAGCGCAACAAACGCTCTCCCAAAAAGAACCGATCGGGATCGTCCGGCGTAAGCAAGGCGTGCCTGGGCTCATAATAGCTCGAATTCGTGCCGCGCACCCAGGCTAGGCTGCCGCCTTGCCATGCCAAGTCGCGAACAATGACGGAGATAATCCGCTGTTCGCTGCCCTGGGTTGCCGTTGCCAGAATGTTACGATGGTTGCTGGCTTGAGCTGCGGATACCTCGCTGATGCCGCCGGCGCACATTAAAGCGCGGTGCTGCAGTTGCAGCGGCCAATCCCCTTGCCGCAACTGGTCGGGGCTGGTGAGGTAAGATACCGTCAGTTCGCCTGCAAGAGGTTCGGCGTGCCGTAACCCGAGCACATCGAGCAAGGCGTCGCCGGCATGGTCTGTTGGCCCGTAAAGCAGCACGGAGCCGCCGCTGCTCACCATATTCAAAAGTGCCCTTTCCAATTTGGAATTAGCATCTGGCACCGGGCTGAGCAGCACCGAACCCTCAAACAAAGTCGGTTTCGCTCGAAGGGCTGAGAGCAAGTTACTGCTTGAAACGACCGTGTTAAGGGGCAAACCGGTATTGATCGCCCCGCGCACCAGCCAATCGCCGTAAAATACGCGTGCGAGGTCGGGATGAGCGCCGAAGGTGAGTTCATGATTTTCCTGGAACGGATATACCCACACCAGAGGCCCCGGCTGGTCAGATGGCGTCAGGCGGGCTGCCAGGATATGCGGGATGACCTCGTTAGGCCCCTGCACGGGCATCTCACCGAACGAGTTATCGATGGTCAGGAAATCGAGGTTGCTGGCTACTTCGGTGCTGCCGTCTGCGGTAATGCGCGCTACCGAGAGCGGCAAATACAGGTCGTGCGGCTCACGGCCATAGCGGTCAAACCAGGGGCTGTTAATCCACCATGGGTCGTGCAGGTAAAAGCGGAAGGGGAAGCCCGCATCACCTGGTACTTGCGCAATATGGCTCATGTAGCCGGCCAGTTCGAGCCCAAAGTCGCCGTCGATTGCAGCCCAGGGTGAATTCGGCGGCGGGAACATATTGAAACCGCCGTTGTATATCTCTGCCAGCGGGACACC
>JAJFUJ010000222.1 GCA_021372475.1 Chloroflexota bacterium | reverse complement strand
GCCGGAGCGCCGCGAAACGCCGGTCTGCGAATGCGGCAGCAAGCAGTTTATCGCCGCGATGTGCGAGCGCTATGAGGGCGAAGAAGGACTGACCGGCTTCTTTGACGAAGGCGTGCTGGTGGGCAAGTGCGCAGTATGCGGTAAAAACAAGGCGTTTGTGTACACCGACTAAGCCGACTTGTCCATTGCTGAGGGTGTTGAAAAAGTATCCAATTGGAGACACCGCAGTGTCTGAAAAGACAGGGGAGCGAACTCGCATAGCATTCCCGCGCAAGCAGGAACCCATCCGAGTCTTGCTTTTATTCTTGTTGTTATATGATATATTACACTATATATCAGATTAATACTGGTTTCCGGCCTGCGCCGAAATGGGCACGCGCAGCGTGCCCCCACGAGCAGACACACAGGGGGCAAACATCAGGACAGAACTTTTCCTCTCATTTCTGCAGATTGGCGCATACCAATGGCGCTTGTAAGCTGCCCTCCCCACGCAATCGCACCCCATTATTCCTTCAGACGGTGCTGCGGCCTCATCAAAGAAGCGCGCCATCTGCCCTCGCAGGGTGGTGTCATCACGGCCGCTGGGAAGCTGTACTAGCGTGATTTTGGCTGTATCTTGCATCATTGCGCCTCTGTATATGGCTTTGAAAAGCGTGCGCCCTAGATTTGGCGTCGGTGGCGAACGAACGGCCATGCGGGGCAGCGCATCATCTAGCAAATATATGCAAGCGCGTTTATTTATTTTTGTCAGGTTTACCCGGGTTTCTCGTTCGCCTGGACAGCCCCCGATAAAACTCCTGCATAGCCTGGTTGGACCTTGTCTCGATGATTTGGCTCATCGCCTGGTTCATCGCACCGGCTAACGCCTGCTTATTCGTCCTAGCTTTCATCTGCGCGAGCGTATCTTTTGCAGCCTGGTCCAACTGGCTTGGTGTTATCCCGTCAGTCAAGCGCCTGGCGCCAAACCGCTGGCAGTAGTCCTCGTTCATCAGCAAATAAGTGAAAATAAAGCCGAAAACATCCTTTTCGTACAAGTCCGCATCCAATAAGCGGATAATACCGGAGGTACCATCCCTGCCGGATGCAAGTTGCCTATCTAGCTGGTTAAAGTAGGCCCTTATAGAATTGTAAACTTCATTCCGGCGGGCCCCGTCGGGGATGTTGATGTAACCGGCTAGCAAGTCGGTTATGATCAAGGCATATATCCTGTCGATGCCGGGGAAACTATCCAGCTTGAGCTCCTTAATCTTGCTCTGCACAAAGTCAATCCAGGCAATATGGGCGATATGGGTGGCAGCCACCTGGACGTTCACCAGGGTCGCAAAGGCCATCGGGCTGAGGTACTGTCCGTCCGGCACTTTGCTGCTGAAATCCTTGATGCTCTGCAGCGTATCCAGGTCGGCGATGACGATAAGGTCCTCGCCCTTGTAATCCTGGTAATAATATACGTTGCCCTGGTGGGGTTGATTATGCACATAGCCGGCCTCGTGCAGATGCCGCAGGGCGCGCATCAACATTTGCCCAGCATGGATATAAGGAGCCAGGGCTGCGGTTATTTCTTCCCGATTATTGGCGTGGAGTAAATTGCAGACAGGGATAGCGTTAGCGGGTACGGCATAAACATAGAACGCCAGCTCTTTTCCGATGATGCCCCAGGCAATATTCGTGACGACAGGGAACTTGTCCGGATAGATACCCTTTTTGCCTGCGTGGATCATCTCCGAATTATGAAATTTCCTCTCGGCAACCCCGATGCTGTAACCGCCCAAAGGGTCGACATTCGGGTTGCTTTCGATGGTCTTTTGGGGGGTCGGGTACGCAGCCGACATCGAAGTTTTTGGTAAATCGGCCAAGAATCCATGCAGGGTCGCATCCTGCATAGGGGTCTGTATCGTCAGGCGGTAGTTGGCTTCATCCGCCATAACGATGCCGACACCGCCAACCACCAGAAGCATACCGGGCATCAAGGGATGGGTAGCGTATATTTTGCGGCTAAGGCGGTGGCGGCCGCCGATATCGACCAGGTAGTGCTCGCGCAGGTTCTCCTCGGCCACGCAAAATCTGCCGGGTTCGCCGGTTCGCAGGAAAGCGCTCAAATCCGCAAGAAAGCCAGCTCGCGCGTCAGCATCCTCCGGCAGAGCCGCCTCGTTCAGCGCCTTGAACTCCAGCGCTTGGCTGGCATAGCCGCTTCTGACCGGCGGGTCAGCAACTGTGACCGCGATACTCTTTTTGTACAGGTTTTCCATCGCTAATGGGGCATCTGAATTGAGCATATCCGACTGGCTAGTTTCCTTTCAGCATTTCCCGCCGCTTCCCTGTATTATAGTCGCTTGCTGCGGATTGCCACTCGTCAGTAAGCTGTGTCGCTGCGGCTGATTCGCACAACAACCATTCGCCCTGCTCGCGCAAGGTCAGCCAAGTTTACCACAACAGCGCTAGGAATCTGTAGCGGGTCATCGGTTATGTGGCGATGCAGCTAAACGTATCGGTGCAACACCCAAAGCGTCGTTTCAAGGGTGCAATTTCTCAAATACCTGGTAGAATCCAATGCTCTCGGCCGTTTTGCGCATAGGGATATTTTCAGCTCCTGTGGTGCAAGTAGCGCGCCGGCCCGCCTCCAGAATGTAGGCTGTGACGAAGGAACATACGGCGCGGCCATATCCGCACCGACGGTGAGCGGGGTCAACGGATACAGCCGCGAGCTCCCAAGCCTCGTCGGAATAGCGCCAGGCGGCCGCGAGGGCTACGATCGCACCATCCTCGATGACCGCGGCGTAGCTGTAGCCCTGTGTATGGGCCTCAGCCCACACTTCAGGTGATAAGGGTGTATAGGCCGACCAAAAATCGCGTACCAGGCTGTAATCAGACTCAGACGCACAATCCAGCCAACGCACCGGTTGAGGCGGAGCGGGACGGAAGGTGGCGCGCGTACAAGCATAATAGACGTGCTCTGCCACTTGTGCACTCTCCTTTTTGGTTTACCGCTGCCAGGTCACTTATTCCAAGAGCGGGCAACATCTGGCAGGATTTATCTGCCCGCCTAATCTCTCCCTTTGTATGCGCACAGAACCGAGGCTGCTTCCTGATAGATAGATCTGGAGCAAAGCTGACGGTTTCCGGCAGCGCGCACCTCGGCATTTAGGTATCTGTAGTGGTCTTGGATAGCTATCGCGCGCTCATTCGTGTTTGCGCCGCGGGTCCACCGAACCGCCTGCCAGGCGCGCGGCAGCGCTAAACGGCCCCGGCAGGCGCGCCTCGGCGGAGGTATCAGCGCCCAGCAGGTCGCCGCGGATGCCGCAGCCCGGCACGGGCACCAGTTCATGCGGCGGCGCGCCGCGCAGCACGAGGGCAGCGCTGTCAAGCTCCCATACGCCGTCGGCGGCCTGGCCGCCGAAATCGAATCCAAAGCACTCGCGCCAGGCGGCCAGGTCGAGGCATAACGGCTCGGGGTGCAGCACCTGCAATGCGCCCTCGGGCAAGCGGCTGTAGAGGTTGCCTTCGGCCTGGTTGTGCGCGTTATCGAAGACTACGCCGGCTTGTCCGCAGGCATACACGATGTTGTTGAGGAAGCGGATGTCGCGCGAGGTGCCACCGCGCCCATGCATCATGCGGTAGGGCACGTGCACCGGCCAGATGGCGGCGTTGCTGCACCTTCCAAATAGGTTGTGGGCAATCAGCAGATGATCCATCCCGCGCAGGCAGATGCCCGAGCCCTCGCGCTCGACCTGCTTGAAGTTGTCGATTGTCCACTCCCAACCTTCTTCGCCCTGCACATCCCAGATGATGTTGTTATCCACCCAGTTGGGGCCGTGGTTGCACTCCAGGTGGATGGCGCCGAACGACCAATGCCCGCTGATATCAGCCAGCACGTTAGCGCTGACCCGGCAGTTGGCATTATCCCAATCCAGCCACAAGGCTGGGCAGCCGGTGATGCGACGGAGGACGTTGCGCCGGAAGAGCATCCCGTGCTGCTCGTGCACCTTGACGCCGGCCGATTCGGAGGAGTCGTTGGCCATCTGGAAGCCGATGTCCTCGATCAGGTTATCCTCGATGAGCAGGTTGCGGCCGCCCAGCGCCTCGATGGCGGCGATGCCGCAGCGGCGGATGGTGCAGCCGCGTATGATGTGCTGACTGAACGGCTCAGGCGGCGGGACGTGGTGCCAGCACTCGTTGCCCAGGTCGAGGCCGATGCTGTTGGCATCCTGAATGGTGCAGTCCTCGATAATCCAATGGTGGCCGCGCGCAGTCGAGACCAGCCCGCGCTGTGGCACCGGGAAGGCATTGGCGGCGTGCTCGAAGGTCAGGCCCTTGAGGCGGATATAACCTAGAAAGTATTCCTCGGGGGCAAAGACCTGCTCGCGGGAGGCGGCCTCGATGGTATGCCCGGCGGGGTCCGCGTCATCCGGGAAGCGGACATGAATCGTCAGGCCATTGTGTTCGCACCAAAAGCAGCCGGGGCTTTGCGCCAACTGGTAGGGCAGGTTGACCTGCTGGAGCTTAATCCCGTCGTAAAAGAGCATGCCGCGTTTGAGGATATAGTGCGACAGGTCTTTGGCGCCTAGAAAGGTCGTGTCGGGAATCATATTGAGCAGGCCGAAGGGGTTGTATCCGCCAAAGCGGGAGCCATCCAGCCTAAGCTGCCAGACGCGCGGTTCACCTTCGGGCTGGCGGACGCCGCGGTGCAGGTTCCACTGATCGGAGGGGCGCCAGGCATCCTGCAGGATAATGGAGCCTTTGATGACAACCGCGGCGCCCGGTTCAGCCTCATAACTAATCATCTCTTCGGGCGAGGTTCCGCCGTGCGCCGGGTGAACGGACTCACGGTATACGCCACCCGCGATGATTACACGCTCCCCGGGTTGCAGCAGCTCCGCGGCGCGCGAGATGGTGCGCCAGGGTCGATCGGGGCTGCCCGGGTTGGCATCGTCGGCAGCGGGATGGCGATTATTGACATAATAAGCGTGAGTGAAGCGCAGTGGCCGCTCCCAGGCGGCATAACGCGAGCCATCGGGCAGCAGGTCGGCATCGGATGCGGTCTGCAGGTTGGACATATAGCACCTCCGAATGAACCGGGGGATAGCCGGGCGTTTATAGCTGGATGCTATTTTACTACGAGGCTGGGGAAACGGTCAATGGGAGCGGGCGAGGGATGCCATATCAACCAAATGAGAGGGATTTTAAGCAGCATATGTCGCGGTCAAATGCTCATGATTAAGTATCGTTCCTGCGCGCTCTGCGTAACGAATATTTGATGTATCTATGGCGTTATAGATATGAATACAGCCATTAGCTATATCTGGCTACTTTCAATGAAATAATTAAAATAAAGCATATCAAAACAAAGATAATTGACTGATGGCTAAAAGACTAGCTGGGCATATCATCCCTCTGGCGCTCTGGACGTGCCTATGTTTGCTCTTTTTCTCCAGCATTCTGCTGGGAAGCGCGCATCTGCCCAGCAGCGATTTCTCAGGCCAGTTTCACGCGTTTGGCCTGTTTCAAGCCAGGGAAATGCTGCAAGGGCGCTGGCCGCTTTGGTCGCCCGGCAGCTATGGCGGCGCGCCCTTTGCTGCCGATCCACAGGCCGCGGCTTGGTATCCGCTGCGCTGGCTCACGATTCTGCTCAGTGCGCCTTCTGGTCTGAGCTACTATGCGCTGGAGCTTGAGGGCCTGGCCCACATCTGGCTTTGCGGCTTGTTCACTTATCTGCTAGCTTACGATATAACCAAACGGCGGATGGCTGCGCTGTTCGCTGCGGTTGCCTTTGGGTTGAGCGGTTACCTCACCTCGTATCCCCTGTTGCAGTTGGCCGTCCTGGAGACCATCACCTGGCTACCGCTCATCCTCTACCTGGTGCGGCGCGGTGTGCGCAGCGTTGAGGATGATCCCGTCCACGGCTCTACTGCTGCGCCGGCCTGGCTGTGCGCGGCAGCGTTGGCTCTAGCGCTGGCGGAGTTTGCCGGCCATCCGCAGACCCTGCTGTATATCATCTACCTGACGTTGGCCTACTATATATACCTGGCGCATAAGGCGCGTTGGCCATGGCGTCGGGCGCTCGGTTACGGGTTGGCGGCTGCCGGAGCGGCGGCCGGCCTCAGTGCCATCGGCTGGCTGCCGGCGCTGCGCTATGCGCTGTCCTCGACGCGCGACCAGTTGACCTATACGCAGATAGCGGCCGGCGAGCCGCTGCAGAACTATATCCAGATGCTCTTCCCGGGGACCTTATCCAAATGGGCTGCCGAATACGGCGGCTTGAGCGTGCTGCTGATGGCTGTCTGCGCCTGGAAGCTGCGCCGCCAGGGAGACCGCAGCGAGGTGCTGTTTTGGGTTTCAGTCGGCGTCCTGAGCGCCTGGCTTGCCTTGGGGGATGCCGGGGTGCTCTTCCAGGGAGCATATTATGTGCTGCCCGGTTTTGCTTTGTTTCGCCAGCAAGAGCGCCTTCTCGGCATCCTGGCGCTGGCCCTGGCGTTGCTGGCAGCCCAGGGGCTGGCGCTCTGGCAGGGCAGCGAGCCGCAGATGCGGCGGAAGGCCCTGGTCAGCGCGGCGCTGGATATCCTGGCAGTGATGGCTGTGGCGGCCATGATGCTCGCGCTGATGCCCAATTTGGCAGATGCTAGCTGGCCGATGGCCATCCTGCGCCAATTCGGCGTGCTTTTGTTGATGGCGGCGGGCGTATGGGCGGCGGGGCGATGGCGCTGGGGCGCCGCTGCCCTGGTTATCCTGCTGGCGGGTGATTTGTACATCAGTACACTGGCGTCGGTAGATAGACAGGCTGGCGCGCCGGCGGTCTATTGGCCCACGCTGGCCTGGCTGGATACGGTGCGCGAAGTGGAGCCTTCGCGCATCGACTCGCAATATCTCGTCTATGCCAACCTGGGGGAAATCTATGGACTCGAAGACATCGTTGGGATCAGCCCCTTGCAACTCAAGACATGGGGCGAGATGGCGAAACTGCCGACCCTCGTCAGGTGGAAGCTGCTCAATGTGCACTATATCCTCGCGGCAGGGCCGATGGGCGGCGCCCCACTCACCCAGGTGGCGGAAATCGACGCTGGTGTGATCCCCGACCGGCCGCTCTCCGGGATTGTGTACCGCTACGATGACGCGCTGCCGCGGGCATGGATGGTATACAAAGCCCGCCAGGTGGACGACCCCGCTGCGGCGCTCGAAGCCCTGGCCGAACCTGATTTCGACCCGACGTTCGAGGGCGTATTCAGCGGCGAGGTGCCCGCTTTGCCAGAAGCTGCGGCAGGCGCGTTGGGAACTGCCCGCACCGAACGGTTAAGCTCTTCCGAGCTGCGCGTTAACGTCGATACGCCCCAGGCGGGCTGGCTGATCATCAGCGAATGGAGTTATGCCGGTTGGCAGGCGTACATCGACGGCCAGCAAGCAACCCTCTACACGGCGGATTACGGGCTGCAGGCCGTCTACCTGGAGGCCGGCCAGCATACCGTGCGCCTGGTTTACCGCCCATGGGATGTTTACGCGGGGGCAGCCGTCTCGCTCGGAGCGCTCGCGGTTGTAGGCTTCATCCTGGCCAGATGCCGCGTCCGCAGCAAAAAAGCGCGGGAGGGGCAATGAGCGCAGCTATCTCGCGGATGCCTGCCAAACGGCTGAGCACGGGCGCAGCGCTGCAGGCTTGGTTGGGCAGGCGCTGGGTGCAGTATGTTCTGCTGGGGCTGACGGCCGCTTTGCCGCGCATCTATCGGCTGGGCTACCGCGAGCTCATCGGCGATGAAGCCTTCAGCTACTTGTTTGCCATCAAGCCGCTCGGCCAGATCATCCCGACGCTGCTGGCGACCGAGGATACCCATTCGCCGTTACATTACCTGTTGCTGCATTGCTGGACAAAAGTGTTCGGCGTCAGTGAAGCAGCTATGCGCGTGCCGGCCGTTATCCTGGGAATCATTCTGGTGCTCCTGGTGGCGCGGCTGGGCGAGGAGCTGGGCGGCCGACGCGTGAGCCTGATTGCCGGCGCGTTGACGGCCGTCTCGGAATCGCAGGTGTGGTTGTCGCAATCCGTGCGCAACCAGTATGAGATGGCGCTGGTGTTCTCGATGCTATCCATCCTGTGTCTGCTGCGCGCCCTGCGTAGCGGTAGTTGGCGCTGGTGGACGGCTTATGCCGTATTGTGTGCACTGACGGTGTACAGCCACTATTACGGGCTGTTTGCCTTACTTGCGCAAGCAGCGATGATGGCATCCGAGCGAGCATACCGCCGGCAGCTCGGCAAGTGGCTGCTCGGCGTGCTGGGCGCCGTGCTGCTCTTTGCACCATGGGCTGTCGTTTACTACCAGAGGGTCGCGAGCCTGTGGAGTTCGCGCTTTGCCTCGACCGAAGTAAATCTAGCGGAGCACCTGGCGACGATTGGCAAGGAACTGACCGTAGGGCCGGGGTTGCCGTTCGCCAGCGGGCGCTGGGTCTTTATCGTGGCGTTGTTGCTGGCAGCGGTGGGCGTCTGGCGGCTGCGGCGGGAGCGCCGCTCACTGGCTGTGCTGCTAACCAGTTGGTTAGTATTGGCGGCGCTCATTACCTATGTCGTGCGCCTGAACCGTGAGATATTCAACACTTATTACATCGCCGTGGCTGCGCCGGCCTGGTGGCTGCTGGCAGCGCTGGGCATCGATGCATTGCTGGCTCGCACGAAGGGAATCTATCCGTTGTTGGGCAAAGCGGGGCTGGCCGCGCTGGCGGCGGCCAATATCGTCAGCCTGGGATACCATTATTACGACCCGGCGGCGGTCGGCAACCGCGGTTACCGAGAGATGGCCGCCTATATCGCGCGTTACAAAATGCCACAGGATATTTTTATTGCCAACTACCCTGACCCCTGCTTTGATTATTATCTGCGCGACGTTGCCATGCCGCGCACGATGCAGCCGGCCGAGAGCGCCGGCGATACCGAGAAGACCGGGGCAGCGCTGCGGGAACTGGCGGATAAATATAAACGCCTCTGGTTTGCACCCTCCGGCGGCTCCAATTGGGACCCTGCCAGTGTGGCCGAGACATGGCTGACCGGCAACCTGATGCAGCTCGAGGATGCCGAGATGGGCGCCCTGCGGCTCCAGGCTTACATGAAGTTCGATACGTTTACTCGCAAAGACGGTACCAGAGAGAGCATCGCCGGCCAGTTGCGCCTGCAAGGGGCGGTGGTGCTGGTGAACGGCCGCATACCAGCGATGAGCGATGGTTACATCATCCTGCCGGCCGGCGCTCAGGTGCAGGTGAAGCTCATCTGGGAAGCCCTGGGGCCTCCCAGCCGCAACTATACCGTCTTTGTGCATGTGCTCGGTCAGGGGAACCTGCTGCTGGCTCAGCACGACGGCTGGCCGCTAAACGGCGAGCGTCCGACCCTCACCTGGACAGCCGGCGAAGTACTCGAGGATGAGCATACCTTCACTGTGCCGTCCGAGTTGGCCGGCAGCACGGCTCATTTGGTGGTGGGGCTCTATACCAGCGACACGCAGGAACGCCAACTGTGGAGCGACGGCCAGGATATTCTCGAGCTGGCGCAGGTACAGTTCAGATAGCGCCGCGCTGAGATTACAAAGCTGACTAACATAGGGAGCGGTCTTCGAGCGTTTTGCCCCTCAGCGTCCGTCGGGCGAGGGTGTTGAAAAAGTATCCAATTGGAGACGCCGTAGTGTCTGAAAGACGGGGTTGCGAACGCGCATATCATTTCCGCGCAAGCAGGAATCCATTTGAGTCTTGCTTTTATTCTTGTTATTATATGATATATTCAACTATATATCAGATTAATACTGGATTCCGGCCTATGCCGGAATGGGCACGCGCAGCGTGCCCCCACGAGCAGACACACAGGGAGGCAAGTATAAGGACAGAACCTCTTTTTCAACACCTCCGTCGGGCAGGCCTTGCTTTTCACTCCCAATGCCCTTGCGGGCAGCCGGCCTGCAGCGCCAACAGCGAAAGCGCGCCGTGGTGGTGCATGGTGTGCCGGATGGCATACACATAATGCTCCAGGCGCGTATGGCCATGCTCATGGCCGGGCGGATAGGGCAGCGCCAGGTCAGCATCGGTCAGCGCAGCCATGGCGGTTTCGATGCGCGCCCTTACCTCATGCAGGTAGCCGAGCACCTGCGCGGACGAGGGGAGCTGCTGGTCGGCCAGCTCCCACTTGTCGCGGAAAGGCCAGCCCCAGTCCCAGGGGCTGGCGGTATCGCTGCGGAAGAAGTAATCCAGGCACTCGACGGTGTGGTTGGCGATCATCACCGGCGTCTGGAAGCGGTCGATACCCGGCATCACCCAACTCTGCGGGTCGAACTGAGCGATGGTCTCCTCCAGCAGATTACAGCAAGAGCGCAGATTGGTTAACAGGCTCAAGCACAACGGGTTGGCCATGGGACCTCCTAAAGCTGTAAAGCAATCAGTCTATGAAATGACGCTCGCCAAAGGTAAGTCATCCAGTGGAGCATGCAGTTTTGAGATTATACAAGCATATCAGGTTAACCCACACGCATAACCGAGCCTGGCAACAGGATATCCTTTTTTACTCGTAATCCTCGATGCGCCATTCATCTTGCCAGTCGAGATAGGCCATTTCGCCATCGAAGCGGACGGGCAGCCAGACATAATCGGCAATCGAGGTGTCGTTCGCCGCAGGGCGTTTGGAAGGGAACTCGGCCAGCATGGCCTGCGTCACTTCCGAGGGCGGCACATTATTCATGATGCCGCAAATCCCCTTTTGTTCACTTTCGGTCGGCCTGCTTCCATCGTGCGCAAACATCAGCTCGAACATCCTGGCCAGGTAGGGATACATGCCTGGCGCGGCCGGGTAATCCACCAGCCAGCGGTCGGCCAGAGCGATATACAGCTCCTTTTTATACGGATGCCGGAACACCGATGTGATCTGGGAGCGAAAGGAGGACTCGCTCGGGTCGTTCACATGCGGATTTCCCAACACCTT
>JAJFUJ010000221.1 GCA_021372475.1 Chloroflexota bacterium | reverse complement strand
GCCACCACCACCAGCGTGCCCACCAGGATTGAGATGAGTATCAGCCCGGTAAGCTCTCTCAGGTGTCTGGCGCGCGCCTCCGTCTCGGCCAGCGAACGCGCCGCCAGCACAAATCCGCCATCGCCGCCCTGCACGCTCGCCACCACCGCGGCAAAGCGCGCGCCGGGCGCCGGCTCCCAGGTGACGCGGTTCTCACCCTGAGCGCGGGCGACCTCCAGCACACCCTGGGGTATGCGCGGCGGCAGGCCGTCCAGCAAGCCCGAGCCCGCCGTAAGCCGTCCAGCGGCATCGTACACCTGCACAAAGGGCGCCAGGCTGCGCGAGAGGTTGACCTGGGCTGGCAGCAGGGTGTACGGCTGTGCTCCCTCCGCCAGAGCGGCCGCCGTATCGCGTGCGAGCTGCACCTGCGGGTCGTTGGCGTTCTGGCGCAGCACCTGCTGCGCCAAAGCATATGCCAGAAGAGCGAAAGCCACCGCCAGCACGGCTAGCGGCAGCCAGATGCGCAGGATGGGCTTGAGCTTCATAACTCTCCGATCTGTCTATATCAATGCTGGGTCGCTGATCCATATAAACGTATGCTCCCCAGGTAAACGCCGCCTTGTGAATGCTTATCGCGTATAAACGTTATACTTCAGGTAGGGCGGCAGCACAAGGCGGAGGACAGGCATCCTCCAAGCGCAGGGGAAAAGCCCGAATCACCTACGCATGTATCGACAGGATACAACCTCAAGAGAGCGGCCTCAAAAGCAGCGGCGTCTGTGAAGGTGTAGGTGTAATCGAGGGGGTCGAGGTAGCCGTCGGCGTCGCCGTATCGGTAGGGGTTGGCGTAATAGTCGGTGTGAACGTACTGGTGGGCGTCGGCGAATTGGTCGGCGTATAGGTCGCCGTGGCTGTAGCCGTGGGTGTCGGCGTCGGCGTGGCGGTGGGCGTTGCCGTGGGTGTCAGCGTTGGCGGGATCTTGGGATCAAGCCTGGTCAAGGGGATTACCTCCAGCTCCATAGCTATTGGCCGCTGGAGCCGGGTGGCAATGGCGCTTTGGAGTTCAGTCGCCTGCTGGTAACTCAGTGAGTACGACGCCCGGATGGTGATGACGATGGATAGCTCGGGTTCGCCATCTCCGGTTACCTCCAGGCTCACCAGGTCGGTTTTTGGCAGCTCATCGAGATATTGCATGGTGATTTCATAGGCATCGTCATACAAGCGCCGCTCGTGTACGTACTGGATAGAGGAAATGGTCAGCGGTACCGTCACCAGCAGCACCAATACAGCCAACACGACCAGCGCCAGTGGGAAAGGCCTGCGGTGCACCTGACGGCGCTTTTGGAAGCCAAGCAGCAGAAAGACCACGATTCCGCCGAACGAGATAGATGCCATGTTGGTGATATAGAGCAGCGAAGCGCCGTAAGCCTCCTTAAAGTGGCCGGTGGCCAGGCTGATACCGACCACGCACAGCGGCGGCATCAATGCAGTGGCGATAGCCACACCCGGCAACGCTGCTGAGATCTGCGGCTGCGCTAACGCATAGGCCACGGCGATTCCGCCGGCCAGGCCAATGACAAGGTCAAACGGCGAGGGACGCGTACGCAGCATCACCTGTTGCGGAAGGTCGTTAAAAATCAGGAAAGGCGAGTGAATGGCTAGGTACGTCCAACCGGCAGAGAGGAGCACGGAGAGTACGATGCCCAGCAGCATCGAAAGCAGGCTGTTGAGCAGCATGCGGCTATCCCCCAGCAATGAGGCCAATGCAAAGCCGAGAATCGGGGACATCAGGGGAGCCACGAGCATAGCGCCGATGATAACCGCTGCCGAATCGGTTATCAATCCCAGGGTGGCGATGCTGCATGAGAGCACGATAAGCAGCATATAATCAAGGTTAGGAACAGCCTCGCTCTTGAGACGGTCGATGACCTGCATTTGCCGCTCAAGCGTGATGGTTGGTCGCTTCATACTCCCCTATCCCACTATGACACAGAATACCATAGCTGAACCGCACAAACGTGCAAATCGAGGGTGCGGGGAAAAGTATCCGGTTGGAGGCATCGTAGTATCTGAAAAGACAGGGCCGTGAACTCGCATAGCCTTCCCGCGCAAGCAGGAATCCAACCGAATCTTGCTTTTATTCTTATTATTATATGATATATTCCACTATTTCCCAGATTAATAGTGGATCCCGGCCTGCGCCGGAATGGGCACGCTGCGCGTGCCCTCACGCGCGGACATCTAGAAGGCAAGCAAAAGGACAGAACCTCTTTCCAGATGGTGCGCGGCGGGTTGGCGCTAGGTTAATCGGCTTGGCGGGCTATCCATTCAAAGGCGAAGGCTTCCTTCCCTCCCAGGCGCTCGGCCAGTTCACCGGTATGCAGCATAATGTGGCGGATATTGTAGAGATGCAGTTCGAACCTGCTGAACGGCAGCCACGAGAAGCCTGAAGACGCCTCCAGGTTGCAAGCATCGACCTGCACATCGACTTGCCCGAGACAGAAAGTGAGATAGGCGAGCACCTGCTCGCGGCTGTATGGCTCCGGCCAGGCGCCGAACTCGTGGTAATGATTGCGGTGGAGCTCCCAAGCCTCGAAAGCTTCTTCCGAAGGACTAAGGTAAAGATGTGTATAAAAGAGGGTGTGGTAGGCGATATTCCAGACGGTATTTTTGTAGGATGCATCGCACCACAGCGCGTCGGGGCAGCCTTCGACGGCCTGGCGCAGCATCATGAGCGCAGCGCGGTACTGGGATTTAATCGAATGCTTG
>JAJFUJ010000210.1 GCA_021372475.1 Chloroflexota bacterium | reverse complement strand
GCCACTCTTGCGCCTGGCGCATCGCAGCGTTGCCGGCTGGTCCTTGCCTGGTACTTCCCTTACTGGCGTGACAAAGGGAATGAAGCCCATGTGCACCGCTACGGTGCACGCTTCAGCGGCGCCGATGCCGTAGCAGCATATGTGCTGGGGCATTATGATTCGCTGCTTGCTCGCGTACTGGCCTGGCAAACCGAGATCTACAAGTCTGATCTGCCAGGTTGGCTGCGCGATGCCCTGGTCCAGGCGTTCTACAGCCTGGCCAAGAATACGGTGTGGATAGCACATACGCGCAAGGACGAGTGGTGGCAGGAGAATGGGTGGTTTACGCACAACGAGAGCCATACGGGCTGCCCCATTACCGAAACCATGGTCTGCAGGATGCACGGGCACTTTCCCCTGCTCTTTTTCTTCCCTGAGCTAGAGTTCACGACGCTGAATGCATTCAAGCACTTTCAGATCGAGGATGGCGAGGTGCCGTTTTCTTACGGCATGGGCACCTCTATGCGCGACCCAAGGTACCACTGCCAGCACCCGCTAAACTCGGGCCAGTATGCGCAAATGGTATACCGTTTGTTCGAGCGGACACACGACCGCAACCAGTTGGCCTACTTGTATGAATCCGCCAAGAAGGCAATTCGCTACCAATTCTCCCTGGATGACGATAATGACGGGCTGGTCAATGAACAGGCTCATGTCGGCCCAGGCGAGAACTGGCCAGCTAACCAGTTCTATGATATATGGCCCTGGTGGGGGACATCCGCTTATGTGGCGGGCACCTGGCTCGCGACACTAACCTGCGGACGCGCTATGGCCGACGAGATGGGCGACAAGGCCTTTTCAAAAGAGTGTAGTGAATGGCTGCAGCGCGGCCAAAGCGCCTATCAGAGCAAGTTATGGACGGGAACCTACTATCGGTTATGGAACGATTCCGGCAACCAGGGAATCAGCGATGTATCGTTGGCTAACCAGTTGATGGGCGAGTGGTGTGTCGGCGTGCTCGGCCTGCCCGATGTGCTTCCTGAGGCCAAAGTACAGTCCGCTCTGGCAGCCGTCGAACGCTGGAATATGGCTGCTACATCCTACGGTGTGGTGAACGGCGCCTCTCCCGACGGGACTCGCTATAATTCTGGCTACAGCGTTGATAACGATTTTGGATGGCATACTTTCGTCGGTGAAAGTCTATGTGCAGCGATGACCTTTATGTACCACGGCCGACAGGATGTTGGCATGGAGATCGCCAGGCGACTATATGAAGCCATTGCACTCAAGACGTGCTCACCCTGGAACCAACGCTGCCTAATCAGCTCGGAAACCGGTTTGCCCGTATGGGGCGATGACTACTATTCGAACCTGGTTATATGGGCGCTGCCGATGGCTTGGGCCGGCAAGGGAATAGACCAGTTTACGGCTCAAGGTGAGTTGGTATCTCGCATGCTCAACGCTGCTACCGAGGCCTGAAGGTTATCTCTACAAATGCTGAAGCATGAACGGAGCCGTCATTAAATCGGGCGCTTGTTTGGCTGCCGGAATAGACCAGCCCGTCTTTAGCTTACTAGGCTAGCCGCTGGCCAGGCAAAAGTATCGCTTACCTGATGCAATCGGCGCATTTTCATCAGCTCAAACAGCTTTACAGTGTGTATGAATTGAGTCTATATTCAGCACATATCCTTTGGATACCAAGGGCTGCAGCGAAACGGTAACCTGACTGGGGGAAACCCGCGTTACCTTAGCGGCAACTGTATCCTGCCTACAACCAAAACACAAGGGGAAAGAGTATGGACTCTAGAATTGCTATCAGGGATCGTTTTCTTGGCAAGGTAGCCATCGTAACCGGAGGATCTTCTGGAATCGGGCGGGCAATCGTCGAGGAATTGTGTAGAGAAGGCGCGTCCGTCGCCTTCTCTGGCATCAGCGAGCTCGGGGAGGCGACAGCGAAGGAACTTGAGGCACAACATCATGATGTCCTTTTTCTTCGAGGCGATATGTGCGAGGAGGCATTCTGCCGGCATATCGTTGCCGCGACCCTTGAAAAGTGGGGCAAGGTCAACTACCTGGTGAACAATGCCTTTTCCTTCACCGCCAAGGCTCTCGATGCTACACGTGAGGATTGGGAGCGCACGTTTATGGTTGGGCCGGTTGGCTATGCTACGATGGCATCTCTCGTGACGGAGCCGATGCACAAGCAGGGCGGCGGAGCGATTGTAAACATGTCGAGTATCTCGGCATTTATCGCCCAGCCGCATCGCTGGACATATAACGCCGCAAAGGGGGCGGTGCACAATCTGACCAAATGCATGGCCTTGGACCTGGCGCCTTATGGTATCAGGGTAAACAGCGTCAGCCCCGGCTGGATCTGGACGCGCGAGGTACTCAAAGCAGCCAACCAGGACGGCGGCGGCCGTGAGAAGTGGGATCCCATCTGGGGCGAGTATCACATGCTCAGGCGCTGCGGCGAGCCAATCGAATGTGCAGGCCCTACGCTCTTTCTTTTGAGTGATGATGCCTCGTTCATCACTGCGACCGATTTGGCAGTAGATGGTGGTTACCAGGGCATGGGGCCTGAGGGGTTAGGCAAAACGACAGTAATCGCCGGATCCAAATAGTATATTCAACAGGCCAGCCAATATAGCCATTGCCGATTTAGGTCATTGCGGAGAGGGGAGGTAACGAATGCCCAAATTCCCGATTGTCGATACGCATCTGCATGTCTGGGATCCAGCGCTGCTAAGCTACCCATGGCTGCAGCCTATTCCCTTGTTGAACAAGCCGTATTTATTGGCAGACTATGACAGGGCTTGCGCCCCGGTTGCTGTCGAAAAGATGGTATTTATTCAAGCGGAGGCCGATTTTGCACAATACCGCGAGGAGACGGCCTGGGTCACCGCACTGGCGGAGCAGGATCACCGGCTTCAGGGGATCGTCTCGTGGGCGCCCCTTGAGAACGGCGACGCCGTCCGCGGTGAACTGGAACAATTGGCGCAGAACAGCCTGGTAAAAGGCATACGCCGGATTATCCAGTTCGAACCTGACATCGCGTTTTGCCTGCGCCCAGGATTCGTGAAAGGGGTCCAGGCGCTTCCTGATTATGGCCTGAGCTTTGATATCTGCGTCATGCATCTTCAATTGGCCAACACCATCGAATTAGTGCGCCAATGCCCCGATGTGCGCTTCATCCTGGACCATATCGGCAAGCCCGATATCAAGCATCATTTCCTTCAGCCATGGAAGAAGCAGTTGAGCACGTTGGCTAGCTTCCCGAACGTATGGTGCAAGATGTCCGGCCTGGCGACCGAAGCGGACCACGATAATTGGACGCGCGATGATTTGAGACCCTTTATCGATCATGTGATCAATGCCTTTGGCTTTGAGCGGGTGATGTTCGGCGGGGACTTTCCTGTCGTACTGCAGGCCAGCCCATGGGTACGCTGGGTTGAGACGCTCGAGTGGGCGCTATCCGGCTGCTCAGAGGACGAACTGCTCAAGGTATTCTGCACCAATGCGAACGCGTTTTACAGGTTAACCTGAGGAGTGGTAGAGAGGAAATAGTTCAGTTTCTTAATATGATCTTAGGAAGAGGCTCATGGAAATCGCTTTGCAAGGTAAAAATGCGCTCATCACCGGCGGCGCGGCGGGCATTGGCCGAGTGTGTGCTCAATTGCTTGGTAATTCCGGCGCACGTGTCGCGGTATGTGATATCGACCTGGACGGCGCTAACGAGACTGTCGCGCCACTGGCCGGAGGGCTGGCGGTACGTTGTGATGTGTCCGATCCCAAGCAGGTGGAAGATATGGCGCAGACTGTGCTATCTGCGTTCGGCGGGGTCGATATCCTGGTTAATAACGCAGGAATCATCTCTTTTAAGCGAGGCATTAACGGCATCACTATCGAAGAGTGGGACAAAGTGTTAAGCGTCAATTTACGGGGGCCGTTCCTCGTTTGCCGCCAGTTCGTGGAACAGATGAAAGAGCGCCGATATGGCAGAATCGTCAACTTTTCCTCGATGGCAGCCCGCGTAGGCGGCATTGAGGTGGGCATACACTATGCGGCATCCAAAGCGGGGTTGATTGCCTTCACCAAAACCCTGGCTAAAGAGCTGGGGCCATATGGCATTAACGTGAACACGGTGGCGCCAGGCTTTACCGAGACAACGCCAGTTAAGACCCAGCTAGCGGGGCGGGAGGAGCGCTTCATCGCGCCAATCCCCCTAGGCAGGTTAGGAGACCCCATGGATACGGCCAAGACCGTACTTTTCCTGGTTAGCTCACTATCCGATTATATTACTGGCCAAATCATCGACATAAACGGCGGCCAATACATGGGGTGACCGTCGCACTCCTCCCCAAAACTGGTTATATATCTATGGTCGATTCCCGCGGTTGGGTCTCACTGGTGGATGTTAGTTACAGCATCGAGTACCCGGCGGCTGCGGTGTTTTGTACAAGCCTAGCCAGCAAACAGTATTGCTGCTATTAACAAAAGTAGCCCTGGGTAAATGTCGGCAAGGCGAGCTTATGGTTCACACTCACCTCACTCCTAGGACTACGTTTATCTCTGTCCAGCCTGGCGTCAACAATTTTCCAACTACTTGCTATGCCGCGAATGTCTGGCCAAATGACGTTTGGGCATAACTCTATCTCCAGGCCCCATACGGCCGCCTTCGCCATACATTGCTAAGATACTATATAGAATCGGCTGGTAGATGGGATCTGCTAGGCGAAAGAACATTAGGGGAAGGTATTATGTTTAATGAAATACGTATATTTATCTTCGGCTTGCCGCCTTGTGAATCCATAACGACGAATTATGCCATTGACATTGTTGATGGGCTACAAGAAGGCATTATACGAAGCCAACCTCAAGTTTAATGCCTCGTGGATCAGCGAGGAGGGTTGCGATATGGAGAGCGGCTTTATCGGTATGAATAAGCTGCTGGATCAGGAAGTACCAGTTACAGCCGCTATCTGTACAGGCGATTTGTTGGCGATTGCCGCAATGACGGCAATTTACGAACATGGTCTCAAAATACCCGAGGATTTTTCAATAGTTGGGTACGACGATATCCCGATGGCATCTCGTATCACCCCGCCTCTCACAACGGTGGTGCAGAACAAATACGACCTTGGCCGCATCAGTACACGCATTCTAGTCCATGAAATAGATGCGGAACCGGGATGTATTCATCAAACGGTCACTATGCGGCCAAGGTTGGAAATACGCGGGTCTACCGGTCCTGTTAGCGATAAGTAAGTTTATCATCCTACTGGAGACGCACCCTCTGCGACTTCTTTGAGCGCCTTGTTCATCATACAATACCTGGCGCTGCAGGATGCTCAGCATGAATAGACGTGGCCAATTATTCACAGATGTTCCACTCTAGCCAGTCAAAGCTGCTCCAGTAGTCACCGTGCCTAATATGCAAAGACCGACGTTCGTCACCAGACTGTGCTGGAGACGCTGCTGTCCGGCGGATTTGATCCCGCCGAACAGCATTTGCCTGTTGTAACACAACTCGCTCATCTGTAGTGTTGTATGCCGCTCATTTAGTCATTGACTTGACTAAGGGTCACAGTCTCCTAGAGGTTTGCTAGCGCCTGGTCGAGATCGGTAAGGATATCCTCCAAAGCCTCGATGCCGATTGAGAGGCGCACAAAATCGGGTGTGACGCCGGCCTGCACCTGTTCATCATCGCTCAGTTGCTGATGTGTGGTTGAGGCCGGATGAATTGCCAGGCTGCGGGCATCGCCGATATTCGCTAAATGGCTGAACAACTTTAGATTGTTGATAAACTTGCGCCCAGCCTCCTTGCCGCCTTTGACGCCGAAACCAACGAGACCGCTGGCTCCCTGCGGAAGGTAACGCTGCGCCAAGGTGTATGAGGGATGGCTTGGCAATCCCGGATACAACACCCAGGCCACCTTTGGATGGGTGCTCAGGTGCTTGGCCACCGCCAGTGCATTCTCCGAGTGGCGTGCCATCCGCAGCGAGAGCGTCTCGATCCCCTGCAGGACAAGGAAAGCGTTAAATGGGCTAATGCAAGCGCCCGTATCCCGCAGGATTTTTACTCGTGCACGCAAAGCAAAGGAAAGATTGCCAAAAGTCTTGTAGAACGGCAGGCCGTGGTAACTGGGATCTGGATCAACAAACTCTGGGTATCGCCCATTATCCCATGGAAACCTTCCGCTATCGACGAGTAAACCGCCGATAGAGTTTCCATGGCCGCCCAGGTATTTAGTCAGGCTGTGCATCACTATATCCGCGCCATGTTCGATTGGCCGCCAGAGAGCCGGCGAAGGTGTTGTGTTATCCACTACCACCGGCACACCTTTCTCGTGAGCAACCCTGGCAATGCCAGCGAGATCCGGGATAGTCAGTTTTGGGTTGCCAATTGTCTCCAGAAAGACAAGTTTAGTTTTGGGCGTGATGGCCCTGGCGAAGGCGTCGGCCTCATCGCTATCCACCCATATGGTCTTGATGCCCTGGCGCGATAAAGTGTTCTCAAAGAGGGTCACTGTCCCACCGTAAAGGCGTGTGGTCGAGACGATCTCGTCGCCGGCAGTGCTCAGGGTATTGACAGCCGCGGCAATGGCTGCCATGCCGCTGGCGAAGGCTACTCCGGCCACTCCTCCTTCAAGGGCAGCCACCCGCTGCTCGAGAACATCCGTAGTAGGGTTCATAATACGGGTATAGATGTTGCCGAACTCTTGCAGCCCAAAAAGCCGCGCCGCATGGTCCGTGTCTTTGAAAACATAGCTCGAGGTCTGGTAGATTGGCACTGCGCGAGCCCCGGTCTGTGGATCGGGGGTATATCCAGCATGCAGTGCCTTGGTATCGAATCCACTATATTCTGATCCCATAATAACTTGCTCTCCATATCATGTTTTGGTGAATGGCTGTCGCGCCGTTCTTACTCGAACAAAACAATGGCAGCTCTGCCGTGCTCGGATGTTACTTTCATTTGTGGCTATATACCCCCTCGCAATATCAGTCTGACATCCAGCCGTCTGCTCCCAGATGAGACAGTCAGGCAACGAAACCACGGTAAAACGAGGAAGCAGCATGCTGCATAGTGAACGCTGTGTCGGGTCATCCCGGTATCATTGCAGTACATCGGAGCAAGCGGCGATACTAAGTACACGCTCGCCTTCATAAAAAGCGTTCATCTGACCAGGTTCCACGCGTGATTGCGGTTTCACAGTCTGGCTGTTGGCGGATGCAGCGCATCCGGCAGACGTTAGCAGATAAAAGCTTCTCAGCATTCCTCCGTCGCTGTACCCGTAGCTACTTTGTTCGCAACCTGCAAGACGTCGTTCAAACTACCACTACGGAATCCTTCCAGGTTCACAGTAACATAGGTATAACCAAACGCCTTGAACGCCCCGACTATCTGGCTGCGTTCAGGATTTTGTATGAGCCTGGCTAAAGCATCTACCTCCACTTCAATGCGCGCTGCGGTTCCCTGGTCGCGAACCCGTACCTGCCTAAAGCCAAGTTGCCGGCGCAGGTAATCCTCTGCCCGCTCAACGCGCGTCAAGCCTTCCAGAGTCAGTGCGGTGCCGTAGGCAAAACGCGACGATAAGCAAGCCGAGGAGGGTTTATCCCAGGTGCGCAGATTCATCTGGCGTGAAAGCCCACGGACATCACGCTTGCTAAAGCCGGCCTCCAATAGCGGAGCCACAGCCTCTGCTTCGCGGGCAGCTTGCATACCGGGCCGCACATCGCCCAGGTCATCTGCGGTTGCCCCGTAAACCAAATGTTGATACCCACGGCCTATCGCCGCCTGCCTCATATCATTAAAAAGTTCCTGTTTACAGTAATAGCAGCGGTCGGGCGAATTGGATACATAACGCGCATCGCGCATCTCGTGTGTGGCAATCACCAAGTGCTGCGCGCCCAACTCGCGCGCAAGCGCCTGCGCTTCTGCTAACTCACTGCGAGGCAGGGTCGGTGAATCTGCTGTAACGGCTAGCACGTGTTCGCTTCCCAACACTTTGAGGCAGACAGCCAGCAGCAGCGTGCTGTCGGCGCCTCCTGAAAAAGCTACGGCGGCGCTTCCTAACCGTTGCACAGCGTATTCGAGCCGATCGACTTTAGCCTGGTCAACAAACGTCATCACTACACCTCGAAATTAAACAGCGCCGTGCTGAGATAACGCTCACCCGTATCTGGCAGTACAGCTACGATGAGTTTGCCAGTGTTCTCCGGGCGAGCAGCAACCTTAAGCGCCGCGGCCAGAGCTGCTCCGCTCGAGATACCAACCAGGATACCTTCCTCTTTGGCCAGGCGCCTTGCCGTGGCTAGAGCATCCTCGTCCGTTACCTGGATGATCTCATCCAGGAGATCTCGCCGCAATACTGCGGGTATAAATCCCGCTCCGATGCCTTGTATCTTGTGGCTGCCGGCTTGGCCTCCCGAGAGAACCGGAGATGTAGTTGGTTCTACAGCGATGGCCTGGAATCCTGGTTTACGTGCTTTGAAAACCTCAGCCACGCCGGTTATTGTGCCGCCCGTGCCTACACCAGCGACCAGGATATCGGCGCGGCCGTCGGTATCATCCCATATTTCCTGCGCCGTCGTTTCGCGGTGCACTCGAGGATTAGCCGGGTTTTCGAACTGCTGCGGGACATAACTATTGGGGATCTGCTGGGCGAGTTCATTGGCCTTGCGGATGGCGCCGGGCATGCGTTCTGCGCCGGACGTCAGCACTAGTTCAGCGCCGTATCCTCTGAGCAGCTTGCGGCGTTCCAAACTGAAGGTGTCCGGCATCACCAGAATAAGCTTGTAACCTTTGGCCGCTGCCACCAGCGCCAGAGCGATGCCTGTATTGCCGCTGGTGGGTTCGATGATGGTTGTGTTGGGGGTTATCTTGCCCTCACGTTCGGCCGCTTCGATCATACTCAAACCGATGCGATCCTTGACGCTGCCTCCCGGGTTGCGGGCTTCGATCTTGACTACGATCTCTGCCGGTAACCCTTGTGAAATGCGGTTGAGTTTAACCAACGGGGTGTGACCAATGGTATCGGTAATACTTGCGTAAATCCTGCTCATGATAAGCTCCTTAGCGAGTGAGTGGCCGGCATCGCTGCACTCAGCGTGACGTCGGCTATATGTTTGAACTCCAGTACCGCTATCTCGGTAACGTACAGTCATCGTCCATCTTGCGATTTACACGAGCGACTTAGCGCGGACAGTTCTCATGAGCGAGCGTATTCTGAATATAGGATTCGTCACCCTCCAGCGCGCAAGCAAGCGTGCGCGGGTTAACCTGTATTGAGTTCATCATCTTACCTCCTTGAGTGCCACAAAGCGCAGACTCATATACATCTGGTATGCCCCTACTTAATGAGGCTGTTTGAGCCAGGCAATCCATGAAAAAGAGCGCCCCCGATTATGTGGCTCCCTGTAACAATGTGGTGCCATGAAATATATAATTCATATAGTAATAATAATTCATATAGGATTAATTAGAATTATATCGCATATTGATAAGCTGTCAAGTGGTACAAATTGAAGTATCCTGGTTAGCACCTTCTGATATACAGCATTGCCCGAGACTGTTAGGTCGTTAAGTCATTCTGATGAGCGGCTATGTTGGTAGTGCGATATGAGCGCATGGGCTAGGCATTCGTATATCCGGTTATGGATGCCTACTTGATAGCTATTGCTGTGAGGCGTAGGGGAGCTGACGTAGCAAAAATTATCGTCGCTTGATTACTAGGCTGTATGTACAGTTTGAGGGTGCCAGGCACCCGGGGATCCCCGCCTCAGGCTCCACAGTTCACACCAATCCGCGGGTAATCGGAATCGTCGCATACGAAGGAATGAGTTGGGCGCATATCTGCCAGTCAGGGCAGCACAAAAGAGTAGGCGCTAGATATGGATTGCTGATAGTGGTTAAATGGTGAATAGGCCAGCCGGGGAGTAAGTCGTTCGTCATCTAGAGTATGCAAATGACCTTCGGCGCCTCAACGGGGAGGCCAAGCCTAATCTTGCCATCCAGACGGAGATAATTGCCTACAATTTTGCTATCTCGCTGGGCATGCTGTCGCCAACTTGGCTCGAACATCGATACATCAGGGTCCGCATTGTCTTTGCTTGGCTATTAAAGCACTAACTTCTAAGCCTTAAGGGCGCCGGAGGTGATACCCTTGATAAAATACCGCATACCAAAGGTGAACATAAGGATCAGGGGAATGGTAGCGACCATATAAGCAGCCATACGCGATCCCCAATCGGAGGCGACATACCGCAAACCTACCGAGACTACCTGTTTGGCTTCGCTGCGAATTACGAGCAACGGCCACAAAAAATCATTATACGTATTGAGAAGATTCATAATTGCCACAGTAGCCAAAACTGGCCATGATATTGGCACAGCGATACGCGCATACAATATTAAGTCATTGGCGCCGTCTATCCGTGCTGCCTCGAAAACTTCCTCCGGCAGACCCTCAAAATAGCTGCGACAGACCAGGATGCCAAACACTTGTCCGCTTGATATCCAGGGCAAGATCAGCGCCGAACGTGTGTCGATAAGATTGAGATCGACGATAATCATAAATGATGGTATCAGAGTGAAAATGCTGGGGATCATCAGTAAAGAGATGATCATCAGGTACAGAAACTCCTTGCCAGGAAACTTGTGCCGTGCAAATACATACCCCGAGAGGGACGAGAAGAAAATCACGCCTACCATCGCACTAACTGAGACTATGAGCGAATTGCCGATATAACGTTTCATCGCTCGCCAACCATCAGAATAATTAATCCAAAAACGCATATAGATGGGGCCTTTGCCATCCAGCGACTGGATAATCATATTGATGACGGGCACCATAGTGAGTGCTAACAAAATCAGCAACACAACTATCATTACTACTTGCTCTGCTGCACGGCATGCCCGACCTCTGCGTGACTGGTTCGTTCGGCGCCGAGAGGGCTCTGATATGGTCGTAGGAATGTCTCCTTATCAAGGCTGGAGCCTGGTATCTGCGTTTGCAATAACGCCATCGCATAAATAGCAAGTCAGCGAATAAACACCAGCACTAAAGTATAAAGAATACCTTCAGTATGCGCCTAGATATAGACGCTTTCCATCCGGTCTTGTGTATTGCGCTTTTTCTATACAGTGTAAGGGTGAACAGTCTGCCTGTAAAGCAGGGTTCTTTACCGGCCCGAGCTACTGACCTCTTTGTGCCAGTGCGAATTGCTTCCGAATACAAGGGCGCTATGTTTACAAGTGAAGGAGAACATACGAGGACTGGTACAAGCGAACATGCTACGAGGAAGCCAAACTAGGATAGCGTTACCCTTTTGTTTCGACAGGGCTACGGGGAGTGCCCCAACGGGCAGTCTTACCATAACCCTGTCGTTAAAGTGGCGCTAACCACCATAAACTCAGCACCCGAGTTAAATTATAGGCGACTTGCTCCAGGTCGTCTATTTCGACGTGATTGCCTTCCCGCCGCTATATAACCCGCTGGCAGACAGTCCTAGTATTACGCCTCCCAGAACCACTTGCGCCCACACCGCTACTTGCGGATGTATCTCCGCGAGCTGCAAGACCACAGCCAAACCGATCCCCAATCCCACCGCCAATAGCACTGACCAGCGGGACGCCAGGCCGTATCGCTTAGCCAATTCCACCAGCGCAACTATAATAGCTGCTCCAGGCACTCCCAATACGATCAACTCACCCATCTACCCAATCCTCCCATAGTCTTCTGTTTCTCTCACCACCACCCAGCCGTCTTCCCAATCGCAAATACCACGGCTCCAACCACACTGAATACACCGCCCCCTGCTGCACCCGCGGCTACATTTGACCGTGCTAGCGCAATATCCAGTTCGTGCAACGAGACTTTCACTGATTCGATCTTAGCTTCCACCAGTTCCAAACGTTGGGTGTTGTTGCTTGCTCTTGCAATATCCTCCCGGTATGGGCACATGCTGCGCTCGTTCTCGACCTTCGTCTCCAGGCTCTTAAGTCTTTCGACGGTCGATACCTGTAGCGCATGCACAGTCTCCGAGAGTGCCTCTATCTGTTTTTCTATCCGTTCGCAATCCGCCTCAGTCATGCTATACCCCTAACCTACAAGTTGTTTTTTCTAGTTCGCCCGTTTAAAGCTTTTCACGTTGCTCCAATCCCCCACAAGGCAATAA
>JAJFUJ010000197.1 GCA_021372475.1 Chloroflexota bacterium | reverse complement strand
TCGCCCGTATAGGCGACCGATTGAGCGGTGCGATGCCGCCCAAAGCAGCGGCGATGATCCTGAGCTATGGAGATATCTATGCGCTGCGCCTGCAGCCGGGAGCGCAGGGGCTAAGCTACAACGAACTTTTCGGCAGCTATTTCCGCACTTTGCACCGCCTGGGCATCCCGGTAGATATCGTCCCGCCGGAGGCTGACTTGTCCCCGTATCGGCTGGTGGTAGCACCTGTGCTTCATCTGGTTAAGCAAGCCTGGGCTGATAATCTCAAGCAATATGTCAGCCAGGGTGGTACGCTGTGGGTTGGCGCACGCAGCGGTGTTAAGGATGACTCCAACCGGGTGGTTGGCCTACCGCTGCCGGGTTTACTCTCAGAACTGTGCGGCGTTGAGGTTGAAGAGTACGATGCCATCGGCCGAGACAATGCCTGCAGTATTGCCTTCGAACCTTGCCTGAAGGATGCCGTCCATGAAGGATTTACCGGCCACACCTGGTGTGATATCCTGGCCCCCGCCGATTCTACCGAGGTGCTTGCTCGATACGCCAGCGGTTATTATGCCGGTAAACCGGCTCTTACCAGAGCACGCCGCGGCTGCGGTAGTACATTCTATCTGGGGACGATGGTCGACTCAGCAGGGCTCCTTCCGTTAATGGCATGGCTGGCGCGCACCGCGGGCATAGACTACCTGGCCAACTTGCCGGATGGCATCGAGGTAGCCAGGCGCGTTCGGGGGGACGACACGTTCCTTTATATACTAAACCATTCCGATGAGGAGCGTTCGGCACCTATACCCGGGAACATGCTGGACTTGATTACAAATGTCGGCGTTACTGAGGCTATCACCCTGGCGCCATATGGTGTTGCAATTCTGGTGCCCGCCGACCGAGCTTAAATTATCGGATTTTTGCATAGACGGCTTATAGAATTGCGGGTATAATATAGTCGTAGAGTTGGAGACTGCAGAGGAGAGACAGCATGAACATATTCAACCGCGTTGTAATGATTATCCTCATCATTGCGTTGGCCGCCTTGTCTATTTTCTTCCTGGTGCGCCCTATGGATACGCTGAACTATGCCGCAGCCACCGTCAAGGTGCTGCAGGATCAGATATATGATAACCGCTTCTTTACCTACCTGGTAATCGGCGGAGCCATTTTCCTGTTTGTGCTCTTGTTGCTTTTCGTACTCGAAGTGCGCAGGGCGCATTTTCGCATTGCCCGCGTACACACTCAGGGCAAGAGCGATACCTGGCTGGGCATTCAATCGATCGCCAAGACGCTCGAGTTTCACATCGACGAACTGCCGGAGGTGCGCAGCGTCAAACCCAAGGTAGTCAGCCGAGGTAAGGATATTGAGGTTTTCGTGGACCTCGATGTCAGCCCAAAGGCCAACATCGTCACCCTGACTGAGCAGGTAGCCCAGATATGCAGCAATATCGTCGAGACCCAGTTGGGCTTGAAAATACACAACAAGGTGACGATTCACGTCTCTCAGGAACCATATCCGCGTGTGCCATCGGCTGCTGAGGTAAAAGGCCAACCGGTTACAACCCCGCCGTCCAGCAGTACGCCGGCATCTGAAAGCAAGGAGGGCTAGTCGGTCGTCCCGCTGATGGTGAGCCGGCCTTCACCTACGTCAACCTGGGTAAACTGGAGACCGTTCAGCGTATCATGGATGACATCGTTAAGCATATCTTGAACGAACGCCTTTTGCCACGGTTTCAAGGTATGTTCGCCGTATTGCAGCAGTTGGATATCCACAGTTAGCCGGCCGCTTTCGAGCCGCGGAACGAGCATCATACGTATCGGATATTCCCAAAATTGCTCTATTTTTGCATACAAGTACAGTTGTCCTGGCTCGAACCAGAGGAACAACGTATTTTTCTCCGGCAGCAGCCCGGCCAAATAACCGTTCACCTCATTTTCGTGCCATATAAATGTGAACGGGCCTGGCTCAGCAGATAAGGCATCGATCTCGGCTTGAATCTCGCTGCCTGCAGACACCTCAGGCACAATGGTACGACTTGGCCAGACCAGCACTTGAGCGGTCGGCTGAAGCGAGCAGCCTGCCAAGCATAGAAGCAGGCAGGCGATCAATAATAACTTGAGGGGAACCGCTGTGGTATTATCCGATCTGGGACGAACCATTGAAGCCCTGCTTTACGTGGCTGACAGCCCGTTGAATGAACAAGACCTTGCTCAACTGCTGGAAACCGATGTTGCTTCAATTCAAAACGCTTTGCGGCAACTCGAACAAGCACTTATGGAGCATGGTTTGCGCTTGCAGCGTTCCGGCAACCGCGTTCAGCTTACCACGGCGCCGGATACGAGTAAAGTGATCGAACGTTATCTTGGCGTAGAGGAGAACTCAAAGCTTTCGCCGGCCGCCCTGGAAACCCTAGCAATCATCGCTTACAAGCAGCCGATCACGCGAGCACAGATAGAAGCGTTACGGGGCGTCAACTGCGAAGGCGCTCTGCACAGTCTAATTACCCGCTCGCTGGTCGCGGCTGTCGGCAGGCTCGAACAGGTAGGGCGCCCGGTATTATACGCCACCACATCCGAATTTTTGCAGTACCTGGGAATTAACGCGCTCAGCGAGCTGCCTGAATTGCCCGCCGCTGTCACTCCCTATCTGAGTTACCCCGCGCCAGGCTGAGCGGCTTCCTCCGGCACCTCGCTCACTTTGAGCGAGATTACCTGTGATACCCCTTGTTCGCCCATCGCGACTCCATAGATTGACGTAGCGGCCTCAATCGTGCGGCGGTTATGCGTAATGACTATGAACTGGGTGCCCAGCGCGTGGCGTTTGAGCAGGTCGCGAAAACGAAAGATATTTGCTTCATCGAGAGCAGCATCGACTTCATCCAGGAAGCAAAACGGTACAGGGTTGGCCTGCAGCAGGGCAAATAGCAGAGCCACCGCAGTAAGCGCCCTTTCGCCGCCCGAGAGTAAGGAGAGGTTCTGCGTGCGTTTGCCGGGCGGGCGCACGCTGATATCGATGCCCGTCTCGCTAAAGTTATCCGGCTCGGTGAGCTGCAGCTCCGCGCTGCCTCCGTTAAACAACAGGATAAAGTAATCCTTGAATGCCCGCTGAACCTGTTTGAAAGTTCGCTGCATCTCAGTATCGATTAGCTGGTCGAGCTCTTTGATTACTTTATGCAGCGACTCGATGGCATTACGCAGGTCGGCATCCTGGGTATGCAGAAATTCAAGCCTATCGTTGGCTTCGGCATATTCTGCGGGGGCATTGGGATTCACTTCACCAAGCCGCTTAAGGGAGCTTTTAACGGCCTTGATTTGCTCTTCGAGCCCGGCAGGCATGACGGGCACGGCTGAGAGCAGCACGACTTCACCGCCCAGGTTCAGGCGCAACTGCCGCGCCTCCGATGTGCGCGGCAGAATAGGCCCAAGGTCGCCTTCCAGGTTCTGCTGCATCGTGTGTTGCTCGTCCTTCAGATGCCCCAGCTCCAGCAGAGCGCGCTCGTGAGCCAAAGTCGCCTCAGCGATTTTATTCTGCAAGGCAATTCGCTCTTGCTCATCCGCTTGTTGGTGCTGTTCGAGTTCGGTTATTCTAGCCGCGGTTGGCGTAATCCGCGCTTCCAGAGCCGTTTTCTCCGCGTTCAGCTTATTCAGCTTGCTGACAGCGTTCGTATAACCGGCTTGCTGTTCGGCCAGTGACTGCGTCAGGGTGACGCTTTGCGTGTTTTTCTGCTGGATCTGCGCTTGTAACTGTTCGAGCGAAGATTTATGGCTGTTTATAAGGGTCCGCTGGCTGTGCACAGTTCGTTGGACCACGGCGACCCTGGTTTCCAGCGCCGCAAGGCGTTGCCTGGGTCTGTCGTCCTGCTCCGCCAGCTTTTCGTCGGCCAACCGAAGCTTTTCCAGCACAACAACCTGCCCTTGCTGCGATTCGGCCAGGCGGCTCCGCAGCTCGCCCTCTTTGGCCGTAAGGGAATCGAGTTCAGATATATCGCGCCTCTGGCGAGTTGTTTGCCATTCCACTTCCGCTTCGGCTTCCCGAACCTCCCTGCTCAAATCAGCTAGCTGGTTTTGGAACATATCCAAGTCGGCGCGTATGCGGGCTATCTCGGAATCCTCCTGCGCATAGTTAGCTTTCGCTGAGGCTACCTGGTCATTAGCTTGCGCAGCCTGCTCCATCACTATCTTTAACTGTTTTTCGAGGGCTGCGATTTTTGCAGGAAACTCTCGCCACTGCCGTTCCTGTGCCAGCAGATTGGCATTGTTTCGCCTGATGCCGCCGCTCAAGGCGCCACTCGGCTGAACAGTCTCGCCGCCCAGGGTAACGATCAGGCTGATGCCATGCGCGTTGCTTAGCAGGCGCCTGGCTGTGGCCAGGTTCTCAACAACTAACACTGTCCCGAGCAACAGCTCATACACCGGGCGCAGCCGCTCATCAAACTTTACAAGGGCACTGCCGATACCCACGACTCCCGGCTCGTGCCAGGCTTTGCCCTGCGCATGCGGGCGCAGGGTATCCAGCGGCAGAAAGGTTGCCCACCCACCCCCTGTAGCCTTGAGGTGATTGATAGCTGCTTCCGCGTCTGCCCATTTCTCGGCGACCACATTCTGTAGCCGCGGTCCCAGCGCTGACTCGATCGCTACTTCGTATTGGCTCGTTACGGTCATCAAGCTGGCAGCCGTCCCGAGCAGACCAGATAACCCTGCTTCCGGCGAGAGCACCTCGCGCACTCCAGGTTGATAGCCGGACAATTCCTGATGCAGGCGCGCTTGCATCTCGCGCTTAGCGACCAGGGCCTCTAAATCTGCCTCCAGATGGCGGCGCTGCTGCTCGAACGTACTCGCATTTTCCTGAAGGTGCTGCAACTCCTCAGCCAACAGCTTATGTTTTGACTGCTCTGCCGATAGTTTCACCCGCAGGTCCTCTTCCTGTTCGCGCGAACTAGTCAGCCTGTTTCTCAGCTCGACAGCTCTAGTCTGTGAAGAATCGATTTTATTTTTACTACTTGCGATACCCTTCTCCAGCACGGTGCAGCGTTCAACAGCTTGTTCCAGACGAGCGCCAATATCCGAAAGCGCCGCCACCAGCTTGTTGGCAGCGTTCTGCTCCATCGCGACAGTGCGGGTTAACTCGCGACGCAGCGCTTCAGCCTGCGCCTGTTCGCGTTTCGCTTCCTGAAGCTCAACCTGACTTTGCTGCAGAGCTGCCTCCTGATCCGCCAACTCCACGGAGCTTTTTTCGACTTCCGTTTGAACGACATCCCGGCGAGTAGACAGGGCCTTGATTTCCTGGCGCAGATTCTCATTTTGGCTTTCGTACAGGCGCAAGCGCTCCGCATATACGGCTGCTTCCCTGGTGACCGATTCAAACTCACGCTGGCTTGCAGTATGCTGCCGGCGAATACCATCCAGCTCTTCCCGCAAATGAACGAGCTCATCCGCCGACTTATTGTGCTGCTCTTCGCACTTATGTAATGTTTTTCTGAGCTCATCGAGCTGCAATTGGTGTTCGCGAGTTAAATGGTCAGCCCGCTCGATACGAGCTGCCAGGTTTTGCCACTGAAAGCCGTACCAAATCCGTTGGAGCTCATGCAAGTCCTGGCGCAGAATCAGTTGTTCCTGGGCGCGTTCCGCCTGATGCTGCAAGGTGCGCACCCGAGGTTCCAACTCGTGGGCGATATCAGCCACGCGCTGTAGGTTGCGCTCGGTTTCTGCGATACGCTGGAGCGTCTCTTCACGTTTGCGCAGTTGCGGCGTCACCCCCGCGGCTTCTTCAAACAAGCCTCGCCGAGCCTCCGGTCGTAGGGCCAGAACCGCATCTACCATGCCCTGGCCGATGACGGTATAGTTGCTCTTGGCCAGCCCAGCCCCACCGAATAAATCGAGGATATCGCGGTAACGCACTTTGGTGTTGTTTAGCAGATACTCGTTTTCGCCGGAGCGAAAAGCTCTGCGCCCCACCGAAACTTCGTCGAAATCCAGCGGGAGCCAGTGAGTGGTGTTATCGAATAGAAGGATTACCTCAGCCATGCCCAGTCGAGCGCGATTCTTGCTGCCGGCAAATATCATATCTTCGGTAGTCTTGGCGCGCATGCTGGTATAGCTCTGCTCGCCCATCACCCAACGGACAGCATCGGCGATATTGCTCTTGCCAGAACCGTTAGGGCCCACGATGGCTGTAATACCGCCATCGAAATCGAAGACAGTTCGGGAGGCAAAACTCTTGTAGCCGTACAGCTCAAGCCGCTTGAGCCTCATCCCGCCTGGTCCTCTGTATCAATACGCGCGAGGGCGGCGGCCGCCGCCGATTGTTCCGCTGCTTGTTTCGAGAATCCGGTCCCCCGCCCCCACGGTTGGCCATCTATACTAACCTCAGAGGTGAACTGCTTGGCATGGTCGGGTCCCTCTGAAGCGATAATCGAATACGTCGGGGTTATTTTATAACGCCCCTGGACAAACTCCTGCAGATGGCTTTTGGGGTCGCGGGTGCGGCGGTGATCGTCGATATCCTTAGCCCGTGGGGCTAGCAGAGTATAAAGCCAAGCACGGGCGGTGTTCATGTCCGAATCTAGGAATACGGCGCCTACTATGGCTTCAAAAGCAGCGCACAGATTAGCTTCGCGCCTGGCGCCCCCGCTAACCCGTTCTCCCCTGCCAAAGCGCATAAATTGACCGACTGCCATCTCGCGCGCGAATCCTGCAAGGCTCTCTGTGCGTACTAAATGAGCCCTCAGACTGGTCAACTCACCTTCACGTGCCCCAGGATAGCGATTGAATAACCACTCGCCTACGAGAAAGCCAAGGATAGCGTCTCCTAGGAACTCGAGACGCTGATTATCATCCTCTGTGTTGTTTGGCAATTCATTCACATAGGAAGGATGTGTCAGAGCCTGAATCAAAAGGGCTGGTTCCTTAAATTGATAACCCAGCTTGTCCTGCATGCGAACAAGGTCGACCGTCTGAGGTTCTGTGATTGCCAAGATTGTACCTCGCGAGTAGCTACTGTGCGATAAATGCGGGAAACTGAACTAGGCTTGTTAAGCAGTCTATACGATTATCCGACAGAAATGAAATGCAGATGCCAGGGGACTAAGCACCCAACGTAGTCAAACTTAAACCAGGCTAAAGAATACCATATTTGGGTATTAAGTGCAATGGCCCTTCTGTTGAGCATTCTAGAACAAAGCTGCCGGGCGGTGTAGTTGTTAGCTTCGGGAGCAGTTTCCGAATACAACTCAACCGAGCGTTACCAGGTATAGGATAATGAGCGATTGCGGATACACCTCGTTGGTGTATAATCAGTATGGGAGAATACTAAAATGGCAGAACCAAAGCGATTGCTGTTAATCGATGGCCATGCGCTTGCATACCGTGCTTATCATGCCATCTCACCCTTAACCAGCCCGAGCGGCGAACCAACTAATGCGATTTACGGTTTTGCCAGTATGCTGCTGAAGGCTATCAATGACTACCCGCCGGATTATGTCATCTTAACGCTCGATGCCGGCCGTACCTTCCGTCATGAGATGTACCCCGCGTATAAAGCCAACCGTCCCAAGATGCCGGACGACTTGCGCGTTCAGATCAAACGCATCCAGGAACTGGTTGAGACGCTGGGCATACCCACATATACCAAAGAAGGTTATGAAGCTGACGATATCCTGGGTACCCTCGCCAGGCAGGCGGAAGCCGAGGATCTCGATACGATTATCGTTACGGGCGACACCGACACCTTTCAACTCATCACACCCCTGGTACATGTGTTGGCGCCTCAGGGAAGAATGGGCGATGCCTTACTCTACGATGAAACCAGAATCCAAGAGCGCTACGGCCTGAAACCAGACCAACTGGTGGATTATAAAGCGTTAAAGGGCGATCCATCCGATAACATACCCGGTGTGGCTGGGGTAGGTGAAAAGGGCGCTGCCAAACTGGTGGCCGAATACGGCTCCGTTGAAGGTGTATACAAACACCTCGATGAAATCAAACCCGAACGGACGCGTCTGGCTTTGGAACGGGGAGCTGATGCTGCCTGCGAAAGCAAAAAGCTGGTCGCCATCGACCGCAATGTGCCGGATATCAAGCTCAGCCAGGCCTCGCGCTGGGGTGATTTCGACAGGTCGGCGGTTATGAAGCTGCTGCGCGAGTTTGGGTTTACATCACTCGTAGGACGCATACCCGGCGGTCGGGTTGAGACGCCGATCCAAGGACAACTGCAATTCACGGATACGCCGACGTCCATGGTAACCAAGGCTCCCGCACTTGGTGATTACCATATCGTTGATACCGAGGCCAAGCTGATCGACCTGGCAGAGAAACTTGGCCATGCGCCTCTGCTCGCTCTCGATACCGAGACGAGTTCTACCAATGCCATGCGCGCCAGGCTGGTCGGGATATCGCTGGCATTCGTCCCGGGCGAAGCCTATTACCTGCCCATTTTCCACGACACGCTGCTCGGCCGCGATACCTTGCTAGAGCTAGAGTTGGTCATAAAGTATCTGGGACCTCTGCTGGCCGACCCCAAGTTGCCGAAAGCGATGCATAACGCCGATTTCGACATGATTGTCCTCGCACAGCACGGCTTGCCGGTCGCCGGCGTCACGTTCGACACGATGATTGCGGCCTGGCTTCTGGAGCCCGAAGGACGCGGCCTGGGATTAAAGAACCAGGCCTTTACGCAGCTCGGAGTCGAGATGACGCAGATAGAAGAGCTCATCGGCAAAGGTAAAAACCAGAAAACGATGGACATGATCCCCGTCAGCGAAGTGGCACCGTATGCCAGCGCCGATGCTGACATGACCTTGCGCCTGGTCGATAAACTGCGCCCTGTATTGGAAGAGCGTAAACAAATCAAGCTCTTTGAGGAACTGGAAATACCGCTTATCCCGGTGCTTACCCGCATGGAGATGCACGGCATGGTGGTAGATCCTGTGGCTTTGCAGCGTATGTCCAGCGAGCTTCGCAAGCGGCTTGACGAGACGACGCAGCAAATCTACCACCTCGCAGGACACCCGTTTAATATTAACTCGTCCAAGCAGCTTGCGGACGTGCTCTTTACCGAACTCAAGCTGCAAACCGGCAGACGCACGCAGACCGGTTACTCGACGGATGCCGCCGTCATGGAGGAGCTGCGCCAGGTTCACCCGATAGTGCAGCTCATCCTCGACCAACGGCAGATGGATAAGCTCAAGAGCACCTATCTCGATGCCCTGCCCAGCCTGATTAATCCGGCGACAGGCCGCATACACACTTCGTTTAACCAGGCAGGGACGAGCACGGGCAGGTTGTCTTCCAGCGACCCCAACCTTCAGAATATCCCCGTGCGAACAGAATTGGGCAAACAGGTGCGCTCGGCCTTTGTAGCGCCGGAAGGCTGCCTACTTTTATCGTGTGACTATTCACAGATCGAGTTGCGCCTGCTGGCACACCTCTCCGAGGACCCCGAGATGGTGGGCGCGTTTTTGCGCGGCGAGGACGTGCACGCTTCAACGGCAGCGGCCATCTTTGGCATCGCGCTCGATGAAGTGACCAGCAGCCAACGCGCGCTCGCCAAGACGATTAACTTTGGCTTGATGTACGGGATGGGCAACTATGGCTTGTCGGCGCGCACCGATCTTTCGGTAGAGGACGCCAGCAAGTTTATCGAAGCTTATTTCGGGCGCTTTAAGCGCATCAAAGAGTATCTGGATGAAATCAAGCAGTTCGCGCGCACAAATGGTTATGTCGAAACGATTCTCGGCAGAAGGCGCTACTTTCCTATCCTGACCAAACCAACCGGCGAAGGGTCGTCGATGCTACGCCAACAGGCGGAGCGGGCTGCAATCAATATGCCCATCCAAGGCAGTGCGGCCGATATGATTAAGCTGGCCATGATTCAACTGGATACACGGCTGAAAAAGGAGGGGCTGCAAGCCTGTATGGTGCTGCAAGTCCATGACGAACTAGTGCTGGAAGTGCCTGTTAGTGAACTGGAACGCGCTAAACGCCTAGTCGTGGAAACGATGGAGAACGCTTTACCGCTGCGTGTGCCCGTCAAGGTGGATGCAGCAATCGGAAATAACTGGATGGAGATGAAGTAGGTGAGTACTGTTGACAGCGATATCAAAGCGGCGCTAGTCAGTGCCCTGAAGACTGCATGTGATGCGGGAGAACTGCCGAAATTCGAGATGCCGGCCGATATCCCCCTGGAACGCCCCAAGCAGGACACGATGGGTGATCTGGCCACCCCGCTTTGTATGCAACTGGCCAGGATGCTGCATCTGGCGCCGATTGTTATCGCTACCACGGTGGTCAAGCATCTGCCCACGTTAGAAGCTATCGGTCAGGCGGAAGCTGTGAAACCGGGCTATATAAACCTACGCTATAATCCGGAGTGGTTGACGCGCCAGGTTGACGCAATTATGGCTGCTGCGGATACCTTTGGCAATTGCGATCTGGGTAACGGACAAAGGGTGCAGGTGGAGTTCGTCTCCGCCAATCCAACCGGCCCGCTGCACATCGGCGCGGCGCGTAACGCCGTCCTTGGCGACGCCATCGCGCGCGTGCTGGATGCTGCCGGCTACGCCGTGCAGCGCGAATACTATGTAAATGATGCCGGCAGCAGAGTGCGGGTATTCGGCGAAACGTTGTATGCGCGTTATGCGCAGGCGCTTGGCCGGGATGTGCCGCTGCCTCAAGATGGCTATATGGGCCAATATATGGCCGATATGGCCAACGATATCATTGGCCAAGTTGGCGATAAATACCTGCAAGCGCCACATGACAAGGCAGTACTCGAGCTGGGTGCCGAAGGCTTGCGCCGAGTCGTTGCGTCTGCAGAGGCCGATCTGGCATTTATGGGCATCCGCTACGACCGCTGGTTCTCTGAAGCAACACTCTATTCCGACGGCACGTATGACCGCGCCCTCTCGATATTGCGCGACGGTAACCACCTTGAGAAGCACGATGGCGCGCTGTGGTTCAAGGCTATTGAATTAGGCGGAGGCAAGGACGAAGTGGTCATCCGTTCGGATGGGACGCCCGGCTATTTCGCTTCCGACATCGCCTACCACTATAACAAGTTTGCCATACGCGGTTTCGAGCGCGTCATCGATGTGTGGGGCGCCGACCACCAGGGGCATGTGCCACGTATGCGGGCTATGATGCAGGCATTGGGGCTTGATCCATCCTGCCTGACGATTATCCTTTACCAACTGGTTACCCTGAAACGAGGCGGTGAGGTTGTGCGGCTTTCAAAGCGTACCGGCGATATCATCACCTTGCGCGAGGTGCTGGAAGAAGTTGGTGCGGATGCTGTGCGCTTTTTCCTGCTGGCGCGCGACGCCGATTCACAGATGGATTTTGACCTCGATTTGGCTAAAGAACAGTCGGAAGTGAATCCGGTATATTATGTACAGTATGCCCATGCCAGAACATCCTCCATCCTGCGCTTCGCCGGCGATGTTGATTACTCGCAAGGCGATGTAAGCCTGCTCACTACTGAGGCGGAACAGGCGCTGATTCGACGGATGATACGGCTGCCCGAGGTCGTGCGGATTGCCGCCGAGCATCTGGCGCCGCATCATCTGGCTTATTACGCCCAGGAGCTGGCCGCCAGCCTGCATACTTTTTACAGGGATTGCCGTGTGGTAAATCCTGAACCTGGAGCAGAGCAGATTACTCTGGCGCGTCTGAAGCTGGTAGCTGCCTGCCGCACTGTGTTGGCGCGCACTCTGCATTTGATGGGCATGACCGCACCGGATGTGATGTAGGGCCATTAGCAATGCTCAATAGCAAATGTTAGAATCTCACACTGTAAAACGGTATTCACATTGACGGTGCTTGAATAATGTATTATAATCGAACTCCCGTTAGTGAATTGGGCGAATAGCTCAGATGGGAGAGCGCTTCCCTTACAAGGAAGAGGTCACGGGTTCGAGCCCTGTTTCGCCCACTACCAAGCTTCGACCGTCATCGTTCGAAGCTTGATTACTTTTTTGCTTTGATAATCGCTAGGAGGAGCAAATGGCGGTCGCGGGTAAATTACAGACGCAAACAGAAGAATTCTGGCGCGATGTATACGAGGTCAGCGATGCTGACTTGGATTTGGCGGCTAGCCAGATCCTGGAAGCCAGCCGACCCCTGGCGATTGAAGCCCTCTCATCTACGATTATCCTGCGCCATTATCAGCGCGAGCGTGAGGCCGCGACTCTGCATGCCAAAAGCGGGAATGTTTACCAACCGCTAGGCAGTTACCAAGCAGGGCAGAGGCTGCTTTTTACGGAATGCGATTACAAGACTGGGCGTGTCATTGAGGTGCGCGAAGGGCATAATCGCAGGTACGGTGGTTTCAATGTAATCAAGGTGCACTTTGACGCCGATTCGACCGATGCCGAGTTTGCCAGCGATTTTCCCTACCCGCATCCGCTCAACCGGCCAGTGGAGGAATTGCTGGGCAAGGGCGACGATTCGCTTTCAGAAAGTGACATTGTCAATGCATACCGCGAATTGGTGAATGCGAAGCTGGAGGTAGCCCTTCAGAAAAACCATGATTTTGTCACTTTCGACGACCTATGGTTCCTGCGCGAGCTGCTGCCGGAAATGAACGATTACGTATTGAACCTGGCGGAAGCATCAATCGATTCAACGCATCACCACCCGGTAGCTGTGCGCGAAATACTTGCCGATATGAACCTGCAGCTCACCGCATCCTTGGAGGCGCAGCTTTTTGCGCTCAACCTCGCCCTGGGACGCGATAATCGCTTTGTAAACGTTTCACTGGACGAAAATCCGGTCTGGTATCTGCGGGCTTTGATGCCTGCGACGGCCTTTGCCCGCCCAGAGATTCTTGTGCCGGCGCAGCGTACCACGGGCGGGGAGTATATCGGCTCCACTATGCTGGAGCTGGTCGAACAAATCGGCGACGATCTCGATTTTCTGCCCGCAACAGCGCCTACAGTTGGCGATACACATATTGAGCTATCCTTCCCGCATCTTTACAGCGGCACTTTGCCAGCAGGCCCGCGTATTATCGGCGCTCTACCGGCTACCCGTGCTACCCATGTACCCATCACATTGATCGAGAACCGTTCAGGCCAAAAAATCGATGCCTGGTTGTGCCCTGCAGAAGCTTATATCTGCGGATTATCTGATTGGTACAAGAAAGCAGGTATATGTATCGGTGCGATGATTGGCCTTTCACAATTACCCGATCCTCTCACCTGGCAAATCAGTATTACGCCGATCAAAGGTAAGAAAAGTGAGTTTATTTGTTCAGCCGGTATCAGCGATGGTGTACTAACTCTCGGCAATCAGCGCATATCACTGGAAGTCAAGGTCGATAGGAATATGCTGATCGATGTGCCTGAACCAGCGGCAATCGCTGCACAGATGCGCGAGGCCGAATCATCCGGCCTGCCCCTCTCGACCATCGTCTTTCATGTGTTCGAGGAATTGGTGAAAAAGTTCAGTAAGGGCGGGTCAGTTCACGCCAAGAGCGTATATTCCGCAGTCAACCTGATACGACGGTACAGCGCCGTATCAGTATTTGCAGAACTCACGCGCCGGGCTTGTTACGATCCGGTAGGTGGTGGTTTCTGGGCTCTGGAGCCTTCCCTCCAAAAAACCGTTTATCAAACGCCCGCAGAGATGCACGAGCGTCCTCTTTCATCACGCGGTGATACCGTCAAGGATCCCGTTATTCAATACGGGCGCATGTAGGAGGATATGATGGGAAAGTGGCATCGGCCAACGGTAAATGACAAGTTTCATATCGATATGCAGTGGTGGCAGGAGAATCAACTCGATTTTCGTTTTTATGTGCGCGAAGCGCTGTGCCCCAGCCATCAGGCCGAGTTCCCTGATCTCGACGATACCGAACAAGTAGACTGGGTCAACGAGCAGACGGGTGAAGTCACGTGCGTGGATGGATTGTGGCAGGCATTGAGGACGCATTGTATGAACGAGCCTAGCTATATCGATGCGAACACGCCGATTGTCGATGCAGTGTTTCGCACCTTTTTGGCAAACGGCAATAAACCATTATCGATTATGGAACTGCACGCTCAGCTTGACCGCCGGCCTCCGGATACCTTGCTGCGTATGCTGACTGCCGGGCAGGTTTACCTGGGCATTCGCCCGGT